>NZ_JAKJST010000014.1:0-282230 GCF_050337275.1 Vibrio wakamikoensis | reverse complement strand
AGAAGCAAGAGTCCGACTTCCGGCAGAGCCACGACTCATGTTAAAGAGCTGCTTAACTCGGCTGACTAACCGAATACGATTGGCATCCGGCTTTCGTTGTTTAAACTCGTAGTAGCAGGAAGAAGCTACATCGAACAGCTCACAAAGAACTTTGACCGGTTCATGCTCCCTCAACTGGTCAATTAGCGAGAACGTTCGAGTTCGTCCGACATTAAGAGAGCTGTGGCCTTTTTTGGTATGGATTTTTCTCTTACCAAGCGATTAATCCTAGCTTCTAACTCTTGGATCTTCTGCTGTTCTGGCGTTAGAGCTTTAACCGCTGGCGTTTCTCCGCCGCGCTCAATCTTTAGTTGATCTACCCAGCGTCGTAAGGCCGTATCGCCGATATCTAAGGATCGTGCCGCCTCAGATATTGAGTAACCTTGATCAAGAACCAAGCTTGCGGCATCTACTTTGAACTCAGGAGAAAATGTACGTCGTTGTCGTTTTGTCATTGAACACCTCATTTACGGTGGAGACTTTACCACCTAATTTGGTGTCCGGGATCATTAAACCACTACAGCTAGTATGTTTGAACAACGAAAGATAGGCTAAGGCACCTTATCAATCAGCTCCGGCATGATTTCGAATAAGTCTCCAACTAACCCATAGTCTGCCACCTCAAAGATCGCTGCATCCGGGTCACTATTAATTGCCACGATAACCTTAGAGTCCTTCATTCCCGCCATGTGCTGAATAGCTCCGGAGATACCAATAGCAATATATAGCTCAGGAGCGACAATTTTGCCCGTCTGACCTACTTGCAGGTCGTTAGAAACAAAACCGGCGTCGACCGCAGCTCTTGATGCGCCAATGGCACCACCCAGTTTGTCGGCCAAGCGCTCAACGAGAGCAAAGTTTTCTTTACTGCCTAGACCTCGACCTCCTGATATAACGACTTTTGCTGACGACAAGTCGGGGCGCTCTGATACCGTCTGTTGAGAATCAATAAAGCTAGCCAGGGTTTGTTGAGAAGTCTTTGACACAAGCGCTTCAACTGATGCATTTTCTTGGCTATCCGTACTCGCTGAATCAAACGCTGAGCCACGAATCGTCATCACCAACTTGGAATCGTTGGACTTTACTCTCGCTAGCGCGTTGCCGGCATAAATTGGGCGAATAACAGTATCGGGTGATTCGATTTGAATAACGTCTGACAACTGCCCAACATCCAGCAGCGCTGCCACTGTCGGCATAAGGTTTTTGCCAAATGTTGTTGCTGGTGCAAGAAAATGAGTAAACACCCCGCTCAACTCAACAATAATAGGAGCGACATCTTCAGCGGTGGGATGTTTGAATTGCTCGGCATCGACACGGATTACCTGCGTTACTCCCTTCACTTTTGATAAGCTTTCCGCTATTGCTGTAACCTTGTTGCCTACCACAAGAACAGCAATATCACCGCCTATCTGGCTTGCAGCATGTAGCGTTTTCAGCGTATCTGCGGCGATATTGCTATTATCATGCTCAGCAATGACCAATGTTTTACTATCCATGATTTACCCTCCCCCTTAGTCAAAGCACTTTGGCTTCATTACGGAGCTTATCCACCAGCTCGTCGACACTCGCTACCGATTGACCCGGTGCGCGTGATTTCGGAGCCATCACTTCTAACACCTCTTGACGCGACTCAATATCAACCGCTAATGATTCAATGGGAACGACATCTAGCGGCTTCTTTTTCGCTTTCATTATGTTGGGCAAAGAGGCATACCTTGGTTCATTGAGGCGTAAATCAGTGCTGATAATCGCTGGTAACTGCAAACTCAATGTTTCCAATCCGCCATCCACTTCTCTTGTCACTAATGCAGCATCTCCTTCGATAACAAGTTTCGATGCGAATGTACCTTGTGGACGATCAGTCAGAGCGGCGAGCATCTGAGCAACTTGGTTGTTGTCAGTATCAATAGATTGTTTGCCCACTAACACCAATTGAGGCGATTCTTGTGACATAACTTGCTTAAGCACTTTTGCCACGGCTAAAGGCTCTAACATTGACTCGGTTTCAACATGAATGGCGCGATCAGCCCCTAAGGCAAGTGCATTACGAAGTGTCTCTTGAACCGCACTATCACCGATGCTGACCACTACAATTTCTGTCGCTACTCCTGCCTCTCGCAGCCGAATTGCCTCTTCAACTGCAATCTCGCAAAAGGGGTTCATCGACATTTTCATATTGTTGGTTTCAACCCCAGACCCATCGTCATTTACTCGGATTTTTGCATAGGGATCGATGACACGTTTAACCGCCACTAATACCTTCATACACCCTCCTGTTTTGAACACAAGCGCCATAAAGTGGTTATAAAATGAGCTTAGCTAAGTTTACGTTTACGTCAACTGCACTATAGTTATACGTAACATCTTTAAGATCCGATGGATGGCAACCAAGGTGTACAACATGCAAAGAGAATCAATGGAATTTGACGTGGTGATTGTAGGCGCGGGCCCCGCTGGGCTCTCGGCTGCCATTCGACTAGCTCAATTGCAGCAGCAAGAAAAGCCACTTTCAATCTGCGTGATAGAAAAAGGGGCTGAAGTCGGTGCGCATATACTCTCCGGTGCCGTTTTTGAAACTCGTGCATTAGATGAGCTTTGCCCCGATTGGACAAGCCTCGGCGCTCCAGTTAAAAACCCCGTCACCAATGATGAATGTTTGTATCTCACCACTCACCTCAATCATGTCGTAGTACCTGAATTTCTGACCCCGAACAGTTTAAAAAACAGCTCAGACAACCATGTCATAAGCCTTGGTAATTTATGTCGATGGTTAGCTGATCAAGCAGAGCAGTTAGGAGTCGAAGTCTTTCCTGGTTTCGCAGCGAGTAAGGTCTTATATGATTCAGCGAACACCGTGGTTGGTGTGCAAACCGCTGACATGGGTCTCGACAAAAACGGAGAGAAAAAATCTAACTTCGAGCCCGGTATTGATCTCCTATCTCAATACACCATTTTTGCGGAAGGAGCTCGCGGTCATCTAGGTAAATCACTCATCGACAAGTATTCTCTCGACCATGACATGCAGCCCCAACACTATGCGCTTGGCTTTAAAGAGCTGTGGCAACTGCCAAAAGACCATCCGCATTATAAACAAGGACACGTTGTCCACGGTGTAGGTTGGCCACTCAGTGAAACGAGTACCACTGGTGGTAGCTTTTTATACCACTTACCCAATAACCAGGTTGCGGTTGGTCTGATTACCGACCTCAATTACCGCAACCCTCATCTCAATCCTTTTGAAGAATTCCAACGCTTTAAACATCATCGAGCTATTGCCAAATATTTGTCCGATGGCGAGCGTTTATGTTTTGGGGCAAGAGCCATTGCCAAGGGGGGATTGCGTTCACTACCGAAACAACAGTTTCCCGGTGGCCTGCTCATTGGCTGTGACGCTGGTACGCTCAATATGGGGAAAATTAAAGGCAGCCACACGGCTATGAAATCAGGTATGTTGGCGGGAGAAGCAGTATTTAAGTCTCTAGTGGCACCGCAACCAGAGCGTGAGCCTGACTATCAAAGTGAATTTGAATCTTCATGGCTTTATGATGAGCTGGCAAGCACCCAAAATTTTGGTGCTAACCTTCATCGGTTTGGTGAGCCCATTGGCGGGCTAGTCAATGTAGTCGAACAAAACTGGTGGCCAAAGCTATTCAAAAGATCTGCACCATGGAAAGTGCAGGATCTTACGGAAGACCATGCCTGCCTAGATCGAGTCAAACAGTCCAAGCCCATCGACTACCCTAAGCCAGACGGCAAACTAAGCTTTGATAAACCTTCCTCTCTGTTTCTCTCTGGTACGCAGCATGAAGAAAACCAGCCGTGTCATCTTCTTCTGCATGATCCAGATCTGGTTATCGAGACCCACCTACCCCAATACAACGAACCGAGTCAGCGCTACTGCCCAGCAGGTGTCTATGAAATCATCAATTCCGACGGACAACCACAGTTGCATATCAACGCGACCAACTGCCTTCACTGTAAGACCTGCGACATAAAAGACCCATCGGCAAACATTAACTGGACATCACCTGAAGGCGGTGGAGGACCAAGCTATCGTGGAATGTGATCAGCAAGAAAATGGCTTTATCATCACGACTGTTTTTTTAGCCAGATTTGAATATCCTCAATCACCAGACTAAGAGCATCATCTCCCGTAGAGCGCTTCAATCCGTGGTTAAGATCACCGTATAACTTGAACTCTATATTGGGATTGCTACTCGCGATATCTTCGGCCATCTCGATAGCCGAATCGACCGAGACGCTCTCATCCTGACCAGCTTGGATGAGTAAAACAGGTGTATTGATTTGCTTTATGACCTCAACTTGGTCGACTGAGAATACACCTCGCCACCATTTATAACCGTGATTACTCATATCCAGCTCAAAGGGTTCACTGTCTAATAGGTGATTGTAAAAACCCATAAAGCCTTGACTTTCTTGTTCAAATACCTCTTCAGAAGAAGCGTCAACACGAATACTGTGGATTACATCATCAATAAACTTTCTACCACCGCTATTAATGGAAACAGTATAAGAAATACGATCAGAGTTCGCTGTTAGCATATTGGCAATCAGCCCGCCTTCACTCCCTCCAACAATCATGACTCTATCGTAATGCTGGCCTGCCTCCACATGAGCCAACACTTGCAAATAATCACTGACACGTTGCTCAGGTGAATCATTGTCAATATACGCCTTAGGACAGTCCGCTCTCTCAATCTCCTCACTCAAACGCAAGCTTGCATCGATACCATACTTTTCGACAGTCAATACATCGGCGTTGGGGAGTATCTTTGGTAACTCTTGATTAATTCGGGCGTTTTGAGTAACGCTATTACAGTCTGAGCCTTGAACTAGAATGAGTAAGTCATCATGGTTTGGGGTATTCTTTTTTAAATAATATTGAAGCTTTGAACCATCTTCCCTTATTAGCCCAAGGGCTTCTAGAGCGAAGGTATGGTTTGAATACGACAGCAGCACCAAAAACAAAACAGAACTTACTTTGTAAACAATACTCATTGCGCTTTACCCTATATCCGTCTAAGAATTAAACATCAAAACATTATGCTGACCATGAGGCAATCCTTCGTTAAAAACGTGCGAACAGTTTCACGTTGATAGTCTGTAGTGTGACAGTTGCATAAGAAACTCATTCTCAAGCTGGCTACAATCATACTCCCCCGTAGTAAAAAGAAATGGATACACCATGAAAGAGTTAATTTATCAAACGCTTGTTAGCCTCTCCAACAAAATGCCAGAAGAGCACGCTGAAATCAGACAAAACCTTTATGAACAGTTAGATCTACCTTTCAATAAACAGGCAGATCTGTTTGCTAGCGTTCTTAGCCCTGCTGGTTCAGGTAAGTTTGAAGATGATCAGGCAATGAGTGCGGCTGTAGAAAGTGCCATTCGTTTGTTAGAGACGCCTGAGCACTAATCAGATTTCGGAAGGGATACAACCCTAGAATTGGGTTGTATCAATAATATAATCACCTTAAGAGTGCGTGTCGAATACAAGTTCCTACATTCTCAATAATACGCGGAGTTAAGCCTGTTAAACTAATTCTTCCGTTATCAAGTAAATATATAGCATCCCTAGTTCGCAATGCGCGTATATCCGATAGTGCGAGTGGCAACTGAAAAAACACCCCGTAAACTGTGTGTGTAGGTATTGCTTTATCATTATTAATGGATGTTAATAGAGCGTGTTTACGCTGTTTTAGTAAGCTCCGAACGTCCATCAATTCCTTCTCCCATGTCATACGCAACGAATCGTCGCCTAGTATTTCAGTCACAATAGATGCACCAAACTGTGAAGGAGAAGAATAGTTACTGCGAATAATGCCATTCATTGCCTCCTGAACCGCACGTGTATACCTTTCACATTCGACTTTTATTGTTAGTGCGCCCACTTGTTCGTGATACAAAGTGAAATTTTTAGAAAACGAAGTGGCAACAATGAGGTTTGGGCATATCGACGAAATAACACGAATGGCTTCACTATCCTCTTCCACTCCACGTCCAAGCCCTTGGCTGGCATTGTCGATGATAGGGATAAGTTGTTTACGACGACATACCTGTGCGATTTGCTGCCACTCTTCACTCGAATACACACTACCAGAAGGGTTGTGCGCGCCCGATTGCAAAATGAGCGCATCATTGGGCTTGGTATCAACAAGCTGCTGTTCAAATACTTCAACTTGGCTAGTGTGCTCAAAAAATTGTGTGGCAAGTCCGGCAGCTTTGGCGACATTTTGATAATTAGACCAGCATGGTGTACCAATCCAAATTCGCTCGCCTTTAAGTTGCTGAGCGAAAAAATCAAACGCTAGCCTCAACGCCCCCGTTCCTCCAGGCGCTTGTACTGAGGCTAGTTGTTGCGCGTTTTTCTGACAGAAATCAGCTCCAAATACCAAATGCTCTACGCCGGAAATAAACCGCCTGGTTGAAAATGGTACTCTGCCCCAGTTTTGAACAACACGTTTCTGGCTTTCTAACACAGTGGGCAACACCATAGCGTCACCATTATCATCACACAAAATACCGCTGACTAAATCGTACTTTGCCGTTCGGGTATCCTGTTGAATGAGTTTGGCAACGCGCCTCACATCATCCAGCTCAGCTGGTTTTACATTTTCAACAATTCGCATCGGGATCATTTGGAACCTAACTTAATCAGATTTCGCTTTTACTGCCGTTTTATTGTACCAATGAACAACGATCAGTTCGGCAGCAGTTTACGGAGAATATTCTCGCATTGAGCTGGCGTCATATAACGCGGCACCGGATAAGTACCGTGTGCTTCTTTCAACGCTCGCTTAGAAATTTCAGCAAAATCTTCCGCTTTTAACTGATTAATAGTTTTAGGGATGTTCAGCGTATCGTTCATCTGTTCAACCGCCTCAATAAACTCAAGACCAGTGTTAAGGCCTACCATCTTCGCCATACTTTCAAACTTTTGCTCACAAGCAGACAAATTAAAGCGCAAGATGTGTGGTAGTAGCACTGCATTAGCAAGACCATGAGGAACATGATACAGAGCTCCTAATTGGTGAGCGATAGCATGTACGTAGCCGACAAATGCCCGAGTGAACGAACAACCCGCTTGATATGATGCAACGGCCATCCACTCACGAGCCACCATATTCTCACCATCGGTATAGGCAAGTGGCAAGTTCTTAAAGATAGACTTAATCGCATCTTCGGCATATTTGTCCGTCAATGTCGTGCTGTAGCCACCTAAGTACGCCTCAATAGCATGCGTCAATGCATCCATACCTGTTGCTGCGGTAATAGAAGCAGGAAGTGCAGCCATCAGAGCAGGATCCAAAATAGCGTCCTTTGGAACCAAGGACGGATCAATAACAGCAAATTTTGCGTTGTTTTCTTTGTCCGAAATAACAGCAGCTAAGGTTGCTTCTGAACCAGTACCCGCAGTTGTAGGAATGGCGATAAGATGCGGCAGTTTCTTACGGATTTTAAGCTGACCAGCCATTTGACGTACATCGATGTTGCGCACAGCTTTAGCACCGATGATCTTGGCACAATCCATTGGCGAGCCACCCCCCAATGCGATAATACAATCACAATGGTTGTCTTGATAAATCTTGAAGCCCCACTCGACAGAGGCCACACAAGGATCTGGCTCTACACCATCAAAAACCGCACATTCCAAGCCACTTTCGTTCAACGAGGCAATAACTTTGTCGGCGATCCCCAACGAAACCAGCGTTTTATCAGTCACAATGAGAGGCTTTTTCATACCTTTCTTCGCCAGAATTTGACCTACTGAATCGACAGCTCCAAAGCCCTGATGAACATCTGGAAACGGTATATTAATTAATTTATTGATCTGCTTGCTGATAGCGATAACAGCTTTGTATTGAAACATTGCAATCTTTCCTAAACTAAAAGCGGGCCCATTAGGGCCCGTAATCTAAATAAGTAGCCGTTATTTAGGCCTTTTCGATTTGAAACATGTTGACTACTGCTTCTTCGAAGTACTTAGCAAAGATTTCGCAATCGCCCTTCGTAGTTTGTGGTGATACAAGCCACATGTTTAGACCGAAAGGAATGATCATCACGCCACGGTTAAATAGGTATAGGAAGATGTAATCAATAAAGTGTCCTACGATACCGATGCCTTTCACGCAATCTTCAATTTCTACTGGTGTTTCTTTACAGAAGTGTAGCCAAGTACGCGCACCAACTTGCTCAGTACTTAGTGGTACATCATATTTAGCAATCACTTCGTTCAGCTTCTCAGTAAGATAGCTGTTAGTCTCGATCATTCCACGGAAGTTTTCTTCAGTAACGTTATGCTCAAGGTTCAAGCGCAGCGCTCGTAGAGAAAGCGCATTACCAGTCATGGTCGTTTGTTGCCCCAAAAGACCAGCCATATGCCAAGGTCCCTTGCCAACTGTTTCTTGGAATAGGTTTGCAACATCCTCAGAGAAACCATACACACCACATGGAACGCCACCAGCAATACACTTACCCGCTACCCAAATGTCCGGTTTTAGACCCCACTCACCTGTTGCACCATGGTGAGCTGTTGTTTGCATATGAGTTTCATCAATCAGTAGCAGCGTGCCGTATTTAGTACATAGCTCGCGTAGACCATCATGGAAACCTGGCTTAGGTAGCGTCAGACCAGAGTTCGACAATGCAGGTTCAGTTAGTACAACCGCTACATCACCGTGCTTAAGCTGCTCTTCAACCGATGCCAAGTCGTTAAACGTCGCTACGCGAGTAAACTGTGATGGATCTTGACCTGGGTAGATCTCAGGAACGCGGTACTCAACCATGCCTTCTTCTGGCATCCAAGCGTTAGTTTCATCAACAGTGCCGTGATAAGCCATGTTGAATTGAAGTACCTTACCGCGGCCCGTTGCAAGCTTAGCCAGTTTAATAGCAAAACGGTTTGCATCAGATGCAGATAGAGCGGTAAACCAGTAAGGCATACCAAAGCGCTCACGCAGCAATTCAGAAGCGATAACAGCATCTTCACTGGTTGCTAGTGTGTTGATACCGCTGTTTTGAAGAAGCTCAATGATACCTTCCGTCACTTTATTCTTTGGAGAGTGACCGTAGAAGTCCGGTGTATCTCCAAGGTTAAAGTCGACATACTCGTTGCCATCTACATCGAATGCGCGGTTATCTTTGCTACGTTCAATGTAAAATGGATGCGGTACGTGCCATACACTTTGCCATGAGTTAGTCACGCCGTTTGGCATCGACTTTGCCGCACGCTCGTGCATTTCTTTACTTTTCTTCATACGAGAAACGTAAAGCGCTTCTTCTTGTTGATACAGATTCTCTAGGTTTTCTACGTCTACATGTGTACCCGCAATTTCTGGCATCCAAAGTTCAGGGTTACGATAAAATTGATCAGACATGATAATTTCCTTACTACTAGATTTAAGTTTGTATTTAGAGATAACTAGCTATCTCTTTAAATTTCTTGAGATTGAGGCACATTGGTGCCTCAATAGTTAGATAATTCGGTTGCCACCTTGAGCCATCGCGAAACGACGAACTCGAGTGAAGTCTTTTGACGTCGTAATACCTTCGCCAGTTGGACCGGCAATAGTGAAGGATGTGGTCCCTGCTCCGCCGTATCCTAAACCAGCCAAGGTTGGGCCATTTTGAGTGAATACTGTGGTACCAATACGCTTGGCAAACTTGGTTACATTGTTAATGTTGTTTGAGTAAATACAGGCCGAGTGTCGATTGCCATGTTCTGCTTCGACAGCCATCCCTAAGGCTGAATCAAAGTCTTTACATCGCACGATTGGCAGTACTGGCATCATTTGCTCAAGTTGAACGAATGGGTTGTTAAACTCTGTTTCGAAGATCAGTAGCTCAACTTGTGACTCTGTCTCGACGCCGATAGCCGCCAAGATTTTGCTGGCATCTTGTCCTACCCACTCTTTGCGTAGGTGATATTCGCGATCCATGCCGTAACTACAAGGTTTAGCTGTCTCTTGCGTCTCATCTGCAGTCAGTACGAGCTCTGTTACTTTTGCCGCTTGTTCTGAATTGAGTAAGTAAGCGCCATTCGCTTGCATAGACTCAATCAAAGCATCTGCTTTAGATTCGGTGACAAACACCTCTTTTTCACCAATGCACAGCAAGTTGTTATCAAAAGAAGCGCCAGCCACGATGAATGGACCTGCTACTTCTACATCTGCGCTGTCATCAACAATCACAGGAGGGTTACCAGCACCAGCACCAATTGCCTTTTTGCCAGAGCGCAATAGAGCGTTAACCAGTCCAGGACCGCCAGTACCAACAAGCATTTTCACTTCTGGTGCTTTTGCAATTTCTTGCAATGTTTCTAACGTCGGTTCTTGAACCATAGTGATAAGGTCTGCAGGACCATTTGCCGCAATAATCGCTTTGTTCAGCTCATCGATGATGAATGCCGAGGTATTTTTTGCAGATGGGTGTACATTGAATACCACTGCATTTCCGCCAGAAAGCATCGAAATTGCGTTATTCACGATTGTTGGTACTTCATTGGTCACTGGCGTTACCGCACCAATAAGTCCCACAGGCGCACGTTCTTCAATAGTCAGCCCGGCATCGCTAGATACGGCTTCTGTTCGTAGTGAGTCTGGACCTGGTGTTGCCATCGCTGCGAGTTGGTTTTTGGCCACTTTATGAGGAATACGCCCCAGTTTTGTTTCCTCTACTGCCATCTGACCTAATACTTCAGATAGCTCCATCACCTTGTCACGGATTGCTGTTATTAGGCGTGTTCGGCCCTCTATACCAAACGCTTGCTGATAGCGAGTTTGCGCAGCTGCACCACACTTCACCGCTTCCTCTACTGTGCTATACACACCTAATTGATTGCTCACTTGACCTTTTGAATTATCAGTTGTCATTGTTCAGTTCCCGTATTGTTTCGATTGGACTAAGCTGTCGTTTTTATATTTTCGCTGTAATGCTTCGGAGTAAGGTTTTGTCTGCAAACGCGGTAAACACCCGCAGCCAATGCTTCCAATTCCATCTCACCTGGATACACCGCAATGTCTGCTAAATAGCCAACACGCTTTGATAGCTCGGAGACCACATACTTGCTATAAGCAATGCCGCCAGTCAGAATCACGCCATCAATTCTTCCGTTGACCACTGGTGCCATTGCGCCAATTTCTTTTGCTACTTGATAAACCAATACATCAACGATCTTGCGGGCTTTTTCATCTCCGCGCTCTGCAGCTTGCTCTACTTCAAGCATGTCCGCGGTGCCAAGGTAGCTATACACGCCACCCTCACCCTGAAGCTTCTTCTTCATTTCACCGTGGCTATACTTTCCGGAGTAACAAAGATCGACTAGGTCGCGAGAAGGAAGGCGTCCGCTACGTTCTGGGGTCATAGGGCCCTCTGCAATGGCATCCGTGACGTCAACCGCGCGGCCTTGCTGGTGCATACTGATTGTGATACCGCCACCCATGTGACAAACAATCACATTCAACTCTTTGTAATCACGCTGATTTTCTTGAGCAAAAACCTGTGCCACCGCCTTTGCGTTTAGTGCATGGAATCGACCATGACGTTTGATGTCGCTCAGGCCACTGTATGAAGCAAGATCACTGAGTTCGTAGGTAACAGGAGAGTCTGTGAAATATGCTTCGATGCCATACTCTTTAGCTAATTCATGTCCAATAAGTGATGCCAAACTTGAAGGGTGTTGGATCTTGCTCTCAGCTTGGTCTTTACATACCGCTTCATCGACAAGATACGTACCACCAGGAATAGGTTTCGAAGCCCCGCCTCGGCAGCCAATCGCCTCGATTTGAGACATATCGACACCATTTTCGACTAGTGCATAAACAATCAATTGCTTACGAAAGTCGTACTGAGCAGTGACGTTTTCGAATTGCGCCAACTCCTCACTAGAATGGCGAATAACGTGCTCAAACTGCTTATCTAAATCTTGGAATAAGCCAATTTTTGTCGATGTTGAACCTGGGTTAATAACAAGAATTTTCATTACGCATTCTCCAACTCTGCTTTGTCAGAACTTACTTTTTCTTGTGCGTCAACATTGCACATGCACGCCATAGCGATAGAGAGGAGTTTTTCTTGCTCACTGTCGGCTCGGGAAACCACTACAACCGGAACTTTTGCGCCAAGGACGACACCCGCGTAGATGTAGTCGCCCATGTACTTCAAGGCTTTCCCAAATACGTTGCCGACTTCGATGGATGGGGCGATAAAAATATCTGCATTGCCAGCAACAGGATCGGTACAACCTTTCATTTCCGCTGCTTGCTTTGATAACGCTAAATCAAGTTGTATTGGACCGCTTACGGTGCAACCTTTGATTTGACCAATTTGATTTAAGCGTTGTAGTTCAGTGGCATCGAGAGTGGCTGGCATTTTGTCATACGACTTTTCTTTTGCGCACAGCATCGCTACATTCGGATGGCTATTTCCCAATGCGTGAGCCATAGTGACGGCGTTATTAATTATTTTTTCTTTCTGCTCCAAAGAAGGCGAAATATTCATTCCAGCATCTGTCAGTAGATAATATTTTTCACTACCTTCAGACATAAGTAATGCTGTATGGCTAAGTAAACTATCGGTACGTAGTCCAAATTCTCTTTTTAGTAGTTGTATTAACAGCGTCGATGTTTCAATCAGGCCTTTCATTAAAATATGGCCTTTGTCATCAGCAATAAGTCTTACTGACATTTCTGCAATCGCATCATCACCCTCGGCAATTACTACTTCGAAGCTTGCCAACGAAGCACCAGCCAATTCGACAGCTTGAGTGATTTTGTCAAACTCTCCAACCAAGGTGATCTCAACGTCGAGCTCTACTCGTGCTAGATCGACAGCTAGAATAGTCGCCTTATCATGGGCTGCTGCGACAACAATACGTTTAGCTCGATGTTGCTGCTCTCGAACCTGATTCAGAAAACGGTTAACATTGTTCATTTATTTCTTCCTATCAATCCTACAGATACCAGCGCATATTCATGCTTAGGTAGCTTTGTTGAACGCAGGAAAGTGTAAAGCTAAGAACGAATAAGGTATGAATTGAACATGTTCGATAAAACTTACAACTGAACTCGGTCTAGTAGCAATTAAAAGTCAACATTGAGACAAGCAAAACTTAAGCGTTCATAATCTCGAATCAGTGTTGAGTTATTAAACCATTGTTAACATTGGGATTTCCATAAAGAGCTAAAAACAAAAACACAATTAAACGGTGTAGGTTCGACACAACCTTTCGTATGACAACATGCATTAATTTACTAATATAAAGATAAAATCCGATTAAATTAGTAGAGATTGATCGAAGCAATAGAACAAAAAAAGCCCTGCTCAAAAGCAGGGCTATCGTCAAAATTTATTGCGCTCTAATTAAATGTATACTTTGCACCGACGCGGATATTTATCTCACGGGAATTCCTGTCAGCCCAAGAAAGACCTACTGTAGGATGAAGATCACCGAAAATAGGAATATCGAACAAATAGAAGCCAGCATCAAATGTATTTTCAATCGCTATGGATGTCTTCGAGGAGTCTAGCGCTTCATATTGAACCGTTAAGTCCATCATCCACCTTGGCGCAACGATGGCTGAAATACCTGTTTTTATGTAGGCTGCAGACTCTGATTTACCATAAATTGAGTCTTCTTTGTCAGTTGATGAGTCATAGTTTATGACACCTGCAGTAATAGGGATTGAAACGCTTCCACTACTAAAAGGGATAAATCCAGCACCCAATTTCCACATACCAACGCCCTTGGACACTTTAGTGACAAAATCCCCTTCTGCCTCAATCAAGAATCGCTCTTGAACATTGATATTAAAACCGGCATACATACCCATCATGTGCTCGGATTCATCGTGAGTGTAATTATTATTAAAATAAGGATTTAACGAATTCTGTGTGAAATGACGTTGCTGTATACCAACAGCAATATGGGTCGGATTTAGTGCTAGTTGGGCATGCGCTACAGAATGATATCCTAGAGCAGTCGCGAAACATAGCGTAACCTTGATTGATTGTTTCTTCACCACTTACTTCCCTAATAATGGCTAATGGACACTTTTTAGTACATGCTGAGTAATGAAATCAAACACGTACTATTCTTCTCTAAATGCACTCTAGATAAAAGTGCGGTGGAAATAGAGTCTAAAAGCGTACGGAGTGAAACCACAAATTGAACTTATAAGACGAAACTTATTAGTATTCTTGAGCTTATATCCATTCCTCCACAGCATTGAGAGTCAGATCCAAAAAGTGAGCCCAAAAAACTGTTATTTACACCCACAGAAAGGTTGTAAATAGTTATACGTAATATGAATAATTAAACAATATATCAGGGAAGCGCTATTCCAGAGATGGCTAACCCTGGTTTAGGGCTTGAAAACTTATTAATCAACCATGCAGCATTCTTATCAATAGGACGGTGTTTTTGCCATACCATTTGAAGTGGCCACCAAAGCGGGCTTTCTCCCCTTGCTTTCAATTGCACCAGTTGACCCGACTTTAAATAAGGTTCAACGCAATAGTAAGGAAGCTCCGCCCAACCAATGCCTTTTTGAAGCAGAGCTAACGTCATTTCTATACTGTTCATTAGCCAATAGTTTTCAGAAAACTTCGATATTTGATCAATACCAAAACCCAAATAGCTTTGCGGTAATAATTGTAAGTGAGAGCCTATATCGTCTGTATTGAAAGTAGATTGGATATCCGCTAACGGATGGTTCGGTGATACAACCGTCACAATCTCCGCATAGCCAATTAAACGTGAAGATACCCTCGTGTAAACACTTCCATGGAAAAACACAACACCAAAATCCACAATACCATTTTCAATACCCTGCAACGTTTTTGTTGTAGACAAGTATTGAATATCCAAACTCAAATCCGAATTTAGCCTATTTAACTGCCACAACGCTTCGTTAAATGGCGTTATTGGCAAAACATCAAGCATTGCTATGTTGAGCTTTTTGTTCTCAGCAACACCACTTTCCGTTATTTTTTTATCAATTTCTGATAAATGCGTTAGTGTATCGTTGGCATGACGGGCGATGATCTCCCCATCAATCGTAAGCTGTGCTTTGTATCCTTCACGATTAATAAGTTCCAGGCCTAGGTCTGCCTCTAACATGCTTAACCAAACACCGACTTGTGAGGGACTTTTTCCCATTGATTTAGCGACACTATTAATGGACCCCTCCTTTTGGATCGCTACCAGTGCTCTTAAAGCATCAACTTGCATTCTTAACCTCCGTATTGAGTTCTCTGTTCATCTTTGCCACCAACCAAGCTGTTGCGGTACCAACATCTACAGGTGAACCCAATAGAAACTGTTGATAAAATTGCTGTTTATTTTCGAGAAGCTGATAATCGCTGCCCTGCTTGTAAAGGGCTAATAGATGTTCTGGCACCCAACTCCAGCCCATATCATTCAATATGAGCTGTAATACAACCTGCGGATTACTAGCGGTCAAGCTTGCGTGATCATACGGGGTAATAGGTGCCCAAGGCGTACCAATAAAGCTCTCCTGTCTATGCGCATAACTACTAGTTATTGGGACAAATTTACACGTCGATAAACGATGCCATTCCCAATCCGCAAAGTTTGGATTCACCTTAACCTCATCCGAGGAAACGATAATGATGTCCGCATTAAGTGCTCGCCGCTGGGCCAAGATTTGTGTATGGGGAAAGCGCAAATGAAATTGCTCTAGCACCTCACAAAGTGAATCTCTAGGAAAACACTCATCAATATAGATTTTGATCTCTGTTTCAATTTTGGCGTGTAGACTTTTCGCTATATTAGTTAGGTGCCTCAAAGCATCAGATCGACGCTGACAAAGGGTATAAAGCGTACGTCCAGCCGTATTCAGTGTCACCTTCTTACCGCTACGCTCAAAGACTTGAAAACCCAATTCCGTTTCTAGCCGCGACATTAACAACGAAACTGAAGCTTGAGTTCGCCTTAATAACCTAGCGGCAGCGCTAAATGAGCCATGTTCAACAACAGTTTCAAATACCCGTAGCTGCTCTACGCTGTACATCCTGCACCTCTTTTAGATCGAATTTTCATACCATTGATTAATTTGTTTAATTGAGAAGGCTTAGTCACTCACCGTATGTAGGTAAACATCTTGCTGCGGAAATGGAATAGAGATCCCTTCTTGATCAAACCTTAGTTTGACTTGCTTGGTTATATCCCAATACACATCCCAATAGTCTTCTGTATCAACCCATGGCCTTACGATAAAATCGACAGAAGAAGTATTAAGAGTGTGGACTTTAACCATTGGCTCCGGGGTTAGATGTACCGATGGGTGAGAACGAACAATGTCATTGAGCACTTTTTCTGCATGATGCAAGTCATCCCCGTAGCCAATGCCGAAAACCATATCGACGCGACGGGTCTTTTCATGGGTCACGTTTTTAATCACATCCCCCCAGATTTTACCGTTTGGCACAATAATCACCTGATTATCAAATGTACGAATGGTGGTACTGACTAAGCTCATGTGGCTGACCTTGCCATCAACGCCACCGGCAAAAACAAAGTCTCCAACATCAAAAGGTCGATAGATGAGCAGCATCATGCCAGCTGCAAAATTAGACAATGTATCTTGCAAAGCAAAACCGACAATAACACCTGCTACACCAAAGCCTGTCAGGATAGGTGCTAAATTGAGCCCTACTTGGGACAGTCCAACCAGAATACCGACAACCCAGACCGCATTTCCCGAAACGGAAATAAAGAAATGCTGCATTAAGTGAGACAAATTAAGGTTTTGGCTTTTCACCGCCTTTGCTACTACCCTACGAACAACCTTAACTGCTGAGCGAGTAATCAGTAAGACAATGAAAAATACAACGAGCTTGAACAATTGTTGTGGGGCTTGTTCTACCAACCACTCCAATGCTTGTTCTGACCAATGTACCAGTATTTCTAGTAACACTTGGCCTTCGAATATCTCGTGTGTAATGTTCCCTGACACCTCAAATAGCTGTTTCTTATAGACTGCAGTTTCAATATCCAAACGATCTGCAATGGTCACAAGGTAACGCAATCCTTCTGACTCAATCGATAGCCTTTTATCAATGATAATATCGTGTAATTGCTGTTTCGCTTGTTTGGAATCCTGCTCATTAATCAATTGGAAAGAAGCGTTAGAAATTTGATTGCTGTAATAATCGGTTGCAGACGATGTAAGTCTTAACTGCTTTTCAATAGTGTCACGTAAGCGCAACTCACCCACTTCGTCTTTCACATTTAACTGTTCAAGCCAATTGAAGTTGGTCAATCTTGCTTCATATATCCAGCCAAGATGATCTTGCGCCTCTTTGTAATCTTTTAACACCAGCAATTTTGATTCATCCTCGGCAGAATCAAAATATTTATTAAGCTCAGAAAGGCGCTCTATCAAGTACTGTTCCGCATCTAAGGTGTACAGTTGCTGCTGCCTTACCAGAGCAATTAATTCTTGTTCTGATAATGACCGTTTCTTCATTGTACGCGCCAGAACAGCCCGTAATTCTTTATTTTTATTGAAGATACTAAACTGAGTAACGTCTAGTTGCTCACCTTCAAGACCTTGCAAAGATTGTGATAGCTCTGAGATTTCCGAGCTAATCACTTCTATTTGGTTACTATTACTACTAGTTTCTTCTGCAACAATTACACTCGACCACAAAACCAAGAGCAAATAGCTAATAATCAACATTAATTTTAAGTTGATTACCTTTTTATTTTCAAACAACATTACATACACCTGATACTAATCTATTTTTTTCGCTCTCAGCTTTGAGGCGAATTCGATTTCCGCACCACATCCATATAAATATTGTTTTCCCTAACGAACGGATAACCTGCAGTGTTCCACCTCGACCACTTGGTTGGCTCTTGAAAAAGTCACCGAATGGCGTGGTAACTGCCTTACCTCTTGCGCACAGCCACTGACTGCACAAACCATCGAAAGAAAACTAATCCACTTCATGTCTTAACGAATGCTCTACACTCCACAGTAAACGTCTAGCCTCGATTTCTTGGATCATTGCACGTCTGGCGTCTCCGCATTCTCTATCAGTAACGGACTGCCCTCTTCTTTCTAATTCTTGAATCACTGCTTCATTGTAGCCATAGGCGAGAGACTGACAGAGCTCATATGTATCTTGATGTTCAATTGAAATGCTAGCGCATCCAACCATCAACGTGGTACAAGACCACAAAACTAGCCTTGGTTTCATCATCGTTTCCTAAAAACGCGCAAGCCTAGGAGGATTGCGCGTTACTACCCTATTCAGATTTACTCGTCGAATTTGGAATTACTTCTCAATACATACTCGTTGGAAATCATTCCAATCACCCACACCTGGAGCCACGTCCATACAGCCCTCTTTGGCATCCATTACCGCTGTCAGTGTGGAGATGAAATCAGAACCATAGGCTGCATGCTGTGCGATTGGCTTAGTATTCAAAACATATTTAGCAGCATCGACATTGCCCTCGGGTGTGTTGTCGATGAACTGCTGTGCAAACTCTGCGCGCCACTCGGTGTATGCTGTCGCAACCGTGCGTTGTACGCTTTTCTCACCTAGACCAACAGACTCTGCGAAGGCTTGCATCACACCTGGACGCTCTGAGTGGTTGGCGTGGCCAACACCAGCAGGACGTTTGATCACATAGTTCTCACCATCAAGCATTTCAACGCCAACGGTATTACCGTTACTATCCGCAAAGTTAAAGTGAGAAGCGACCACTGTGCGGTATTGGTCTAGGATCTTTTCGGCATCATCAACATTCTTAGCATTTCGCACGAGATAGTTTTGAAGTGCACCTAGCTCAATCGCACTGTCTGCTTCAAGCCCAACACCTTTAGAGTCAGTGCCTTGGAAGTTAATCACAACACCAATATCTTTGCCGAGCGTCTGACCTGAGCCATAGAAGCCAGATGCCATCACTTGTACATAATCATCCGCTTGCAATACCCAATAGTTACCCCCAGAAAGTGATGGCGTGTCGTTTACCTGACCAACCACACCCGTACCAGCGAAACTTACTGTTGTACATCCACTTAGCGAAGACTGAGCTGCCGACGCCAACGCTGCATCTAATTGCGATAGAGTGAACATGGTTTCCAGTGAAATGCCACCCACTTTGGCCAGCGCTTCAACGATTTCAAAGTACTCAGGATTTAACTTTCGTGAATTTTCTAGTACCTTCATTGAGCTTTTCTCAAACTCGACAACATCAATCCCTGCTAGTTTATAGACGTACTGCGCTTCCTTAATACCACGTCGAACTTCTTCTCCTACCTGCTTTTCAAACAGCTCAGCGTACTCCGCTGGTTTTACGCCACGAATGTCCACAATTGGTAGGCTTTCTTGCTGCACATACGCCTGAGGCGCATAGTACGGCTGATTCACGTCCAGTCCTGGTGCTGGTTCAAGAGAAATCGCCTGAGCTGCGCCAGAGAGTGCAAGTGCGGTAGCAAGGATTGCGCGTTTAGTCGTTAGCATGGTGTTTACCCTTATGTATTTAGTTAATCAGTTGAGACGGCTCATGTCTCTGTGTCTGACTATTAAATTATCATTTCAAATTTCCAAAATTCAGATACCATTAAAGGACTGATTCCAGAAAAACGGACAAAGGCGATGGCAGAAATAGAAACCGAAGGATTCGAGTTTTTTGGTGTTGAAGAGACGGTATTTCGAAAAATGGTCATAGAACGAATCGAAGCGCTCATGGTTCAAGAAGGCCTATCTAAAAACTCGCTGGCAAAAAAGGCGGACATTGGCCGTTCAGCCCTGTATGAGAAGATGGATAGAGAAGCGAAGAGTCATTTCACCATTTTGGACTTTTTCCGAATTGCCAAAGCACTTGATGTTAGCTTACTGCAATTGTTCCCCATGACTCAGTTAGAGCGCGTACATGGTGGTCAACTGCCGCTTTCGGCAAGTACGCTAAAGTTTCTCGATCTCATGCTAGCGGCACCTAAAGAGGACATCGAGTTTCTCTCTAACTTCTACGCTTCTTTACAAAAGCGCGATGGTAACAACGAAGACTAATACCCAAAAGTCACATCCATAATTCATACAATTTACTCCGTTACTTTCCGAATAATGGAAAGGCACTCTAGTAATCTAAGCCCCAGTCGCACACAACGTGCTTACTTTGAGCCCGAGATTACTGGAGGCAACCATGAAAGCCATTCATAAAGTTTTTCTAACCCCTTTACTAACACTTGCCATGTGCTCGACTACATTGGCTGCTAAGTCACCAGAACCGACGTCTAGATCAAACCAAACCGAGCAATATGCGATGGTTATCGCGTCGGGGAAAATGCTCAGCCTTACCCAATGGAAAGTAGAAGTAGATTTCGGTCAAGCGCTCAAAATCGGCATCAAAAATAAAGACCTACTTAGAGATGAGGAAGGTAAAACCCTTTCCTTTAACTCTCCAATGGATGCGCTCAATTATATGAACAGCCAAGGCTGGGTATTAGTGTCCGCCAATTCCACTGACAATCGATTTACTGCAGTCATCAAACGCAAGGTGATTGAAAGTGATGCTGAATAACACCGGGTTAGTTGCCACTCAAATTTGTTATTACTGAATTAAGCAATATAAGGCGGTCTTCACGTGGAAAATAGACGAATTATACCGAGCATTTTTATTTCGACAGCACATAGCAGTTTGTTGCAAGAACCTTTAGAAAACAAAGTGAGCATTCCTGATCTATGTGCTCTATCGGCATCAAGTTATTCATCGCAAATTAGGCCAGTTCATTTACTAGATCATAATCAAGTAGCTGGCTTGTCATCAGAGAGACGCACGCTACTCGAGTCAGATACAAACCGACTAAGAATCAGAGCATTAAGCTGCTTGATTTTGAAACATCAACAGGAGTTTGAAGCCTTAAAGCTGCCTCTGCTATCCGCACTCAAAGGCGACAAACTCGAAGTTGAACCGTCATGGGAGCTTGATCAAAGCCGACGACTATCTCTAATCCAGATATTGCACCTACTCAGCAATATGGTTAGCCGAAGAGAGTATCTAAGTAGCTCTTTAATTAGCACCGGTTTTACCGCTGCACTTAGTATTTTTGAATCATTAGATTTAGAAAAAACATCATTACACAACAATCGTTAGGAAATTGTATATGAAACTTAAGAATAAACTTGTATTACTATCAACATCACTATTTGCATTGCCAACGCTCGCACAAGGTTTGTATGCCGGAGCAAGTATTGGTTATGGAAACCAACAAAGTATCGTTAATGATGCAAGCACCGGTACTGGATATTTAATGGCTGGTTATCGATTTAACGACAATATTGGCGCGGAATATCGTTTTGGCGGTGTTGATAGCCATGATAGCTATATCAATGACCTTAGATCTTACAGCAGCCTATATGTGCGCGGCAGCTACGAAATCGATCCAGGATTTGAAGTTTATGGCCTTGCTGGCTTTACCAATGCTAAAGGTGGAGACGTTTTTTCAAACGGTAGTAGAAACATCAGCAGCCCTAGCTTTGGTCTCGGCGCACGTTACGAAATAGCAGATGATTTAGGATTAAACGCCGAATACGTGTCCGTCATTTCAAAGCACGAATATTCATTGTCTGCGGTTTACTTTGGTATCGATTACCGCTTCTAATACCTCAATGACTAAGTGCACGGATGCACTTGCTCAATCCAACCGAACAATCAACCGGTTCTTTAAAAGAAAAGCAGCCCCCCATAAATCATCCAAGGGACTGTACTCATCTTACAGTTAACATCTCGCTTTAAATAACCAACCCACCATCAACTTCAATCACTCGGCCATTAACGTACTCATTTTCCAAAATGAAACGTACGGTATGAGCAATCTCTGTTGGATCCGCCATTCGACGTACTGGTACCATATTTTCCAGACGTTCACGCGCTTCTGGTTTCATCGAGGCTGTCATCGAAGTCTCCACAACGCCAGGTGCAATAGCAACAGAACGGATGCCGTAGCGAGCAAGTTCTTTACCCCATACGGATGACATCGTCGCGACTGCTGCTTTGGAAGCCGCGTAGTTGGTTTGCCCCATGTTGCCTGCTCTCGACACGCTGGAAATATTAATAATGACACCACGTGAATCGGACTCAATCATCTGCACCGCTGCTTCACGACCGCACAAAAACGTGCCGGTCAGATTCACGTTGATCACTGCATTGAAATCACCTAGAGACATTTTACTGATTTCGCCATCTCTCGATTTAACCAACATACCATCTCGCAGGATACCAGCATTATTGACTAAACCATTCAAAGAGCCAAATTCCGTGACAATGTCACGAAATACAGTTTCAACTTGCTCTTCATTGGTGACATCGACCTGATAAGTTTGCGCTTTTACCCCAAATGCCTCACAAAGTTCTTTTGTCTCTGTTAAGGCGTCTTGATTGACATCGAGCAGTGCTAAGCTCGCTCCTTGCTGAGCTAAGCTAGTCGCCATAGTTTGACCTAATCCTTGTCCTGCACCAGTAATAGCGATAACGCTCTGTTCAAGTTCCATTTACTTCTCCCTTCTACTGCTTATTGCGAAAAAACTCAAAAAGACTCGAGAAATCCAATTCCGCATTTCCGTTTCGGTTATGGAGTGCGTAGAGACTATGAGCTAACGCTCCCATAGGCACCGAAGACTGGCTCATTTTTGCCGCTTCTAGCCCAAGCCCCAAATCTTTTGACATCAACTTACACATAAAACCGGGAGTATATTGGGCACTCGCTGGCGCGTGCTCAATCACCCCCGGACAAGGGTTATATAGTTCTAAAACCCAGTTTCTGCCAGAGCTTTGCAAAATAATATTCGATAACACCTCAGGATTGAGACCGTTATCCACACCAAGACTAAGGGATTCACAAGTCGCTGTCATGACAGAGCCGAGGATCAGATTGTTGCAAATTTTGGCCATTTGCCCATCACCCGCTTTGCCCGCATGAAACACATTTTTACCCATGAAAGACAACAGGTTATTCGCTTTGGCAAACCCTTCATCGCTGCCACCAACGATAAACGTAAGCGTTCCTGCAGCAGCACCAGCAACGCCACCGGACACAGGGGCATCGACAAACTCCAACCCTTTGTTTTGAGCTTCTCTTGAAACTAGGCGCGCAGAGTCAGGATCAATGGTTGAACAGTCAATAAGAAAAACATCGCTCGAGGCTAGTTCAATCATGCCTTTCTCATCATCGCAGCCCAGATAAACCGCTTTGACATGCTCACTAGCCGGGAGCATGGTGACAACGACGTTCGCCGAATCGAGCACCTGCTCCAAGCTATGACAAACGTGAGCACCCTTCTCCCCAAGAGGTTGCGATAATGCGGACACTCGGTCGTAAACTTGCACGCTAAAGCCCGCTTTGAGCAAGTTATTTGCCATTGGACTGCCCATGTTTCCTAGTCCAATAAATGCAACCTTCGTGTCTGTTGGCTGACTCATCACAACCTCCTTGGCTGTTTCAATTCATCGTTGGTTTAAACGAGATGCACTATTTGTCTGCGCGAGTTAATGATGCCCTAGCATCGCAAGAGGATGCTCTTGCTCACGCCACAGTGAAGTGAACAAATTGTCGATCACTGACTTTGGCACTTGACTGATGTGCGCATATGTCCAGTTGGGCAAACCGTCCTTGTCCACTAAGCGTGCGCGCACCCCTTCCTGAAATTCACCAAACTCGACGCTGCGGAGCCCCAAAATCAGCTCAAGCCTAAAACAATCGGCAAGGGACAACTGGTGATACTGTTTTAACTGGCGAAAACAAATATGCGCGGTAATTGGACTGCCATCCATCAAATTTCGCTGAGCCGCTTGCATCCATTTTTCGTTACAAGGTAGTGCCTGAATGTTATCAAACACCTCCTCAAGGGTATCAGACGCACAAGCGCGTTGAATATCGGGAATAAGAGGCAGAAGATGAGTAGCAGGTTTAGCTATGTTGGCATTGTCTGCAAGCTCTGAGAGTACTTCTGTTAAGTAGTCATAGCTGTCTTCGATGCTGTTCCAATCCGTTTGCTGCAATTGATGCAATAGCTTTTGTTTATCCGCAGGCGCGTTCATATGATCGGCAAGTCTAACGTCGAGAGCGTCGGTGCCGTTCATCATTACGCCCGTGAGTCCAAGGAACAAACCAATGTCATCGTCGAGACGGTTCAAAAAATAGGTCGCGCCGACATCGGGAAACAAACCGATATGAATCTCTGGCATGGCAAGTCGCGAATCTGGCGTCACCACTTTGTGAGACGCGCCCATAAAGAGCCCCATTCCACCCCCCATTACGATGCCTTCGCCCCATGCAATAATAGGTTTGGTGTAAGTGTGGATGAGATAATCGCATTGATATTCAGTGCCAAAAAACGCTTCTGCATAGGCTTTGGCATCTTCTATTGGCGCGTGCTTCATCTTGTCATGCAAAGTACGCACATCACCACCGGCACAGAAGGCTTTCTCTCCTTCACCGTTCAGTATTACGCATAGTACCGCGTCATCGTCGTGCCATTTATCAAGTTGGTCATTAAGCAATACCAACATGTTCTGAGTTAGGGCGTTGAGAGCTTTGGGATTACATAGGGTCGCAACGGCAATTTTGCTCTGTTGGTCACTACAAACGATTTCTTGAAATCGAACTGTGTCCTGAGTCGCTAGCGACGAATTTGACGTTGAACTGGTTGTAGACATGACGCCTCCTAACGATTTTTCCATTGTGGTGCACGTTTTTCTAAAAAGGCGTTAACGCCTTCTCGTTGATCTTCGGTATCAAACAGCTGAATGAACAACTCGCGCTCTTTGACCAGCCCATGACCGATAAAATGCTGGCGATTATTTTGAATTAGAGTTTTACAAGCAGTGACTGAAGACGGTGATTGATGGGCAACTTGATTAGCAAGATTAGTGGCGGCGGTTAACACCTCTCCCGAATTCACCACCTCCTCTACCAGTTTGATTTGGAGGGCTTTTGACGCATCAATCTTCTCGCCGCACAAGATGATCCGCTTCGCCCAGCCTTCTCCCACTAAAGCGGTTAAGTTCTGGGTGCCGCCTGCACACGGCAGTAGGCCAACCTTGGCTTCAGGCAGCGCCATCACTGCGTGCTCCTCAGCAATTCGAATATCACAAGCTAAAGCAACTTCAAGTCCGCCTCCCATGGCATACCCATTAATCGCTGCAATTGAGACACCACGAAAGTTAGACAGTGCTTCAAACGCTTCCCCAAAAACGCGAGACATGCGGCACGCACTCTCCTTGTCGCCAGCAGCAAACACATTCAAATCCGCACCTGCGGAGAAGAACTTGTTGCCTTGTCCGGTAATCAGCAATGCATAGACTTCTCGGTTTCGATTCAGCTCACCGACAAGCTGCTTAAGTGCCACTAAACTCTCCACCGTCCAAGTATTGGCTGGCGGGTTGTCGATAGTAATCGTTGCAACATGCCCTTCAATGGTATGTGGAATGAGTGTCGCTTCTGACATAACCATTCTCCTTTGGTTTACTTAGCCGCTATAGTATCGAGTCATCATCTCTTAAAACGCGTCTAGCGATGATCAGCCGCATGATTTCGTTAGTACCTTCTAAGATTTGGTGGACACGAACGTCGCGAAAATGCCGCTCTAACGAATACTCTTTGATATAACCGTAGCCACCAAATAGCTGCAATACACCATCACACACCTTAAAGCCCACATCGGTAGCAAAACGTTTTGCCATCGCACAATACGTGGTGGCATCCTCATGTCCGTGGTCAAGCTTAAACGCAGCCAATCGAACCATTTGCCGCGCTGCCACCAGCTCTGTAACTAAGTCTGCAACATTGAATTGCAACGCTTGAAAGCTTGCAAGCGGTTTACCGAACTGCTTACGCTCTCGCAAATATTGAATAGCGAGGTTTAGGGCGTGCTGCGCAGTACCTACCGAGCACGTGGCGATATTAATTCGCCCGCCATCCAGTCCCTTCATCGCAAAGGTAAAACCCTCACCCTCTTGGCCTAGAATTTGTCTGGCTGGAACGACAACATTGTCAAACGTGATCGCTCTTGTGGGCTGACTGTTCCAGCCCATTTTGGGCTCTTTGCGCCCATAGCTAATCCCTTCGCCTGT
Organism: Vibrio wakamikoensis; assembly: GCF_050337275.1. Taxonomy (NCBI): domain Bacteria; kingdom Pseudomonadati; phylum Pseudomonadota; class Gammaproteobacteria; order Vibrionales; family Vibrionaceae; genus Vibrio; species Vibrio wakamikoensis. Next base: position 256,063 of record NZ_JAKJST010000014.1, on the reverse strand, counting down.
TGCATCTAGCACAAAAGCGGAAATACCTTTAGCACCTGAGTCACCGGTTCGCGCCATGACCACCAGCGCCTCAGTATCACCAGCGCCAGAAATAAAGGCTTTAGAACCATTTAAAATATAGTTGTCACCTTGTTTCACTGCTGTAGTTTTTAGCGACGCAGCATCAGAACCCGCTTCAGGCTCAGTTAAGCAATAGGATCCAAGCCACTCACCAGTCAGCAGTTTGGGTACGAACTGCTCGCGAGTTTCATCATTGGCAAAACTGGCCACCATCCAAGTCACCATGTTGTGAATCGTCATAAAGGCGGTCGTCGACGTGCAGCCCATGGCTAACTGTTCAAAAATGATCGATGAGTCAAGACGGCTCAAACCCAACCCGCCTTGCTCCTCACGGGTATAGAGACTCAGAAATCCCAGCTCGCCCGCCTGTTTAAGGATCTCTTTAGGAAAGTGGCAGTCGGCATCCCAACGACTGGCATTTGGAAGGAGATTATCCATCGCAAACTGCTGAGCCGTATCTGCAAAAGCCCTTTGATCTTCGTTGAGTTTAAAATCCATACCTTGCTCCTTATTCCTAGTTACTTGAAAAAGCTCGAGCTTAGCGAAGCTGAATGGTTAAGTTTGGTCCATCCGGAATATCGTCATCGAACCAACGCGCGGTGACAGTTTTAGTCTCGGTATAAAATCGCACGGCTTGCTTTCCGTAAGCGTGCAAATCTCCATAAAAACTGCCGCGCCAACCTGTGAACGAGAAGAAGGGTAAAGGAACGGGTATCGGTACATTTATACCCACTTGCCCGACTAAGATCTGATGCTGATACTTTCTGGCCGCCGCGCCGCTCGCAGTGAAAATTGACGTCCCGTTGCCGTAAGGGTTGGCATTCACTAGTGCAATAGCATCATCCAAAGAGCCCACTTCAATACACACCAATACTGGCCCGAAAATCTCTTGCTGGTAGATCTCCATATCGGTGTTAACCCCGCTAAACAAGGTGGGGCCTAGCCAGTTTCCTTGCGGAGCACCTTCAACCATGCAGTCTGAACCGTCAAGTAAGCAGTAAGCACCTTGTTTCTTGCCTGATTCGATCAAATTGACCACTCGCAGTTTTGCTTGCTGGCTTATTAACGGTCCATAGGCGACCTCGGGATCATCCCATAGTCCCGGCTTTATTTTCGCCATTTCCGCAGCAAGCTCTACAATCCACTCCTTGGCGCTGCCGACAAACACGGCTACAGATATCGCCATACAGCGTTGCCCGGCAGCACCAACAGAAGAACCAACCAAGTTGTTTATGACCTGCGCTTTATTGGCATCTGGCATCACAACCATATGATTTTTCGCCCCGGCAAACGCTTGTACTCGCTTGTGATTGGCCGTTGCCGTTTGATATATGTATTGAGCAGTTGGGACTGAACCAACAAATGAGACCGCTTGAATCGCCTGGTGGGAGAGTAAGAAGTCGACTTGTACTTTGCCGCCATGCACCACCTGAAGAAGGCTTGGCGGCGCGCCCGCTTCATGGAATAACTCAGCTAAACGGACGGCAGTCAGCGGAACTTGTTCAGAAGGTTTGAGAATAAATGCATTACCCGCTGCAATAGCGATGGGAAACATCCATAAGGGGATCATCGCGGGAAAATTGAATGGAGTGATGCCGCAGCATACGCCAAGAGGTTGAATGAGCGAGTAGCTATCAATGTCAGTAGCGACGTTTTCTACCGTTTCTCCCATCATATTGCTGGCGACATTGGCGGCTTGCTCTACGACCTCGATTCCACGCCATACATCACCTTTAGCATCGGCTAAGGTTTTTCCCGTTTCTTTCGACAGTAAGGTGGCTATTTCGTCGTGCCGCTCTTTAAGCAGATGCTGGTACCGGAGCATCAATCGCGCCCGCTCTGATATCGCGACTTCTTTCCAGTGCATTTGAGCACTTAGCGCCTGTTCGATCGCACCTTGTATTTCATCTGTTGGCGTCATCGGTACCATGCCAAGCAAGTCGTTGGTAGCGGGATTGGTTACATCTATCCATTCACTCGCTCGTGATACAACAGCATTACCATCGATAAAGTTGGCTATTTTATTCATCATTCACCCCCCCCCCCTTTTTTTTGAGTGCCCACTCCGACTGGCGAAACTTCTATCGCGATAGCGGTCGCCTCACCTCCGCCAATGCATAACGTAGCGATTCCTTTAAAAGGATCACCACTAGCTCTCTTCGCTGCACGTGATTGCAATGCATGTATCAAGGTCACTACTATTCGTGCGCCGCTGGCTCCTATCGGGTGACCTAATGCACAAGCACCACCGTTCACGTTGACCTTTGCTTCATCTAAGCCTAGCGTATCAATCGCAATCTGAGTCACCACCGCGAAAGCCTCATTGATTTCCCATAAATCGACATCGCCGCTTTGCCATTGAAGCTTATCGAGAAGCTTTCGAACTGCATCGACAGGTGCCAAGGTGAACTCCGAAGGCTGGCGAGCCGTGGTTGTGAACCCTTTGATCACAGCCACCGGTGCCATACCCAACTCTAGTGCCTTATTTTCACTCATCAACACAAGTGCTGCTGCGCCATCTGAGATCGCACTGGAATTCGCCGCCGTGATGGAACCATTGACTTTAAAAGCAGGTTTAAGCGCAGGAATTTTCTCTAGTTTGATGGTATTGGGCAGTTCATCTTCATCAATGAAATGGCCATCTCTCGAGGTAAGGTTACAAATTTCAGATTGGAAAAGATGATTCCCGACGGCATCCTTAGCTCGACTCGCAGAGCGTGTTGCCCAACTGTCCATCTGCTGGCGACTGTAACCGAGCTTGTCCGCGGTTCTCTGTCCAAACACGCCCATAAGTTCACCCTCATAGGCGTCTTGCAAACCATCGGTAAACATATGGTCATGGGTTTGATGGTGACCGATGCGCAGCCCTGAGCGAGCTCCATTTAGCAGGTACGGCGCATTACTCATGCTTTCCATTCCGCCTGCTACCACACAATCAGCTTCACCCGCCTGTATTTGAGTACTCGCAAGCATCACAGCTTTCATCCCAGAACCGCATACTTTGTTTACTGTTGTACAAGGCGTATGGGTTTCGAAGCCGGCTCCTATCGCTGCTTGCCGCGCGGGCGCCTGCCCCAAACCTGCGCTGAGCACACAGCCCATTAATACCTCATCCACTAAACTGGGTGTCATACCAACGGCGTCAATCGCATCCGCAATCGCAACACTGCCTAGCTCAGTAGCACTTATATGTGAAAGCGCCCCCTGAAACTTGCCCATCGGTGTGCGCTTAGCTGCGACAATGCATACGTTGTTTTGACCTTTTGTCTGTTGCTGCGCTCGTTCCATCTTTGCCCTCCTCTTTGGAACTCGATGTACTGGAGTTCTCAACGATTAGCTTGACGTTTTAGTAAGCATAGCACTAACATTTACGTAAACGTAAAGAAACAAATTTAGAACCTGACTCAATAATCACAGCGATTGTGAACAACAGTGGTTGAGCATGTGTGGATTAAGACCCCAGACCCTAGAACCTAGCCCCCGGAGAGTTGTAACGTGGACACCTATAAGATCAGTGAACTGGCAAAAGAATTTGATATCACCACAAGAAGTATCCGTTTTTACGAAGATGAGGGGCTGATCCAACCGGACCGAAAAGGCACCATGCGCGTCTATCAACGTCGCGACAAAATACGTTTAAAGCTAATTCTGCGCGGGAAACGCCTCGGCTTTTCTCTTGCGGAGATCAGGGAACTGTTCGAGCTGTACGACACCCATCAAGAAGATGACCAGCTAACCAAAATGCTGAAAATCATTGATGAGAAGGAAGCGGTACTCAAACGCCAGCTCGACGACATCAATACATTACTGGAAGACTTAACAACGGCGCGCGAACGCTGTGAGGCAGCACTCGCTAAAGCGAAGTAACTCCGTAAGTACCCAAAGTTAAGTCCATGTCCAGTATGAGGAGGAACCATGTTCACTCATTATCGCGCCATGGACTTTGGCTTGGACGAATCCATCAATTTACTTCGTGATCATGTAAGCGGGTTTGCTCGCGAATGCATCGCTCCAATTGCGAGCGACATTGACCACGACAACGCCTTTCCCAACCCACTGTGGCCGAAACTCGGCGATATGGGTCTCCTTGGCGTAACAGTGAGCGAACAATATGGTGGCGCAGATATGGGCTATTTGGCTCATGTAGTGGCTCTGGAGGAAATTAGCCGCGCATCCGCTTCCATCGCTCTCTCCTATGGCGCTCATTCCAACCTCTGTGTGAATCAAATTTTCCGAAACGGAAGTCAGGCTCAAAAGGATAAATATCTGCCTAAGCTGGTTGAAGGTTCCCACGTCGGTGCACTTGCCATGAGTGAAGCCAACGCTGGTTCAGATGTCATCAGCATGCAGCTTAGAGCCGAACGCTACGACGACCACTTCATTCTGAATGGCAGTAAAATGTGGATCACCAATGGTCCCGATGCTGATGTGTTGGTTGTCTACGCGAAAACCGACCCTAACGCGGCTCAACATGGTATTACCGCCTTCATTATCGAGAAACAGTTTGATGGATTTAGCCACGCTCAAAAAATGGATAAGCTCGGCATGCGCGGCTCAAACACCTGTGAATTGGTATTCCAGGACTGCAAAGTCCCTATTGAGAACGTGTTAGGGGACGTCAATCGTGGCGTTGAAGTATTGATGAGTGGCCTCGATTACGAGCGTGTTGTACTCGCGGCTGGCCCACTCGGGATCATGCAGGCTTGCTTAGATTTAGTGGTTCCTTATGTTCATGAACGTAAGCAGTTTGGCAAGGCCATTGGCGAGTTTCAATTAGTACAAGCCAAACTCGCTGATATGTATACACGCTGTAATGCTGCGCGTGCTTACCTTTATGCTGTTGCTAGTGCCTGCGATAGAGGCGATGTTACTCGCAAGGACTCGGCTGGCGTTATTCTCTACACCGCAGAACTCGCTACCCAAATGGCGCTCGATGCGATTCAACTGCTTGGCGGAAACGGCTACATCAATGACTACCCTGCAGGTCGTCTACTTAGAGATGCTAAGCTCTACGAGATTGGTGCGGGCACTTCAGAAATACGTCGCATGCTCATTGGCCGTGAACTGTTTGACGAATCGATATAAGGAGCACTTATGCCACAGATAGTCACTAAGATTAAACGCGACTCTGAACTCTATCATGACAATATGGGGGCAATGAACACGCTTGTCGAAGAGATGGAAACGAGAGTTGCACAAATCAAACAGGGCGGCGGAGAAAAGGCCATCGAACACCAAAGAAAAAAAGGTAAGCTTCCCGTGCGTGAACGCATTACCTCCCTACTCGACCATGATTCAGAGTTTCTCGAAGTCGGCCAATTTGCCGCTTGGGAAGTGTACGATGAGGCGATTCATTGCGCTGGCGTTGTCGCTGGGATTGGCAAAGTCAGCGGTATACTCTGCATGGTGATCGCTAACGATCCTTCCGTAAAAGGCGGTACCTATTATCCGCTGACGGTTAAAAAGCACCTCAGAGCCCAAGAGATAGCCGCTAAATGCCAACTGCCCTGCGTCTATTTGGTAGACTCTGGCGGAGCTAATCTCCCGCATCAAGCTGAAGTCTTTCCTGATAAGGAGCACTTTGGGCGTATCTTCTTTAATCAAGCACGTATGTCCGCCAAAGGTATTCCCCAAATCGCCGTTGTGCTCGGACTTTGCACTGCTGGCGGCGCTTATGTTCCTGCTATGGCTGATGTCGCCATTATGGTCAAACAGCAAAGTACTATCTTCCTAGCTGGCCCCCCATTGGTAAAGGCTGCGACAGGCGAACAAGTGTCAGAAGAAGCCCTTGGTGGTGCCGATGTACACTGTAAGAAATCCGGTGTTGCCGATTACTATGCTGATAATGAGCACCAAGCTTTAGAGATCGCGAGACAAGCCATCTCGAATACCGGTCAGCTGTTTCCATCACAAGAGTCACACCAAGCGACTTTACCGAAATACGATACTGAAGAACTGTATGGCATCGTCAACCGTGATTTGCGTCTTTCGTTTGATGTTCGCGAGGTAATCGCACGACTTGTTGATGACTCAGATTTTGATGAATTTAAGGCACTGTTTGGTACCACGCTTGTTTGCGGGTTTGCGCGAATTGACGGGAGGCTTATTGGTATTGTTGCTAACAACGGTATTTTGTTTTCTGAGTCAGCACAAAAAGGCGCGCACTTTGTTGAGCTGTGTGCGAAACGAAAGATCCCGCTGGTGTTTCTACAAAACATCACTGGATTTATGGTGGGCAAACAAGCTGAAGAAGGTGGCATTGCCAAGCATGGAGCGAAGCTTGTTATGGCAGTATCCTGCGCAGATGTTCCCAAGTTCACCGTGATTATTGGTGGCTCCTATGGTGCTGGCAACTATGGCATGTGCGGCCGAGCTTACGATCCCACTATGATGTGGATCTGGCCGAATGCTCGCATCTCGGTAATGGGTGGTATGCAAGCGGCTAACGTGTTGGCTCAAGTGAAGCACGATGTTAAGCAGCGCCAAGGGATCGAATGGGATCTCGCTCAAGAGCAGGCATTCAAACGGAACATCGTTGACAATTATGAGCGCGAAGGTAGTCCCTACTATGCCAGCGCAAGACTTTGGGATGATGGCATTATTGACCCAAAACAGACGCGACATGTTCTCAGCCAAGCGCTAAACGCCGCGTTGAACGCACCAATACCTGACAGCGAGTTTGGTATCTTCAGAATGTGAGGCAACACGATGAGCGAACAGCTAATAGTGAACGTTACTGACTTGGGCGTAGCCTCAATAACGCTCAATCGCCCAGAAAAGGGCAACGCGTTTTCTTCGGAGACCATCCAAGCGCTGATCGGAGCATTGCATTCGATTCAAGAAAACCCGTCTGTACGCTGCGTAGTACTAAGAGGCAAAGGCAAACACTTCTCTGCAGGTGCGGATCTCAATTGGATGAAATCAATGGCCAAGTGCAGCTATAAGGACAACCTTGCCGATGCCGAGCAGCTTGCCTTATTGATGTCTACGCTCGATGAACTGCCGATTCCAACCATTGCAGCGGTACAAGGGTGCGCTTTTGGCGGTGCATTAGGTCTTATCTGCTGTTGCGATATTGTTATTGCCGAGCCTTTAAGTATCGCCTGTTTTAGTGAAGTAAAACTTGGCTTAGTGCCAGCGACCATCGCGCCTTACGCTATCCGCGCGATTGGCGCGCGAGCTGCCCGTCGCTATATGTTAAGCGCAGAAAAGATATCGGCTCAAACCTCACTAGAGTTAGGGCTTTACCACCAAATCTGTGACATCAATGAGCAAAAGCAGGTACTAGTTCAGCTCATCAACAGTGTACTTGCTAACAGCCCGAATGCCATTCGTGACACTAAGGCGCTAATCCGGCAATGTACTACTGCGATTGATCCGTCGCTTATTCACCAAACAGCGGCGGTGATAGCCAATGCGCGAGTCTCAGTCCAGGGTCAACATGGTCTCAATGCCTTTTTTGACAAAGTACCGCCTGATTGGAGTGCTACGGTAGATGAGCCATGAAAAAGGTAGATGAACCATGAAAATGACGCTGCCAGAGTCCGTTAACATTGTCGAAGTTGGCGCAAGAGACGGCCTTCAAAATGAACCCAAAGTCTCGCTAGAGGCTAAGGTCTCCCTTATTGATTCGCTATCACAATCAGGCCTTCGCTATATCGAGGCTGGTGCCTTTGTTTCGCCCAAACGTGTTCCGCAAATGGCCGATTCAGATAGAGTGTTCTCAAACATTCAACGTCGGCCCGGTATCATCTATTCTGCTCTCACTCCCAATGTTAGAGGGCTAGAAGCAGCATTAGAAGCAAGGGCGGACGAAATTGCAGTATTTGCCTCTGCCTCAGAGTCCTTTAGCCAAAACAACATTCATTGCTCTATCGCCGAAAGCTTGGCACGTTTTGAACCTGTTATCGCGTTAGCTCAACAGCACAATATCAAAGTGCGTGGCTACCTATCTTGTGTAGCCGATTGTCCTTATGAAGGCGCAACCTCCCCAAACATGGTTGCAGATATAGCCAAAGCCATGTACGACTTGGGCTGCTACCAAATATCGCTGGGTGACACCATCGGTTCAGGTACACCGCTGCGTATCGCGAACATGATAGAAGCCGTTTCTGCTCGTGTCTCTCTATCTGATCTCGCCGTTCATTTTCACGATACTTATGGCCAAGCCCTTGCTAATATCTATCAGGCGCTGACTATGGGGATTGACACCATTGATAGTAGCATTGCTGGTTTGGGAGGTTGCCCCTATGCACCGGGTGCTAGTGGTAATATCGCGACAGAAGATGTGATATACCTCTGCCATGGATTAGGCATTGATACTAGTGTTGATTTAAATACACTTGTTCAGGCATCAAGCGCTATATGTAAAGCACTCAACAGAGTGCCTCAATCAAAAATCACACTGGCTCAAATTCTTCATCAGTGATTACTTCATAGAAACGCTTTACGTTCCCCGTCACTCGTCCCCAATCAGAGTCAGCAACGCGGGCTTGGTGATGCTCAAATGCGGCTTTGTCTACGAACTCTTCGTAAACACTGAATCGAGTTGGTTGTTTAACATCCTGCTCTACCGTAAACACTAAACAGCCAGGTTCAGCATAGGTCAGCGCTCTGTGTTTGTGCAGCGCTTCTATCACGACCGAAAGCTCATCTTCCGGCACCTCGATATGACCTTTAAGGATCGTTTTTGACATGGTACTCCCTTACATCGTCATTTTGTTACGCTGCTATTTTGTACCACCACCTCTCTCAACACGCCAATATTTGTTTAATATTGAACTCCTTACCGGATAGTAGTCCCCACTCTTTACTCCGACATTCCGGGCAAATGGAATGATTTTTCAATACAGCAAAAACCTGCCCACAATCCCTGCAGCGCGCATTCGCTTCAATGATCTCAATGTCTAATTTGGTCTGTTCCAGCTCGGTGCCGTCCACGGCGACGGGATAACACGCCTCCACGTACTTGGGAATCATCGATGATAGCTCACCAATTTGCAGCACTATGGTATCTACGGTAGTAACCTGATGCTGCTTAGCAAAGCGCTGCACCGTTTTCACTACTTCAATGACGACACCTAGTTCATGCATAACAACTCCTTATTAGCTGGCAACCTCTCGACTGCCAGCAAAATTAACTTAACTAGATTACCCAATCGGCATCAATGATTTGATTCTTTTGATTGGCTTATACATAGTCACTTTCACTTTGCGCTTGATGGCGTACTTGATAATTTGCTTACGTGCATCTCGCAGTTCGCTTCCCTCAGCATCATAAGCTCTCACCAAAGAGATAGCGCCAAACTTACACTTGGTTGTACAAGAGCCGCAGCCTACACACATGAAATCATCCGCAGTCACTACACCACAGCCTAAACAACGCTCTGCCTCTTTTTGCACCTGTTCAGGCGTCAGGTTGCCACGCAAATCACGGAACGTATTTCGAGACTGAGCACCGTCGACATGGTGCAAAGTTTGACGAGGCGCCATGTCATAGCCAGCCAATTGAACATTCGACTTATCAAATGGGGTGTAAGCTCGCTCTAACCTGCCAAGACGAAGACTTTGACCAGGTTGAACATAACGATGAATGGAGATCGCTCCCTCTTTCCCTTGTGCAATCGCATCAATGGCAAACCTTGGGCCCGTTAACGCATCACCACCGACAAAAATATCTGGCTGTGCCGTTTGGTAGGTCACCTCATCAGCCAGCACTTGTTGATTTGGCGCAACTGAAACATCACTACCGTTCAATAACTCGCCCCAGTCAATGGCCTGTCCGACGGAAATCAAAACACGATCCGCTTTCACATAGCGAACTTCGCTATCGTCAAACACAGGGGCAAATCGCCCTTCAGCATCCATCACCGACAAACAGCGTTTGAATACCACGCCAGTGACCTTACCTTCTTCGCTCACAATACGTGACGGCCCCCAACCGTTGTTGATTGTGATGCCTTCGTCCAGTGCGTCAGTGATTTCCTCTCCATGAGCGGGCATTGTTACTCGACTTTCCAAGCAGTACATCGCAACGTCTTCGACTTCTGTTCTCACTGCCGTTCGCGCAACATCAATTGCGACATTCCCGCCGCCAATAACCACAACTTTGCCTGCAATTGTCGAAGGATGACCAAGATTGATATCTCGCAGAAACTCGACGCCCGTCATCACGCCTTTCGCATTGGCTCCATCAATTGGCAACGCTTTGCCTTTTTGGGCACCAATCGCTAAATAGAACGCGCGATAGCCTTGCTGACGCAACTGTTCCAGCGTGACCGAGTGCCCAATGTCGACACCAGTGCGAAACTCTACGCCTAGCTCCCTGAGTACATCGATTTCCGCCTCAATCACATTCTTCTCTAAGCGATAAGAAGGGATCCCAAGCGTTAGCATGCCACCCAAGACAGGCTGCTTCTCAAATACGGTCACACTATAGCCTTCAACCGCTAGGAAATACGCACATGACAAACCAGCAGGGCCGCTGCCTACTACGGCGATTTTCTTATCGGTGTAGTTATGGCGCTTAGTTGGGATATAACGAGTGTCTGAGTCTAAGTCTTGCTGCGCGATAAATTTTTTAATATCGTCGATGGCAACGGGATCATCAATATCTCCGCGAGTACATTCAGACTCACAATTGCGTGGGCAAATACGGCCACACACCGCTGGCAGGGGGTTTTCTTGCTTGATCAGCTCGAGAGCTTCAATATATCTGCCTTGCGACGCTAATTTAATGTAGCCCTGTATACCGATATGAGCTGGACAACCCGCTTTACACGGCGCAGAGCCATCGTCATTGGCGACCTGACGATTCACACGATAATCGGGATTAAACTTATCGTCTCCCCACTCATTGGTGTATGGAAGTTCTCGGTCATTCCTAATTTTTGGCTGCGTGGCACAAAGCTTCTGCCCCAGTCTAAGCGCGTTAGTTGGGCAGGTCTCGACACACTCTCCGCACGCCACACATTTGGTCTCATCAATCTTCACCACATAGTTAGAGCGGATCATGTCGGGGTTTTGCCACTGCTCTGCCAACCGCAAAGCAAAACAGCCACATCCACAACAGTTGCAGATGGCGTGGGTTTCTCCGGAGCCGTCAAAGTTTGGGATTTGGTGCATCAAGCCATTGTCTTCGGCTTTACGCAGTACCGCCTTGGCTTCATCTCGGGAGATTTCTTTGCCTCTGCCAGTGCGAATGTAGTACTCGGCGGCATGCCCCATCTGGATACAAATGTCGTCTTTGATATGCCCGCAACCCTCACCTTGAGCTTCACGTGATGCTCGACATGCACAATCTGACAGCGAGAACACGTGGTTGTCATCTAGGTATTTCGACACCTCTTCATAAGAAGCGCTCCTAGTATCTCCGTCAATCGCGGTTTCGATGGGAATAACCCGCATCGGCCCTTTACCAATCGGAACATTACCTGCGGCCATAGGACCGCGCTTCTTACCAAAGTCATCAAACGCTTTGCCAAGCTGTGGATGTTGCTCAATAAGAGCTTTGTTATTGACCACCATCTCCATATGGCCCGGTACCCACACATCATGCCAGTACTTATCTACGCCATCGATGTTATTGACAAATGCAGCGCCTATAACCGCCAGATCCCAAAGTAGAATCTCCGTTTCTTCGACAGACTTTCCACATTTGTTGGCAACTTCTTCCGCGCTCAATGGCTGTTTTAACTCCAGTGCCAGTCCCACCTCAGCCATCGCCTCACTCATTATGGGTTCAAAAATTCGGTACTCAGGATCCGATGCTGTCACAGCGCGTTTCGAGCCATCTTTGACCATACTGATCTTATTCGCGTATGAGATTACCTTCTGCTTTACTACCTGTTCCATCGCCTCGCCCCTTAGTTAGCATTCCAATCACTCACTTGCTGACGTAACCACCCTGTCCAATCCGCTATCCCTGCGCCAGTTTTAGCAGAAATAGCAAAGATTTCAATCTCAGGATTAAGTGCTTTAGCGCGCTCTATGACAGCGTCTAAATCGAAGTCAAAGTACTCTAAAGTATCGATTTTATTGATCAGCAACACATCACAGATAGAGAACATCAGCGGGTATTTAAGAGGCTTATCGTCTCCTTCTGGTAGGCTCAAAATCATCGCGTTTTTTACTGCCCCAGTGTCAAACTCAGCGGGACAAACTAGGTTGCCTACATTCTCTAGTATGACCAAGTCGAGTTCATTGGCTTGTAGTCCCTCCAACCCCTGTGCGGTCATATCAGCGTCTAAGTGACACATGCCGCCAGTATGAAGCTGGATTACTTTGACGCCTTGCTTAGCAATAGTTTGAGCATCAACATCCGAGTCGATATCCGCTTCCATTACGCCAACACGAATGTTGTGTTTGATATGCTCTAACGTACGAACTAAGGTCGTGGTTTTACCGGAGCCTGGGGACGACATTAGGTTGAGAAGAAACAGCTTGCGTTCTTTTAGAGAGTCTCTTAACAAATCGGCTTGACGATCATTGTTGTCAAACACACTCTCTTTAATTTCCATGACTTTGAAATCTGACATCACCCTTCCCCTCTAGCCAATAACGCCGAACAATACACCACAACTCACTATGACCGCTGCCAATTTTTGTGACGACACCAACTTCACCAATTGACTACCTAGTCCCATGATGACAGCCGATCCCATCAACATCCCAATGGCAAATGTAGCTAGAGACGCATGACCCACTTCAACGCCGTGTGCCCAACCATGAATCGATACCGCGAACAATGACGCAGTCACTAGTGCTTTCGCCAGCCAAGAGCCCGAGTTAAGCATCCAGACAGCAAACCCTGCGACGAAAACGGAGCTTAATATCAAGGTTTCCATCAGACTGCTGGCCTCCCACCATAGTCCAAATACGAAGCCAGCACCCATCATGCAAAGAGCTGCAATAATAAAAGACCCGCCTTTTAACTTATCAAAACAAGACATTTGGCTAGCAACGCCCATAGCAAGCAAGATCAATAGATGATCCAGCCCAAGGAAAGGGTGGAAAAAACCACTCAATAGCGAGACTGATAGCCCGTCATGAATGCCGTGAGCGTGTGCTATTGGCGACACCAGGATCACTGCCCCGCTAAGTAACTTCATTGCCTTTTTCATTGCTGTTTCCTTCCATAATAAAATTTAATTAGAGCAATTGCTCTATTTTGTAAAAACAATAATATGGACAGCCGAGGCTTGCTGTGATTGCTCTCTCAATTACAAGTTGAGGAAATGATTACAGAAAAAACTTGTTCAAATTTGCTACAGAGATCGACTTTGTTCACTAAATCAATGTGAAGCTAATAGTCAGGAATATAAAAAAAAACCCGAATCAAACTGCTTCGGGTAGATTCTTGACTAATGCGAATAACAAGTGAGTCAAGAAAATGGATAGTGTATTTAACGCGCCCTATGAAGTTAAAAGTAGCTTTTCCATAATCTCAAGCTTTTCCATAATCTCAAGATAGGTGGCTCACTGTGTTTTTCAACCAAAACTCAAGTTTGTCGTTGCTTCTAATGATTCTTAATTATCAGTAGAGTTTATTTATGAACGGCTTCGCCAATTAGAGCAGTATGAGACGCATCTTGAGCTTATCAGAGTGCTACGTGCACTGTACTTAACAGGCAAAGTAACCGCTTAACCGGCATGAAATGCCGGTTATGAGTTGCGACACGTTTCTAAGCGTTAAACGTTAACCACCATGCTACCATCTTCCATTTGGTAGCGAGACCATATATCAGCCAGAGTCTCTTTGTTGAGTTCGATTTCCTTAGCCTGCAAAAACTCTTCATTGTATAACTTGGAGTATGAGCGCTCAGCAAGATCGCAACTGAAAGTAACGATCGTCTTTCCTTTACCCATTCTTGCTGCTGCATAGAGAGCCCCGGCTACATTCAGTGCTGAGCTGCTTCCCAAGAGAATACCGTCATGATCCGAGACTAAGCGCGATATTGTCACTAAGTCCTGGTCCGGCAGTGTGATAGCGTGATTGATTTTAGCCTGCCTAAAGTTCTCCACTTCCCGCATGATACCAATGCCTTCAGTAAAGGAGCTGCCATTTGACTGATGCTGTCCAGACTTCAGAAAAGAGTAAATACCCGAACCGTCAGGATCGACTAACCAGGTTTTGCAGCTTGGCTTTTGCTGGGATAGATAATGAGAGTTTCCAGCAATGGTTCCCCCCGTTCCAGCAACGGTAACAAGAGCGTCAATCTTACCCTCAGTTTGCTGCCAGATTTCTGGGCCGGTATGCAGATAATGAGCTCGGTAGTTGCTTAAGTTTTCAAACTGATTTGCCCACCAATAGTCTTCACGTTCAGCACCAATGCGCTTGCCCTTTTGGCATAACCACCAACATTTTGTACCCCATCGACTTGGCCACCAATGCCAACCCAATACCGGTATTACCTGCTGTACCCTCGACTATGGTCATGCCTGGTTTGAGTTCGCCGCTATCAATCGCATCTTTCACAAGTTGCAGCGCCGCCCTATCTTTTATCGAGCCTCCAGGGTTTTGATGTTCACATTTAAGAAGAATGTCACTGCCGGATATTTCGGAAAGACTATTGATTCGAACTAGATCGGTATGACCGATGAGTTCACTAACATTGTTTGCGATAGGGGCAAATGACATAACCGCTCCATGTGTTATCAGATTCACTAATCAATCGATTTGTTACTTGAACATCATAAGCTTAGCCGTGCCTTGTGTGGAGTCAAGGCTAGGAGTCAGCTGTGGAATAACGACAGGTTATCGTGCTTATCACCTCCAAAGAAGCTAATTTTTAATAGAGCAAATCACCCATTTTTTGATATGTTACATCAGGGTATCGACACAAATGACCACAAACTCGGCGACAGTTTAGCTTCTCAATAACCAACTTGTTGGGGTAAAAGGGGCAACCAGGGATCAGAAAAATAGTAAGGGAAACAAATATAGATGACACTCAAAACAAAGCACGCTTTGGTGGTTGAAGGCGGCGCAATGCGAGGCATATTTGCTGCCGGGGTTTTGGACGGTTTTATCGACCACAACTATAACCCATTTGATTTTTGCATTGGAGTGTCGGCGGGCGCGACCAATATCGCTTCTTGGCTCTCTAATCAGCGTGGGCGAACCTATACCATCATTTCCGACTACTCTTGTCGGCCTGAGTTTATCAACTTCGGTAAATTTGCCAGAGGTGGCCATTGGCTAGATCTCGACTGGTTATGGGATCATATTGCGTTGCACTACCCCTATGACATGCAAGCTTTTAAACAACAGTCGACCCCTTTCCATATCGTGACCACAGATATCACAACGGGCTCTCCCGTTTATACATTAGGCACTGAGAGTAATTTGGAAAGCATACTCAAAGCATCGTGTTCACTGCCTGTTGCTTACCGAACCCCTATCAGTTTCGAAGGCCGAAAAATGATTGATGGCGGAGTAGCTGACTCTATCCCAGTTGTAGAGGCATACAAAAAAGGCGCGAGAGAGATCACAGTGATCCTGTCTCAAAAGCAAGGCTATATGAAGCGTCCCCCAAATGCACCTTGGGTACTGCGCCAGCTTATGAGAAACACACCACAGCTCGCGGAGACAATGATTAATCGTGCTGAACAATACAACCAAACGATGGCATTTATTAATAATCCTCCAAAGGGTTGCACCATTAATGTAATTACGCCTAACGAGAGCTTCTCTGTAAGAAGGCTCACGACAAACAAAGAAAAACTTGAAGCTGGGTATCAAATGGGATTGCAAGCCGCACGAGATATCGTTCAGCAAGGTTCTTAGCCGCTTCTATCGTCTCTATGGTCTACTTTGCCCTACATCAAACCGATCTAATCATAAACAAAAAAGCGAGCACTAAGCTCGCTTTCAATTTCATCGTTTAATGTCTTTTACAGCAATTCAACCGACTGCTGAGCAATCACAAACTCTTCGTTAGTTGGGATAACCATCGCTACTGCATTTAGCATTTCAGACTTAGCGATAACACCAGCATTACCAAAGCGAGCGTCTTCGTTGCCTTTCACATCTTCTTTAAAACCTAGAAGTTTCAGGTTGTTTAAGATCTCGCGGCGAATTAGCATCGAGTTCTCACCGATACCACCCGTAAAGATGATGCCATCGAATGAATCTAGAGCTGCTAGGTATGATGCAATGTACTTAGATACGCGGTAAGTAAACACTTGGAATGCGAGCGCAGCGCCTTCGTGACCTTGCTCCATGGCTTCTAGAATGCCACGAGCATCGCTCGTAAGACCAGACACACCTAGGAAGCCAGACTCCTTGTTAAGCGCGTTAAAGACTTTGTCTTGTGACCAACCTTTCTTAAGAAGGTACTCAATGATGCCTGGATCTAAGTCACCACAACGGGTGCCCATCATAAGGCCAGAAAGCGGAGTAAAGCCCATTGACGTATCTACAGACTCACCATTGTTAATTGCACATACAGATGCACCATTGCCAAGGTGTACAGAGATAAAGCTAGATTGCTCTACAGGCTTATTGATCATTCTTGCTGCTTCACGGCTTACGAAATAGTGACTTGTACCGTGGAAGCCGTAACGGCGGATACCGTAGTCAGTATATAACTCGTTAGCAATAGCGCCCGTGTAGGCACGTTTCGGCATTGACTGGTGGAATGCAGTGTCGAATACTGCGAATTGTGGCAGTGACGGGAACGCTTCCATCGCAGCGCGAATGCCAATTGCACCCGCTGGGTTATGAAGTGGCGCAAGATCGGCCAGCTTTTCAATTTCAGCGGTTACTTCTTCGTTGATGCGTACAGTTTGTGTGAACTTCTCACCACCGTGAACAATACGGTGACCGACTGCTACAATGCCCTCTTGCAGACCCAGTTCATCAGTAAGACCTACCAGTTTACCGATAGCAATTTTGTGGTGGCTGTCATCGCCCTCGATTGCGATTTCAGTTTTTTCACCGTTGAATTTCCAGCTCATACGAGACTCTGGAAGACCGAAACACTCACCGAGACCAGACAGTACAGCTTCACCAGTTTGGGAATCAATCACTGCAAACTTTAGTGACGAGCTGCCAGAGTTGATGACAAGAACAAACGAATTCGACATTGGGGGGTTATCCTGTTATTGAGCATGGATGGAAGATGACTTCCTAGCATTGATTGATATTATTCAATATTTTTTGAATCATTCAACTTTCTTTTAAGGTTTTGATTGTATCAAAATGATATTTATTGATGATGATCAAACTAGGATTTAATTCATGAGTTGAATTTAATCACCTACACCCCTTGATTGTAGTCGCTTTGCGGACACGTTGCATATTCATCATACAAAAAAGCCGAGCTTACGCTCGGCTTTCAAATATTTTTGAATACTCAAATTTAATTAAGCTTCGTCACGACGGTTACCGCGTGAGAATGAACGCTCTCCACGATGGCTGCCACGGTGGTCACCACCACGGTTGCGGTCAAAACGACGCTCACCGTCACCACGACCACGGCCACCTTCACGATTGCCTTCACGGTTACCACGGTAGCCACCGCCTTCACGGTTACCACCACCTTCACGGTTGCCACGGTACCCGCCACGGTTACCATCTCGGTTACCATCTCGGTTACCATCACGACGGCCACCGCCATCACGACGACCACGAGGCTCACGGAAGTCGTTAAAATCAACCACTACTGCACCCGCTTCTTTTTGACGGATACGTAGTTTCTGTAGCTTACCAGCAACATCTGAAGTCATTGCTTTTGGAAGCTGAACGTAAGTTGATTCACGATCTAGCTTGATAGCACCGATAGAACCTTTAGTTAGGCCTAGTTCGTTTGCTAGTGCACCAACGATGTCTTTAACTTGAACGCCTTGCTCGCGACCCACTTGAAGTTGGTACGTATCCCAATCTTGAGTGTTGAAATTACGGCCACCATCACGACCACCGTCGCGATCACGATTGTCACGACGCTCTTTGCGACGCTGCTTGTCACGCTCGATAGCAGCGATCATTGGGTCTTCACCAATGTAGAACAATGGACGTTTACCCTGCTGGCGCTTAAGAAGAATTGCCGCTAGTGTAGCCGCGTCAATCTCTAGAGTTTCTTGCAGCTTCTCAACAAGCTCAGCAAACTTATCAAGTGACTTGTGCTCAGCTTCTTGAGCAAGTTCTTCACCCAGCTTAACTAGACGAGCTTCTGCAACTTTGTCACGTAGAGGAAGTTGGATTTCTTCCATTGAAGACTTAGTTACGCGCTCGATAGTGCGAAGCATACGGATTTGGTTTGTGCGAACTAGAAGGATCGCTTTACCTTTACGTCCAGCACGACCAGTACGGCCGATACGGTGGATGTAAGACTCAACATCGAATGGGATGTCGTAGTTGAATACGTGTGTAATACGTGGAACGTCTAGGCCACGTGCAACAACATCAGTTGCAACTAGGATGTCAATAACACCTTGTTTGATGTGATCAACAGTGCGCTCACGTTGAGACTGAGGAATGTCACCATGCAGTGCTGCTGCTTTGAAGCCGCGCGCTGATAACCAGTCTGCAAGACGCTCAGTGTCTTGGCGGGTACGTACGAATACGATTGACGCGTCAGTTTCTTCTGTTTCTAGAAGACGAGACATTGCTTCGTCTTTTTCTACGCCTTTAACAACCCAGAATTGCTGCTCTACTTTGTCAACAGTGTGGTTTTTACCAGCAACGTCGATGTACTCTGGCTCACGCAAGAAACGATCAACGATCTTCTTAAGCATTGGAGGCATAGTTGCAGAGAATAGTACGCGTTGTGCAGTTGATGGAGCGTGCTCCATGATCTCTGTTACGTCATCAACAAAGCCCATGTTTAGCATTTCATCTGCTTCATCAAGAACAAACGTGTGTACTTCGTCTAGGTGTAGACGGTCACGGTTGATAAGGTCTTGAACACGACCTGGAGTACCAACAACAATGTGAGCACCAGATTTAAGTGCACGCATTTGATCAACGATAGATGCACCACCGTAGATCTCTAGAACTTTAAGACCAGCAACGTTTTTACCAAGGTTCTTAACTTCGGCAGCAACCTGAATCGCAAGTTCGCGAGTTGGCGCAAGAACGATAGCCTGTGGCTTGCGTTGACCAAGGTCTAGCTTGTTGAGTAGAGGAAGAGAGAAAGCCGCTGTTTTACCAGTACCGGTTTGTGCTTTACCTAGCGCGTCTTTACCTTCTAGAAGGTGAGGAATAGCTGCAGCTTGGATAGGCGTTGGAGAAACAAAACCCATTCCTTCAAGAGCAGAAAGGATTGCGTCGTTCAGCGCTAAATCGCTAAACTGGATAGTAGAATCTGTCATTGGGATCCCATTCTTAGATTAATAACTAGGTCCCACGAGCTCTACCAATTCCAAACTGATCCAGATTGTCTCTAAAAACAATCGATTAAGAGCTGATTCCATTCAGATGCGGACAAGTAACAAATCGCATCAAGCCGCTAGGGACGTAAACAAGGAGGCGGATTATTCCCTAAAAGCACAAAAAAAGCCAGAAAAAATTGAAATACATCACAATTTTCTCCTCTTTGGCAAAAATCTGTATAAACCGTAGTCAAATTGACACATTTATAATCTAAAAACTAAGCGCATCAGGGTTTAAGCTCATCTCAGCTCACTATTGTCCTTTCTATTTGATCACGGATTTACGGCAACTTGTATGTGACGCCATTCCTTTCCAATGATAGAATCCAGCGCAATATTCGCTTCTCTTAAGCAAAGGTTTACAGACACCACATGTTCCAAGACAATCCGTTACTCGCTCAACTTAAGCAGCAAATTCAAGAAAACCTTCCGAAAAAAGAAGGTACTATCAAAGCGACTGAAAAAGGCTTTGGTTTCCTCGAAGTCGACGCAAAGAACAGCTTCTTTATCCCACCTCCATACATGAAGAAATGTATGCACGGTGACAAAGTCGTTGCGATTATTCGTACGGAAAAAGAGCGTGAAGTGGCAGAGCCTCAAGAGCTAGTTGAACAAGCAGTCACGCGCTTTATTGGCCGCGTTAAGCTATTTAAAGGCAAACTGAACGTTACTCCAGATCATCCACAGCTTAAAAAGCTGACGCTAAAGGCGAAAACGATCAAAGGCCTTAAGTCTGATGATTTAAAAGAAGGTGACTGGGTTGTTGCTCAATTGATTCGACACCCTCTCAAAGGTGACAACGGCTTCTTTGCAGAAATCACAGAAAAAATCACAGACGCCGACGACAAGATCGCACCATGGTGGGTAACACTGGCTCAAAATGATCTGCCGAATACCGAGCCAGAAGGTCTTGAACAGTGGGACATTAAAGATGACGAAGCACTTGAGCGCGTTGATCTCACTGAGATGCCGTTTGTCACTATCGATGGTGAGTCGACCAAAGACATGGACGACGCACTCTACGTTAAGAAAAACGATAACGGCCAGTTTGAACTGACCATCGCTATCGCCGACCCAACGGCTTACATCACACCAGAAGATAATATGGATAAAGTAGCGCGCGAGCGTGGCTTTACTATCTATCTTCCGGGTCGCAACATCCCAATGTTGCCACGTGATTTGGCCGACGATCTGTGTTCACTGATTGAAAACGAAGTTCGCCCTGCGATTTGCTGCCAAGTCACCGTAGACGCTGACGGCGTAATTGGCGATGACATTCGCTTCTTCGCAGCCAACATTAAATCACATGCACGCCTTGCTTATGACCATGTGTCTGATTGGCTAGAAACTAGCAGCAGTGACAAATGGCAGCCTTCTGACGAGATTGCTAACGTTGTACGCGAGCTAAGCGAATTTGCACAAGCACGTGCGACTTGGCGCGAAACACACGCGGTTGTATTCCCAGATCATCCAGATTATCGCTTTGAGCTTAGCGAAGATAACGACGTCGTTGCTATCCACGCTGACATGCGCCGCACTGCTAATCGTTTGGTTGAAGAGTCGATGATCACCGCCAACATCTGTGCCGGCCGTGCTCTAAGCAAAGCATTTGGTTACGGGGTATTTAATACTCACCTTGGCTTCAAAGCAGACAAGCTTAAAGATGTGGTTGATCTAGTAAACCAAGATAAAGAAGAAGCAACTTACACAGCAGAATCTCTCTCGACACTAGAAGGTTTCGCGGCGCTGCGTCGTGACTTAGGTGCACTTGAGTCTAGCTACCTAGATAACCGCATTCGCAAGTACCAAGCATACAGCGAAATCAGCAATCAGCCTGATGCTCACTTCGCAATGGGTCTAGACGTTTACGCAACGTGGACATCACCTATTCGTAAGTACGGCGACATGGTCAACCACCGTCTTCTAAAAGCACTTATCCTTGGCAATGAACCAGTACAAAAACCAGATGACGAACTGGGCGAAGAACTGGCTATCCACCGCAAGCATCACAAGATTGCAGAACGTACCGTTGGTGATTGGTTGTATGCTCGTACGCTAGAGAATGATCCAAAAGCAGGCACCGAGTTTACTGCGGAAATCTTCGATATTAACCGTGCAGGTATGCGTGCTCGCCTTCTAGAAAACGGCGCTGGTGTGTTTATTCCAAATCCGCTTATCGTTGCAAATAAAGAGCGCATCGAAAGCAATAACGAAACGGGCACAGTCGCTATCGACAAAGAAGTTGTGTACCGCCTGGGTGACACACTGAAAGTGGTATTGTCAGACGTTAACCAAGAAACGCGTAGCCTTGTTGCTAAACCTGTTGAAGTGTTTGCTGAAACACCTGTCGAAGCAAAATCTGACGCGGAAGAAGCGCAAAAGTAGCTTCTTAAGCGCAAGAACTATAAAGTAAAAATGGGAGCCAAACGCTCCCATTTTTTATGCCGGTTCGGCTAGTTGTCATCGCCTTATCACCAAAAGTAAGCTTTCGGATCTTTCTCAATCTCACGCATTACTGCGGTTAAATCAGAGCTCTTACCAAGAAACGGATAAGGTATCCACGCTTCACCATCTTGCTCATCGGGCACATAAACCAACCATTTATTATCATTGGCATCAAGTTCAACTTTAGCTACCGCACTGGTATAGCTGGAAGATTTTGAGTCGAGTAAGTAGTGCGCTTTAGAAAACAGCACGCCATGTTCAAGCATCTCAAACAGGGACTTACCGAGCTCCACGGGCATACTGCGGTTTCGGTTACTACAAACAATTTCTGCGCACCGCTCTAGGCGGCACTGCGACATTTGAATTAACGTCATACACCCTTCCTCTCGATAGATACCTTTAATATAACTGCTTTTTGACGAGTTTGTTAGCGTTGCATACACCAATTAGATGCAATTGAGAACTCACGCCAAAGCAGACAATGCTAATTCACAAAAGTGTCACACTAACGAAATAAGATGTGGAAAATTCTTACTTTATTTGGAGTTAACTATGCTTCGCATTGCCCTAGCCACCCTACTCTCTATTGCCAGTTTTGCTCATGTTCAAGCAGAAGAAGTCAACGTATCCGGTTCGACCTCTGTCGCTCGTGTGATGGATGTATTAGCAGAGCAATACAACAACCAAAACTCAGATACATTCGTTGCAGTACAAGGGATTGGCTCTACCGCGGGCATCACTTTGTTAGAAAAAGGCGCTACCGATATCGGCATGAGCAGCCGCTTCCTAACCGTGCAAGAAAACAGCGAGTCGCTAGAGGTATTCCCAATTGCTTATGATGGCTTAGCGGTGGTTGTAAACTTGGCTAACCCGGTGCAAAACGTTAGCCGTGAGCAACTGTATGACATCTACAAAGGCGAAATAACCAACTGGAAGCAAATTGGCGGACCTGACCAAAAAATCGCTGTGGTCACTCGTGAAGCATCTTCGGGCACCCGAGCAAGTTTCGAAAGCTTACTTGGCCTGACACGTGTGATTAACGACAGAACTGTTTCAGACATCAATCCAACTAACCTTGTCGTCAATAGCAACAGCATGGTGAAAACCATCGTAAACCACAATCCACACGCGATTGGTTTTATCTCTGAAGGTTCAGTAGATCGCTCAATAAAAGCGATTACCTTTGAAGGAGTAGAGGCTAACACCAAGAACATTTCAGACGGCAAGTACCAATTGGCTCGCCCATTCTTACTGCTTCACAAAAAAGACGACATCGATGACAATGCAGACAAGTTCATTAAGTATGTTCTTTCAAAAGAAGGACAGTTATTGATTGAAGAGTATGGTTATACACCAGTTAAGTAATTGATTTAATTATCTACTCAAGGGGAGCACTGCTCCCCTTTTCTGTTTTTCAGATTGTGACAAAACCTTTGATTTCATTGATAGCGCTTTTCGGTATGCTCGAACTGCTGCTAAGGTGTAACTACTTGTTTAAACATCCTCACACAGGAGCATTCAATGATAGTAACAACGACTCAAACGGTTGAGGGAAAAAGAATTGTCAGCTACAAAGGTGTCATCGCTGGCGAAGCGATCCTTGGAGCAAATGTGTTTAAAGACATGTTTGCAGGACTTCGTGACATTGTGGGTGGCCGCTCTGGTACTTACGAACGTGAGCTTCAACGAGCACGTGAAATTGCTTTAAAAGAACTCGAACAAAAAGCCAGTGATATTGGAGCGAATGCGGTTGTTGGCGTGGATTTAGACTACGAAGTCTTGGGGACTGGAAATGGAATGTTAATGGTATCGGCGAGTGGTACTGCGGTCGTTGTCGACTAACCTTTCTTTATTTTCTCTATTTTAGTGATGAAA
The DNA here is from genome assembly GCF_050337275.1 of Vibrio wakamikoensis. Lineage (NCBI taxonomy): Bacteria > Pseudomonadati > Pseudomonadota > Gammaproteobacteria > Vibrionales > Vibrionaceae > Vibrio > Vibrio wakamikoensis. The sequence continues at coordinate 232,309 of NZ_JAKJST010000014.1, read as the reverse complement.
AAAAGGCAGCGAATTACCGCTGCCTTTGTTTTTACGATGACATCAAGTTATTGCTGCGTAACAGTAAGTACTGGCGCACTCTTGTCTGCAAAGTTAACTTCAAAGCGATAGTCACCAGCACTCGGGATAGCGATGCCTAAGTTCTTAGTAGCAGGACCAACGCCAAGCGCTAGTGGAGTACCGAACTCAACAGAAACACCTTCCGCTTCTGGCGCGAAGATGGTTGCATCTGACCAACCAGAATCGGCGACTTTCATATTGAAGTTACCTGCACTTAGAGATACTTCAAGCGCATAAACATCGTTAGCTACGTAAGTAAACTTCGCCGAATCAATCGCCGCCCAGCCAGAGTCAGTCACATCACCACGTAGGTAGAGTGCGGTATCACCCCAAGTTGGCGCATCTGGTGCTGCAACAACTGACACAACAGGTTTATCCGCTGTATCGTTTTGCATGTACGACGCATCGACAGTGAACGTATATTTGCCCGCAGTCTCAACAGACAGCTTACAGTTGCCCTCTGTACCAAGGTCGATTGAGTCGTTAGCTTGATCAGCCCAATCACAAGGGATGTTTACATCACCCCAGTTAGCATCTCCAAACTTGAACTCATAATCACCAGCCTCAAGTGGCGCTGTCAGCGTGTACATACCATTGGCAATAAACTGCAGCTTCCAGTCCTCACTCGCTCCCCAGCCGTTCATACCACCACGGACGTAAACATTCGTCTCGCCATACGGTGGAAGATTTGACACATCTTTGTTTGAAAGATCAACCGGAAGACCTTCTCCTCGAGCACCATCTCGTGGTAGCACGAACACAGCTGTAGTTAGCGCAGGGACAGAAAATGTGCTATTTGCAAATGTTGCATCTTGCACAATGATATCTGCTGAGTTCTGTTGTACATCATGCAGAACGAAGCCTTCAGTCCCATCGATAGTAAAGTCTTGTTGCTCTGATGTTGAGTTAGCAACGACAACAATCGCATCAATTTCTTTATCAAGATTGTCACTACCTGCTTTCGTACCATTGTCAATCGACATCACAATTAGACCTTGAACCTGATCTTCGCCAACATTGCGGAAGTCAACACGGTTTTTAACATCTGCTGCTGTCGTTAGGCGGAATAGGTCACTACTGTTACGGATTTTAAGTAACTCAAGGAACTGCTGCTTAGACAGCTCGATATCGTCCGCATCTGGCTTAGCCGTTGAGTCTGCAATGATCTCTTTAATCAGCTTCCAGTTTGCGCCGTCTTTGTCTTCACGAGGTAGACCAACGTTCCAGTTGTTGTCTGAACCGTCAAAGCGAACGCGGTTATACCAGTCACCAGAATCGTAAGAGTCACGTTGCATTGACTTAGAACGAAGTAGCTCTGAGCCCATATGGATAAATGGTATACCTTGCCCCATCATCACAGTAGACAGAGATACCGTTTGCATACGAGCGCGCTCTGCAGACGATGTACCTGACGCAATCTTATAGGCATTGTTATCCCAAAGCGTTTGGTTATCGTGCTTAGACACATAAGAAATGTTTTCTGACGGTTGCTCTGTGTAACCTGCTGGCGCACCATTGTAATCTACGTTTTTGCCCAGAGTTGTGTTGCCTTCTGAATCAAGAAGAACGTAAGTTGCTAGGTTACCTGCCATACCCAAACGTACTAGGTCTTGGTTATGTAGCATCGCCTTAGTTGTTGCGGCAGTGTCTTCAACCTCATCGTTCATGTAAGCCGCATTACCAAAGCCTTGGTTATACTTAAGCGAGCGACGACCATCTTGATCTTCACCACCATCAAACGGGCTACCACCACGAACGGCATCACGCAGACGATCTGAGAAGGTACCGATGCCTGTGCCGGCCATCGCAATCTGTGTTGCTTGTTCAAAACGAGCGTGTTGAGCGACTTCACCAAAGTCCCAACCTTCACCGTAGAAGATGGTGTCTTCGTCAATCGCTTTAACCGCCTCAAGTGCTTCTACCATCAACGCTTTTGGTTGGTGACCCATTAGATCAAAGCGGAAGCCATCAACGTTATAATCCTCAGCCCACACTTTCAGCGAGTCGACCATCAACTTACCCATCATGAGGTTTTCAGTTGCTGTGTTATCACAGCACGTCGACATTTCAACGTCACCGGTGTTGATGTTTAAACGGTGGTAGTATCCAGGGACGATCTTATCCAGTACTGACTTGTCGTTCACACCAGACGCATTGGTATGGTTATACACAACGTCCATTACAAATTTCAGCCCCATATCATGAGTCGCCTGAACCATTTCACGGAACTCTTTAATACGAGCCGAGCCGTCAGCATCACTTGCGTAGCTGCCTTCTGGCACTGTGTAGTGGAACGGGTCGTACCCCCAGTTGAAGCTATCAAGCATGCGAAGATCATTCATCAGAGCTTGAGCATCACCCGTTGAGGTATCGTAATCTTCTAGAACAGACTCGATGGTGTCACCCATATTGCCAGTGGCACAAATTGCTGCGTCTGATTTAGCCTCACAGAGATCGCCAACCGTGTCAGTAATATCAACTCGATTAACTTCATCAACCGTTGCAATGTCAAACGCAGGAAGTACGTGTAGCGTTGTCATACCGGCATCTTTAAGTGCTTGTAGGTGTTTCACTGACTCACGTTCTGCTTCTGTGAACGCTAGGTATTTACCGTTGTTTGCGGTCGTACCATTTGCATCACTAAAGCTGAAGTCACGGATGTGGGACTCGTACAATACGTGGTCGATGTCATTCTTTGTTGGGCTTTCAAACTCACCACCCCAGTTTGCTGGCGCTAGAGCAGGATCACTAAGGTCCACAACATGTGAGTAACGAGAATTGGCTGACACGCTTAGTGAATATGGGTCGGTGACGAGACGCTCTTCTACCTTGCCCGTTGTTGGATGGTAAACCGTTACGTGATAGCGATAGAATTTGCCTTCAGCACCAGAGACCGGATCGCTCGACCAAACACCGTTGTCTGTGTTTTCGTCCATGTCGATCGTTTGCTCAAGCTTCTTGTCTTCGTCATAGATTTCAAGCGCGACTTTTTGTGCAGTCGGCGCCCAAAGTTTGAATGTAGCTGAACCGCTTTCCACAACTGCACCGAGCACTTCTGACATCGCATCACCCGCTTCTTCTGAAGCATAGATCGCGTCCAGTGCACCCGCCGATTGAATTTCTGTAGCCGCCATGATTTCATCATTGCTGTTGTATGCAACAATAACCACTTGGCCTTTGAGTAAGTCGTGGATCTCTTCCGCTGTAAAGTTATTCGTAGCCGTTTTTAAGCTTTCAAGATGTTTGAAACGTTTCTTCTGATCATCACTAAGATCACCGCCGATGGAAAGTTCTAGCTTTTCGCCACCAGTGATGTTTTTATCTTCATCAAGTTCGATGCCGCCCGTGCTGCTGTGGTAAAGAGCAAGTTTACTAGCACTTCCCGCCGCTTCCCAAGCTATCGTGTCTGAATCAATCCAGTGTGCAGCACGCCCATCAATTACCACTGGACGCTCTTCTATTGGAGCGTAGTAAAGTTTGCTACTACCGTGGAAACCAAAAAGACCTTTGCTTTCGCTACTTTGAAGATTGCGAAGTTCAACTTTCAGGTTGTTACCACCAAACGCTTTATCATCACCTTTATGTAGAATGAAGTTCATACACTCATGTGGATCTGCAGCATCGGGATCGACCTTTAAGACATAATAAGCACCATAGGTGTCGCTCACACCTGTGTATGGATGCGGATCTGTCCACGCTGTCTCACCTGAAATTCCCATAGCTTCGAGATCAGTACTATTACAACCATCACCATTCCAAAGGTGCAACCCCCACCCCTCGTAGGAGGCACCCGATTGCGCTGCAACATCGCGCTTGTAATAGATAACGACCTCATTTTCAGCTGGGTTGTATAGACCTTCGATATTGCCAGTATTACCGCCCGCATCCGTGCCTGAATCGCTACTTGAGTTACAACCTGCTAAAACCGCTGCTGAGAGCAACGGAATTAGGGTTTTTGCAACCACTGTCATGTTTAGTTTTTTATTGTCCACTTTCTAAACCTTTTGTTATAGAGGGAAAAGAGTCGTCTTACACGTCAAAGACTTCACCTGCCTCTATCGTAAGAAAAGCGGCCATATACAAACTGTGAAAAATGTAATTAAAGTTATTGAAATGGATAAAATAACCATCTCGTTGGAGTCATTTCACACATAGTGCAAAAAAAAGCCAACAAAACGCAACCAAGCGCACAACATTCTGCCCAACCAGTCTCAGGCGTAGTTAAGGGGGTGGAGAACAAAAGGCGTAGAATTCAGCCTGCAATGAGAGAGCAGCATCACTTATATTGCAATACTTATTTTTGTATGCAAATTAATAGCCTTATCGATTGGCTCTCTTGTTAACATTAAGCACTTTATTAGCAAGGTATACTCATTTTCACTGCCAAGATTCGGCTATGCGAGGGGCTTTAAGGTGTTGAAACGACGAAAGCCCCGACCAAAGTCGGGGCTTTCTGAAAAGTGGAGGCGCCTCCCGGAGTCGAACCGAGGTCCACGGATTTGCAATCCGCTGCATAGCCACTCTGCCAAGGCGCCTTTAAATTGTGTGCTAATTGAATAGCAAATGATAGATGGTGCCCCGGGCCGGACTTGAACCGGCACAACGCGAACGTCGAGGGATTTTAAATCCCTTGTGTCTACCAATTCCACCACCAGGGCACACAAATTTCTTTGTGATGCCGTTTAGTCTAAGTAAACACCATCTTTTAACTCTTGTTTCTCTTGGGCTTCCCCGTGAGAACGAGGTGTACTTTAACGGATTGAGATTTTGCGTCAACAGGTATTTTTCACTTTATGAATCAAGTGATTAAATAGCGAACTCTGCGGTATGAAGCACGAACAATTCGCCGATAAATACAGCAAACTACAGGTTGGCAATCTTGCGATCAAGTTGATATTTTTCATCTGTGACGATCTTTTCCAGTACCTCTACTCGCCCTGATAGCCGCTCTACTTTCTCCAATAGCTCACTAGTTGCTCGCTCTGCCTGCGAACTCGCATTGTCTAACTCGATAATACGGATCTTTTCTCTATGCGCAGCAAAAGCTCGGATCATGCCCCGTCCAAAAATAGCGCCAAAAATAATCAGTACCACAAGAACATCCGTCATAATCACCTCCATGCATAACTTATCCAATCAAGACTAAGTAGCCACACTATGAATTGCAATAAATGCACACTTTAAACGCCACTAACGTGTGCCGAGTCTCAACACCCACTCTTTGCATATCATTGAACTAAATCCTGGCACCTGCGTACCACTGAAAGTACAGAAGGAGAGGTTATGGGAAACATAAATGTAGTTTGGTTTAAGCGTGATCTGAGACTAACAGATCATTCACCGCTGCATGCTGCTCTCACCAGTGGCCGACCGACTCTCTTGCTCTACCTCTTCGAACCTGAACTACTAGCCGATGCGCACTATGATGAACGTCACTGGCGCTTTGTATGGCAGTCGCTCACAGATATAAATCAAACACTATCTGCATTCGACACTCGACTAGCGATTCTGTCGATGTCTGCGCAGGATGTTTTTCACGACATTCATCAGGCGTTTGGAATACATAGCGTCTATTCCCATCAAGAGATCGGTTTAAAAATCACCTTCCAGCGGGATCGACAACTCACACACTGGTTTCTCCAACAAAATATCACTTGGCATGAAAGCCCTATTGGCGCAGTCATACGTGGCGCAAGTGATCGACACGAATGGGATAAACACTGGAGCAAGATAATGCGTGGCCCCATCGTTGATACCGATCTCAGCATGGGCTGTTTTGTTGAGACAAAAGACGTGTTCCAAAACTACGATGAAATACCTGCTTCGTGGCGAACAAAGATGAAAGGCATTCAAACCGGCGGTTCAACACTTGCTTGGCAAACCTTAGAGAGCTTCTTTCAAGAGCGGGGTAGGCAGTACTATTTTCAAATATCAAAACCACTTGAAAGCCGCAGTGCATGCACCCGTTTGTCACCCTATCTTGCTTGGGGCAATATCTCTCTACGCGAGGTCTATCAAGCGCTATTAGCACACTGGAACGTGACAGGCTTTAGGCGAAGTTTAGCGGCACTCTCATCTCGTCTTCATTGGCACTGTCACTTCATCCAAAAATTTGAATCTGAAGCTGACATGGAGTTTCGACCGGTAAATAGAGCATATCTGAACCTACCTTATTCGAATGACGCAAATAAGTTGAAGGCATGGAAGACGGGCTACACCGGGTACCCGCTCGTTGATGCCTGTATGCGTTGTTTGCGGGCTAGCGGCTACATTAACTTTCGCATGAGAGCAATGTTGGTGAGCTTTTTAACCCACCACCTTGATATCGATTGGCAGCATGGCGTCAAGCATCTTGCACGCCTGTTTCTTGATTTTGAACCCGGCATACACTATCCCCAATTTCAAATGCAAGCTGGTGTTACTGGCACTAATACCATTCGTATCTATAATCCAACCAAACAAGCCATCGAACACGATCCAAACGGACACTTTATCCATCAATGGATACCTGAACTTTCAGCTGTACCTCCGCCATTACTGTTTGAACCTTGGAAACTCACGCCACTTGAGGCAAAAATGTATCAACTTGACGAAACCAGCCCCTACTTATCACCCATCATCAATATCGAGGAATCGGGGAAGGCTGCACGAGACAGGCTATGGAGCTTTAAACGGCGGGCAGACGTCAAATTAGAGGCACAGCGAATTCTTGCTCGGCATGTTCGACCCGAGTAGCTTTCTAAACAAATATTTGAGGTTAGCGCTGCCTTGCTGCCAGCGAAAACTTCTGTGGCAATAACGGTAAGGGTATGAGGTCGATGGAAATTCCAAAACCCATAAACGACGAAACCCCGACATAAGTCGAGGTTTCTAAATAATGGAGGCGCCTCCCGGAGTCGAACCGAGGTCCACGGATTTGCAATCCGCTGCATAGCCACTCTGCCAAGGCGCCCTTCTTTTCAACACGTTAGAGAATCTCTCTCGCTGTGTTCGAGGCATACTTTACGGATATGAGAAAATTAGTCAAACAAAAACTAGAAAAAAATGTTTGTTCGCTGACTTTCCGACCAAGATGGACAAGATTACGTCTGCAGTGGCTAAATCTCAATCACAGTCCAATAAGTTTTCAAAACATTCCCAACGAGAAAACTTGATCATAAGACTCCCACCATTCTAAAGTTAACCCTCATACGCCTCAATAAGAACCTTATGTTAGAAAAAGCCAATCAACTCATCGTCCTACACGCGATCCATAGCCACGGCTCCATGAGCAAAGCAGCACAAGCGCTCGATTGTTCCGTCTCTTATGTGAGTAAACATCTCAACAAGCTTGAGTCTCGGCTCGGCGTTCAGTTAGTCCAGCGGACTAGTCGACAAATAACCATCACCGATGCGGGACACGCGGCACTAAAACAAGCAGAAAGAATCGTTGATGCACTCAACCACGTTGACGCAGAGGTACAGAGCTTTTCCAGTGAGGTGGCTGGCGTGGTTCGAATTGCCCTCGCCCAATCATTTGGAACTATGCATATCATTCCGATGATTGCTGAGTTAAAACGAACCTATCCCAAACTGGATGTGGAAGTCTCATTGGTTGATTATCGTATCGACATGCTTAAAGACAATGTCGACCTTTGGATCACCAATGTTGAGCAAATTCCTGAGGGTTATGTCGCGCAGCGAATGGCAGATTGTCAATTTGTCCTAGCCGCTTCGCCGGAGTACCTTATTGAGAATCAAACACCACTCGAGCCGAATGAGTTACTCAATCACAACTGCATTACGTATCAAAGCCGTGATCGTGTTTACAATGATTGGTCGTTTTACAAAGAAGATGAAACGCTAACCGTGTCAGTCAAAGGCAACTATAAGGTTGACTTGGCAGAGGCGGTTCGTGATGCCGTTATCAGTGGTTGGGGTATCGGCTACTTAGCCTCTTACCTTCTTGAAGATGAGTTTCAAAATGGCAAGCTAATACAACTGATGCCTGACTGGAAACTCGGGCAAGTCATGCCCTTTTACGCTGTCTATCCTAAACGTGAACATTTACCTAGAAAGACAAGAGTTATCATCGATTTCATTAAGAATAAGATTGGCCAACCTCCGTTTTGGGACATGCGATTAAACAAACATATCTCTTTGTTGTAAACGGGTATGGGCTCATAAACCGGAGCTTTAGCTCAAAATGTACACCACCAAATAGACAAGTATCTTTTCCCTATGGAAAAGACACTCCTAGAAACTGCCATAAGACACTGATTATAAAGACCATACATAGTCACCACAAAAATCCCATTACACCAGCGTAACAATCCTGTGTTGCATCGAACTTTGTAGTGAATACACTTCGCCACCTAGTTCAATACAGGCTTCCTATTATGACTTCTATACTCGGTATGGTGGTGATTCTCACCACTGCTTATCTTCTTTCAACGAATCGCAAGAACATTCCTTTAAGAACCGTTTCCCTTGCGTTGTCACTACAGATCCTTTTTGCAGTGCTGGTACTTTACGTTCCTGCAGGCAAGCAAGCTCTTTTTGGTGTCTCACAAGTTGTGAGCGGCATCATCGACTACGGACAACAAGGTATTCAGTTTCTGTTCGGAGACCTAGCAACAGGAAGCGCTGGGTTTATCTTCGCCATTAACGTACTAGGCGTTATTATCTTTTTCTCTGCGGTTATTTCAGCTCTGTATCACCTTGGTATCATGCCACGTATTATTCAGTGGATTGGCGGCGCACTTAGCAAGTTACTAGGCACTGCAAAAGCAGAGTCACTCTCTGCCACCGCAAACATCTTCGTTGGGATGATTGAAGCGCCACTCGTCGTCAAGCCTTACCTTGGTAAAATGACCGACTCTCAGTTCTTCGCGGTGATGACCTGTGGTCTAGCATCAGTTGCTGGCGGCACTCTCGTTGGCTATGCATCGGTTGGTGTTGAACTCAACTACTTGATCGCTGCCGCGTTCATGTCAGCGCCGGCAGGCCTACTTATGGCTAAGATCCTAGTGCCACCAGCGGACACAGACTCGGTCACTCAAGAGCAAGACTCTAATATCGACCTTCCAAAGGCAAACAACGTCGTAGAGGCCATTGCCGACGGCGCTATGTCGGGCGCGCAAATTGCCTTCGCCGTTGGCGTTACACTACTGGCATTTGTTGGTGTGATTGCGCTTCTCAATGGCATGCTTGAACAAGTTGGTTTGTTGTTCGGCGCAGAACTTAGCTTCGAGATCATCCTAGGTTATCTCTTTGCGCCTGTTGCTTGGTTAATTGGTGTTCCTTGGGAAGAAGCTATCGTGGCAGGTTCACTGCTTGGCAATAAGATTGTTGTGAATGAGTTTGTCGCCTTTATTCAGATGATCTCGGTGAAAGATCAGTTATCGGAACACTCGCAAGCCATAGTTACCTTTGCACTGTGTGGATTTGCCAACATCTCTAGCATGGCGATGTTAATTGGCGGTTTAGGCAGCCTTGTACCTGAACGTAAGAAGTTCATCTCAACCTATGGTTTTAGAGCCATCGCAGCTGGTGTGCTCGCCAACCTTATGAGTGCAGCAATCGTTGGTGTAATCCTTACTCTCGGTTAGACCAACAACCCTAGGCTCAAGAACGCACGGATGAGTTCTTTTTGATACAAGGATGTATCACCTTACTATCACTACTACTCTCTCTACCACGTCTTCATTAAACGCCCCACCAAAGTAGGATGATACGACCAACAGTGGTCAAACATACTCATCAGTGACGGGTTACCATATTTTGACAAGTTAATTGCGTGAAAGCGGTTCTTACGCGATTTCAGCTCATCGACTTTGTCTACAAGTTCCTGCGACTGCTCTGGGGCAATGAAATCCGAAATCACCACCATATCGGCGTTTTTATAAGTATCCGATTGCATCAGGTCGATGGATTTCTCTATTACAGGCTCCAGATCGGTGCCACCGTGAAAGGAATAGCTGAGAAAATCTGCCGCTTCACGAAGACCATCCTGTTTAGTGAGTTCATAAGTGATATGGGTGGTTGAGAACAAGATAACGTAACACTCCCTCCCCTCAGCCAAGGCGATTTGCATTAATGCATAAGCCATACCCTTGGCGCACTGCTCTGGGAAACCGGTCATTGAGCCTGATGCGTCAATACAGACGATAAATGGTCCCTTCTCAAGTTCGACCTTACTGTTATCGGGGGCTGTGGTGCGAACTTTCTTGAGTGTTCTCGACTTACCTTGCGTTTTGTAGTTCATCAAACGCTTATCAGCCAAATGTTTGTAGAACACGACTTCCAGCTCTGGGTAGGCGAGGAACATGGTTTCATTTGGGAGCAGTTTATTAAGATCGTCTGATTCGTGGATGCCAACAATGTCATCGGTTGCTTCATCACTTTGCTCCTCGACCATTTCCACATTGTCAGCCTGAGCTTTATTTAACTCGGGATCATCTTGCTCACTCGCCATGCGACCAAGTTGTTCTGCGATTTGCTTTAACGCGCTATTCTTTTTGAGAAACTCCGCGTGACTGTGCATGATTTTTAGGTCGGTTTTGGTCAGTTTGGCGGCAGCCATATCCCACAGTCGTCCCATAGTTGCTTCATCGCCCTGCTGAGTGACCGTATCCATATCCTTGATGGTTTCCATCCGTTGATATAAATCGGCCAAGAACTTCTCTTTACTGGCTTCAAGCTCTGAGACTTCCGCCTGTTTGATGGCTTCGGCAAGACTCTTGTACCAGAGATCACAGAAGTAACGCGGGAACATGGGGTTATTAACGGATTTGTTTTTGTCCAGAAGTCTTCTGGCTTGGAGATAAAATGCAGAGTGCCATTCTAACTTTTTGACAACGCTAGGAATGCGCTCGAAAAAGGTCGCTTCGTTCCAATGAATCACCTCTTGATACAAGGCAAGCTCTTGCTGAAAGCGTTCAGTTTCACAGACCCGCGTCATGCGTTTTTTCACTGAACCACGCCATTTGAGCAGATGGTTTTTAACGGAGCTACGCATTCCGCGATTTTCACTGACCGCCAGCACTTGTGAGCGCGCCATTAAATCATTCACCGCCGAATCAATAAGCCCTGACTCGGCAACCATCAACGCAAGGTTTAACCCATCTGCTCCCAGCATTACTGCCTCCGTTCGATATATTAACCCTCAAAACTCACCATGGCGCTGTCACGCCTCATTAAGCAAAAAAGGTTTCTAGTCCCTTAATTCGAGCTACTGCTTTTTCAGCTTCCACACTGGTCGACTCGAGTGTTTGTGTCACATTTTGAATACTGACTTCCATTTCCGTTGGAATATCAGGCTGAATAAAGCCGTGTGGTAACGCGCCATGAAACTTAGAACGCACCGAGCGTAGGTGATGCTCAGCGTGTTTAATTTGAACCAGTACCTGTTCAGACTTTGTCACCCATTCTTGAAGCATTGCCTCATCAAGACCATTGGTTGTGACCAAGGTTGCTAAAACAGAGCGGTTGGCGATGTCCTTAATAACCAAATGACTGGAGGCGTTGATATCAAGTCTCAGGCGGCAAAGATGGGTATTTTGGTTAACGTAGCCATAGACTTCACTCCCACCCTCTTTGATCGCGCGGCTGAGCTCATCTTTGGCGATATAGACCCAGCGACTGTCACCTTTCTCACTTTCTGACACCGACATATTGCTTTGAAGTAACACCAACTTCACCAAATCAGTAGCAGCACCAACTTTGTAGGACTTTGCGTTGCTGATGTCATATTGGTAGATATCTTTGCGAAGCAGTCCAGAACCAGCTTCCATAGAAAGTGGCATTGCAAACTCGGCTTCAATTTCATCTTGAATGTCGGCCAGTTGCTCTTTGCCTTCTTCAATTTGTTGGAACACTTCTTGTTGGTCAAAGGCGTGGTTCAGCGCGAATTCTTTAATAACGGTGCGCACTATCTCTAGTGACTCAGGGCTATTCCAGAGACAGTCTTGGAGCAAGAGTAAATCGAGAGGATTTACGCTATCACGACCATTAAAAAAAGCGCTCGCCTTAAGCAGCTTAACGGCTTTTTTCCAGCGTCGGTCGGATACGTAGAGATCTGCCTCGGATAAGGTTGAGCGATGCTCTTCCGCTGCTGCTTCAAGCATGGTTTTGAGTTGGTAGAGCTTTTCAAAGACATCGTCACTAAGCTTGACGTCATTGAGCTCTCGCTGCCACTGATGGTACTCATCGTCGGTTATAGCGAGGCCTTCCGGAATTTTGGCTTCTTCCAATGTACCAACGGTTAGCATGGATTTGAAATTTTGTTTGTTCTGGATACGATTAACAAAAATGCGCACCAGCATACGATCATAAAGCGCCTCGAGTCCGCTATCTTCATCTGGCAGTTCGTTGGAAGCGGATACCAATAGGCGCATCGGTACTTTTTCAATATCGCTACCGTTTTTGAATGTCTTTTCATTCACTACGGTAAGTAGGGTATTCAAAATTGCAGGACCTGCTTTCCAGATCTCATCCAAAAACACCACCTGCGCTGTAGGTAGATAACCCTCAGTGAGTCGTAAATAGCGACCGTTATCTTTCAATTCTTGAATACTCAGCGGACCAAAAACTTCTTCTGGTGTCGAGAAGCGCGTCATTAAGTATTCAAAGTAGCTACTGTTATCAAAGGCTTGGATAAGGCGTTTGGCGATCAAGCTTTTTGCAATACCTGGAGGTCCTAAAAGAAAAACACTCTCTCCAGCCAAGGCGGCTAATAGACAGAGTTTGATGGTCTCTTCACGCTCATATACACCATCAGAAAGTGCTGAGGCGAGTTTGTTAATTCGTTCTGAAAGCAACGCTTTGTCAGCGTGTGAAACTACTGTGGGCTTAATCATGCCAATACCTCAGTGCACAAAATTGGAATGCATAGTAATTTTATACATTTGTTGTCATTTTGTTACAAGATCTTTTGGCGACAGATTTTTAATCGCAATCTTATAACTTATTCTTATCGCTTTGATTTTATTTAGATTATGAAAAATACAACGGCAAGTCATGCCGTTGATATTAGCCAAAAGTATGAGAGAAAGCTTGTCTAGCGCGATGAAAACCCACGGTTGGTTTTTTGACAATTTTACCCATAAGACTTGGGTGATAACGCCATTGGCTATCAAACAATGACAGTAACTCAGGGTTACCATATTTTGAAAGACACAAAGAGTGAAAACGGTTGTAGCACCCTTTCAAAACGAGCATGTTCTCAATTGTCTCCTGCTCTTGTTTAGGTGCAATAAAGTCGGAGATCACAAGCAAGTCTGCATTCTTATACTGCTCACCCTGCATGATGTCGACAGCATAATTGAGCACTTTAGTGAGATCGGTCCCCCCCTTGAAGGTATAGGATAGAAAATCGCACGCTTCTTTGAGCCCTTGCGAGCCAGATAAATCATAGGTAATGAAGGTTGATGAGAATAAAATGACATGGCAATCACGCTGTTGCTCTGCCGCCATTTTCATCAAAGCGTAGGCCATCGCCTTCGCAGATTTCTCAGGTGCACCCTGCATTGAGCCTGACACATCAACCGCTATAAGCATCGGCCCTTTCTCTTTGGTCGCTTCTCCATGAGACTGCGTAGGCGCGTGCAATTGTCGGATAGTGCGCTGCTTACCTTCCGCCTTGTAGGTTAATAACCTCTTTTCCACTAAGTGCTGATAGAACACCGTTTCTAGTTCTGGATAGGCTAGGTACATGGTTTCGTTCGGCAACAGTTTATTGATATCGTTGCTGGTGTGAATGCCAACGATATCGTCAGTGGCAAAGTCTGACTTCTCTTCAACAACAACATCATCATGGCTCTCAACTCGGTTGAGCTCTGGCGCATCCACCTCTTCCGCCATTCGACCTAATTTATCAGCAATCGAAGTGAGTTCACTGTGTTTCGCAAGGTAATCTGCCGTCTGTTCAATCGACTTCCAGTCTTGTTTGGTTAGCTCTGCGCCCGCCAAGTCCCACAAACGCCCAAGTTGCGCGTTTTCACCAGACTGCGTGAGGTTTTCCATATCTTTCAGGGTATCGATACGTTGATAGAGCTGCTTTAAGAAACGAGATTTCTGCTGTTCTAGCGTCACTTGCTGCTTGTCTTCCACCGCACCTTTTAAACTCGCATACCAGTGCGTGCAGAACTGACGGGCGAACAAAGAACTAGGGTAAGTATGCTTGGAGGCCAAAAGCTGATTGGCTTTGTCACGGAACAGCGAATCTTGCGGGAGCTTTTCGATAATGTCTTCAACGTTTTGATCAAATTCAGACTCAGTAAGGTACACAGCATATTGATAGAGGTTCAGCTCAGCTTGAATAGAGTCGGTTTGCTGGGTTTTAACGAGCTTGCGTTTGACACTCTGTGTCCATTTCGCCATAGAGGCAGTCAGACTTTGCTTAACGCTGTCTTCGTTACCAAGCCCCATGAACTCTGTATGCTGCATAATTTCACGGACAGCGGAATCGATCATTCCCGATTCTGCCACCATCAATGCTAAATTTAACCCGTCTGCCCCTAACACGTCGCCTGACCTTTACTAAAACCGCTCGAACACTCTGATATACAGAAAGTTACTGAATCAAAATAGTGGAGCAATCAGAGATTCCATTTTCGATACTGTTCCAAAACCGAAAAATCCTGTCAGTTTGCCCATCGACATTTGATAGTTTGTATGCTCATATTAGGCGTTCAACATCGAAGTCACGGAAGCTTTATGACTCACAAAACCCTTCACCAGTGGAAGTCGATTGCACTCATTGAGGAGCAAGTCACCCTACCCAACCAGCAAACCATTACTCACACCACTATCAAGCACCCAGGGGCTGCAGTAATACTCCCTGTGACCGAGAATGGAGAGCTATTGCTACTCAATCAATACCGTCCATCTTTAAAAAAGTGGCTACTGGAACTGCCCGCGGGCACGATGGAATTAGGTGAAGATCCAACACAATGTGCTCACAGAGAGTTGATTGAAGAAACAGGCCATGCTGCCAAGATAATGATTTCCCTAGGGCAAGTTACGCCGTTGGCCGGCTTTTGTGACGAAATTCAGCATCTGTTTATCGCCAAGGAACTAGCACCGAGCGATCAATACCAGTGTGACGACGATGAAGTCATCGAACTTGTGACAATGTCACTAGAAAAACTACAACAACATATCATCGACGGTACAATTACCGACGCCAAAACCATAGCGTGCTTAAGCAAAGCCTCGTTATGCGGATACATTTAGGAGATATTCAATGGACTTTCGCTCAGACACTGTCACCAAACCTACCCAAGCAATGCGCGACGCGATGGCCAATGCAGCCGTCGGCGATGATGTGTACGGCGATGACCCAACCGTAAATGAACTCGAAGCCTGGGCTGCGGAGCGTCACGGGTTTGATGCTGCCATGTTTACTACCTCGGGCACTCAAGCAAACCTTCTTGGGTTAATGGCACACTGCCAACGCGGTGACGAATATCTATGTGGTCAGCAGGCACATAACTATAAGTACGAAGCGGGCGGCGCTGCCGTGCTTGGCTCAATTCAACCTCAACCGATTGAAAATAACCCAGATGGCACACTAGATTTTGGCAAGCTTAAGGCTGCTATTAAGCCCGACGACAGTCATTTTGCGCGCACTAAGCTACTCAGCCTTGAAAACACCATCAATGGTAAGGTACTGCCCCTTTCTTATCTTGCTGAGGCGAGAAAATTCGTTGATGAGCACGGCCTAAACCTGCACCTTGATGGCGCTCGTGTCTACAACGCGGCGGTTGCATTGGACGTTGATGTGATTGAAATTGCCAAGCACTTTGACTCTATGACCATCTGTTTATCCAAAGGACTTGGCGCACCAATCGGATCGTTACTACTTGGCTCTAGAGCATTTATCGAACGCGCACGACGACTACGTAAAATGGTTGGCGGTGGCATGCGTCAAGCGGGTATTTTAGCGGCGGCAGGTAAGCTTGCATTAACCGAACAAGTGGCTCAGCTCGCCACAGACCACAGCAATGCCAAAAAACTGGCTGAGGGCTTAAATGACATCCCAGGGTTTAGTGTGAATGCAGAGTTTGTTCAAACCAACATCGTGTTTGCCAAGTTGGCTGAATCCGTAGACATTGATGCGATCGCTAAAGAGTTAGCACAGCAAGACATTGCGATTTCACCAAGCAATCCAGTTCGTTTTGTCACGCACAAAGACATTTCCAGCCAAGATATCGATGTATTGTTAGAGAAGCTTTCAGCTTTGGTCTAACTCAGTTTTGGTTAGTGATAACATTATTTAATACTAGGCCAAGATACTGATCAACTTCGCATTTCTGTCTGAGGTGCTTGAGCTTAACCTAGGGGCAAGGTTTATCTTGTTGCCTAGGTTAAGTCTTTTATGAGCCCTTATGAATACACTTTTCAAGGTCATTACTGGCCTCACATTATCTCTGTCACTTTCGACGGTTCATGCACACGCCTCCCAAGCTGGCACTACTCCGTTTGGTGATGCCAAGCTCGGCGAGATGAAAGCGCCTAGCTGCGTGTTTTGCCATAACCCCAATGGTGCTCCAAGCCAAGCTAGCTATCCTAATCTGAATGGGCAAGATCCTTTGTATTTGTTTAATGCAATGAATGCCTACCTAAACAACGAACGCTCTGGCGCTATGGCAGCCTTAATGAAAGCGCAGTTGCAGAACTTAACTGAGCAAGATTTGCGTGACGTCGCGGCGTTCTACTCTTCAAAATAGCCACACTGAGCAGAGCGACGTGTGTCCGACATAAGCGATGAATAAGTTGTTAATTTTATTGGCGAGTAATAAGCTATGAGCGTCATTCAGTCATCAATAAATAACAATCAAAGTTCAGATATGTCGCAATTAAAACAAGAAATTACGCTGCTTGGCGGCATAGGACAAATGTCTACGACTTTGTTGGGCACAGGTCTATTTATGGTGCCCTCTATCGCTGCCAGTATAGCGGGAGAGCAAATTCTCTGGGCATGGTGTGCGCTGCTTATCGCCATCTGTCCGATAGCCATTACATTTGCATCGCTCGGCAAGCGTTACCCTAATGCTGGTGGCGCTTCGTTTTTCGTCCGTCAGGCATTTGGCTCTAGGCTGGAAAAAGCTATCGCACTGCTGTTTATTAGCGTTATTCCCGTCGGTGTGCCCGCTGCTATTGCAATTGCAGGCGGTTTTGCTCAGCAATTTTTGCCAAGTTTCCTATCTCACCCTGTTGCCTCACAGCTGTTTGTGGTGGCGCTCCTTATGGTGGTCAACTTTTCTGGCAGCAAGTCCTCCAGTCGTCTTCAGACCGTTATCGCCATCGGTATTATTCTATTGGTGGTTAGCTTCGTAGCCAGTAGCGACATCAATAGCTCAGAGTTTCTGCCGTCGACCACCCCTTCCATCGAAATAGCGCCTATCACTCAAGCTATCGCGGTGATGTTTTGGTGTTTTGTCGGAATCGAAGCCTTTGCTCATATGGGAGAGGAATTTAAACGGCCTGAGCGTGACTACCCCGTCGCCATATTAGTCGGCTGCTTATTGGCTGGCGCGGTTTACTATGCGTTCTCGGTCGTGGTGCTTGAGCATCATGCCTATGGAACACAAGCGCTAAACACCACCTCTGTACCATTTATTGCAGAGCAGCTCTATGGTTCTCAAGCGAAATGGCTCATTAGTCTCGTGGGATTTTTAGCATGTTTTGCCACTATCAACCTTTACACACAAAGTCTGTCACGCATGATTTGGTCACTCGCACGAGAGTATCGCCCTGCAAGCGCCGCCGCGCGCGTCTCCGTCAATGGTGTGCCGACTGTTGCAACGCTTATCGTTGGCGTCACTCTCGCTGTTTCATGCATAACTGGCTATTGGTCTGGGATTGATATCGATATCTTTCTCACCCTAGCCAACGGTATCTTTGTTGTTATTTATCTATTTGCGATGTGGAGTGCCGTTCGATTACTCAATGGTTGGCGTCAAAAGCTCGCTGCTCTATCTCTGGTTTTATGTGTCGTTGTGCTGTTTTCTATTGGACTGGCAATGTTGTATGCCATTGTGATGCTGGCACTGCTATGGGCGTTGTTGGGCAAGTTAAAGCCTTAACTGAGTTCTAAATGGCAAAAAAGAAGGGAAATATGCGACTTTATGACAAGCCACATAATTAAAACGGTAGATGTCGATTTTTTGATTGGTTCGGTTATCCGTGATTCATAAACCCTTGCTTCTCAAGGTAACCCAACACGCTTTTTGAAAAGTTCACATGTGACTCTCGGGTGTATTTGAGTTTTGTGTAGACCTGAGCAAGGTTCTCAACATCGGACTCTTTGATCATCTTCTTAAGATCTGGGTAAGACATATAACGCGCCCAACCGTCTGTCTCACGCTGTTTGTATATGGCCTCTATCGTGGCAACGTCCTGATCTTGGTATACCTCGTGATGCACTAAGCCATCCATTGGAAGACGATCACGGATTTCTGGGTTTTCTGCAGGATAACCCAATGAATAACCAACCACAGGAACAACGCCTTCAGGTAATTCTAGAATTTCACCTATCTGGTCGCAGTTAGCCAGCGTCGAGCCCATAAATAACAAAGACAAACCCTAGGGTTTGCCTTTGTTGCTCTCTTTAGCGCTTCTTACCGCGCCCCGCATGGATTTTCAGTTTAGCTTTCATCTTGCGCTTGTCTGCGCCTCGTCCACGTCGTCGCGGTGCGCGATCGGGTTCGATTTCAGATTCAGGGCTAGGTTCAAATCCCGCTAACCACTCTTGAGGTAAACGCGAATCGAGCAAACGCTCAATGGCTTCCAGTAGATACTGCTCATCTTGGCTCATTAGCGACACCGCAAGTCCCGCTTTTCCTGCGCGACCAGTACGGCCAATACGGTGAATGTAGTCCTCAGCTTTGTACGGCAAGTCGTAGTTTACGACTTGCTCAAGCTGCTGGATATCTAGGCCACGGGCAGCAACATCGGTTGCAATCAACGCTCGGACTGCGCCCGATTTAAAATCGTCTAGGGCTTTTTGGCGGGCACCTTGGCTTTTATCTCCATTGATTGATACCGCTTTAATACCATCAAGTTTCAGCTCTTTCGCCAGGGCATCACTGCCCTGCTTAGTCTTAGTAAAGACCAAAACTTGTTGCCAATTGCGTGAACCAATCAAGTAAGCCAGTAGCTCGTGTTTGCGCTTTTTGTCTACAGGATAGACCATCTGCTTAACGGTATCTGCGGTGGAATTAGCAGGCGTCACTTGCACTTCTACTGGCTGTTCCATAATACGGTGCGCGAGAGCTTTAATGCGTTGCTCGAACGTGGCTGAGAACATCATGTTTTGACGCTGTTTTGGCAGACGCTTCAAGATGCGGTTCAAATCAGGCATAAAGCCCATGTCCAACATACGATCTGCTTCATCCAGTACCAAGTATTCACATTCAGCAAGTGTTAGGTTGCGTGTATGTTGGTGGTCAAGCAAACGACCAGGCGTCGCAACTAAGATATCCGCGCCACCGCGCAGGTTTTTCGTTTGCACACCGATACTAGTTCCGCCGTAAGCCACAACGACTTTAAGCTCGGTCGATTGTGTATATTGAACTAAGCTATCAAACACTTGCTGCGCTAGTTCACGTGTTGGAGTAAGAATAAGGGAGCGAATGACTTTGCTGTCTGCTTCTCTCGGCTTTGGAACATCCAGCAGTTTCTGAATCAGTGGCAAACCAAATGCTGCGGTTTTCCCGGTACCTGTCTGCGCACCTGCAAGAATGTCTTTGCCGTCCAACACAAATGGAATAGCTTTTTCCTGAATCGGTGTCGGCGAGGTATAGTTTAGATCAGCAAGGTTTTGCATCAGCGTGTCGCTAAATGCAAAGTCATCAAAGGTGGACTGCTCACTGGCAGTATCGAGTAAAGTCTTGTCTGTCATAACGTCGCCAACAGGATGTATTCAAAAGGGTCGCGAGTGTACCAGAAACCGCGCGCTAGGTTAATGCTATTCTTATCGACTCTATTTGTTAGTTTGCTGTTTCGCTTTTTCTAGCACCTCTGGATACAACTGACTGAAAAACTCTGAAAATTGCTGATAGTTTTCCTGTAGTTGCTCTCCGCATTCCGCTAGTGGTGCCATTCGCATACTTCGCAGAGACATTCTCTCAAGGGCAAACTTGATGTTATCGAAATCTTGATACGACTCGAGCCAGCGCCCTTGCCACATATGAGTGCTCATACGAACAAATCGCTCTGGTAATGGGGCTGAAGTCTGCTTAATGGTCAGCTCTGCATGATCAACAAACTGCGCAAGCGGTTGGCGATGAAAACGAGTCCAATGTTTCGCAAGACAATGATCCCAAAACATATCCATCGCGATAGGCGAAAAGCGCTTTAGTTCGGCATCAAATAAGGTTTTGCACTGCTTCATAATGGGGTGATTGTCTGTATAGGAATCGACAAATCGATGCAGCATGATGCCTTCAGCAATTTCCTGTTGATAGGTCTTCGTTGGGTCACCTTTGACAAAATCCCCCAACAAGTTTCCCAGTAAACTGCTGTCACAATGCTCAGCAATATGTAAATGAGCTAGAAAGTTCATAGCACCCTAAGTTTTATGGCTTTGCTTTATTTTGAGTGGCTAATTCAGAGACGTCAAACTCAGAGGACTGCCAAGGTATAGATTCAACCTTTATATCGAGCAAAAACCTCGAAAAAACTGAAGTTTTCCAAAACAACAAAAATAAGTAAATCACATTACCCTCTGTTTTATAAAGATTTTCAACCCAGAAGCCAAATAATTAGCCAGGCGAATCAATCCATGAGAAATCATTTGTATGATGAAATGTTTCAGCGGTTACATTTTTGAAGTACAGCGTCCAAATAAATTCTTATAGGATCCTCGCCATAAATTTAAGGCTCGCTACGTAGCAGCTTTCACTGACCTCTCTGGTGTAATTAATGGAACACTTTTCGTATCTGATTTCGTTTAATCATTTATTGTTTTCAATGGTGGCTGTGGTCATCATGGTTCTGCTTTCAAGAACCATCGTCGCTAATACTAAGTACTCGGCTGTTCTCGTCATTGTTGTACTTGGTCTACTTATGGGTACATTGTTTGTAACAACGGGGCTTGCACAACCAGGGCTTCAAGAGTTCCCCGCTATCGTCCTATTGAGCCAAACTACGGTTATTGCACTCATCGCGACATTCTTTGTTGGTGGGCAAGAGATCCGTCGATTGCTGTCCAAGCAAACAGGCCATGTAGATGTGTTAGCCGTTCCTGCAAAGAATGAAGTGTTTTTTGGCACTACTAGCACTCAGTTCGTGTACATCATTCGAGCGTTCGTTTTGCTGATGGGCATTGAGATGATCTCGGCATTACTAACAGGTCGAAGTGGCGCCAACCCTATGGGTGATTCTTATTTAGCCATGGCGTACCTGTGTATTGGTGCAGCGATCATCTTCATCGATAGCAAAAAAGAAGTCGCTAAAATGCGCACTTATTTGGCCAAAGGTGCTGTAGAGATCCTTACCATTGTTATCATTATGATGCTGTCACTTAGACTTTCTCACCTTGTCGCCAGTGTAATTGGCTTGCCACAAATCTTCTTTGCCATGATCATTTCCTCAGGTTTAGGCATGCTGCTACCTAAATGGAAAGCAGGCCCGACATTGAACTCACTATTGTTCGCAGGCATACCAGTGCTACTAACTGGTACTTTCTTGGTTGGTGGTTCGCACATGTTGGAAGCGTTCAGCATTCCTGGTCTACAAAGCGTGATCGTATATGGCTTCGCGGGACAAATGTTCTGGATGTTCGGTGGTCTGACTATCCTTATCTTCCTAGCTAAAGCGAACCATGTTCGTAACCTCGCACCAGGCATGGCAGGTGGTCTATCACACTCAGGACTCACTGGCGCGTGTACTGCAGGTGACTTTGGCTACACTGCGGCAGCGCGTGCACCTATCATGATCAATATCCCATTCCTTGGTCATATTTTTGTATTTACGATTCTTGCCGCAAGTGCTGAGCGTGGCGCATTACTTGTTGGTTGGACACTACCTCTTGTATTAGCCGGATTAGCGTGTGTGTACCTTGCGACCAAAAATCTGCGCAAGGCCAATGGTGACCACGCAATCGAAGTTAAGGGACTGATGCAGTTCTCGTTCGGCTGGCAAATTGTGGCGGTATTCGGCAGCTTTACGATTCTGCACTTTGCAGGCATGCCTATTGAGCACGCATCGATGGCAGCGGCTTCTGGTCTGTCTCACTTCGGCTTGTTCGCAGCAACGCAAGGTGGAATGTTTGGTGATAATGCGGCAAGCATGATCACCTTTATCTTCGCCACACCATTCTTGGTGCACCCGTTGGTGTTTGGCCTGTTTGGTAAAGCGACAGAGAACAACGGTGAAATGTCGAGTAAGGTCGTATTGCTTATCTTCACTCTTGGTACGTTTGGTGTACTCTACTCTGCGCTCTCGATTTAACCATGAATATTGAGAACCCAACTCTTCGGTTGGGTTCTTGTTAAGCTTGAGAGGATATGATGTTTTCTAGTCTGCATTTTGTCATCACAACGTTACTGGCCATTTCCTGTGCCAAAGCGATTGGCGTGAGTGACGGCGATATCTCCGTTTTAGCATTAGCCATTCCCGCGCTGTGGATACTACCACGCAAAGGCGCAAGTGGACTTGTGCTCCTCGCTGGTATGCTGTGCTACGGTCTCACTCTGCCCCATCAGTCTATCTCGCTTTCTGTGACTCAATGGACGCTGTTCCCGCTGCTTTTTGTGGCATTCTCAAAACGCAGCAATCGCAACGTCAGAATCATTACCGCCAGCATTGTTAGTGCCTTACAGGCGGGAATCATGGTGAGTCAAGTGCTTGGCACATTGGAGGGGTCACCACTAATTACCCTAGTTCAAATGATCTCAATCTTTGTTATTTGGTGGGCTGCGACACGCAGAAGCATATCGCATAAACAAAACTGGTGGGTGCTGGCTCTCATTTTTCCGTTGTGGTTTGCAGGTCAAGCGCAAACCATTGTCGTGGCTCTTTCCATCACTGGCATTATCGCGTCGCTGGACAGCCTATCGCACCTAAAAGGCTTTCGCTGGAACAAGCTGATCTACTGGACAGTGCCAGCGGTCGGTTTTGCGACCCTCGTTGTTTGGTCGAGAGTCGAAGTGCCTCATCAAGTTGTTGTCGTGTGGATGTGTCTACTCGCAACTGCTTGGATGACAGATTACATTCTCCGAAGTATGGAAGCGAGAAGGAGCTAGATGCACCTTCTCCTCTTCATGTAGACGCTGGATAGATTCCACTACCTCGACGCCGCTAAGGCCTCGACTTTTTGCAGCCACTTCTGGCGCTGCTGATCCGTTGAGTTGATCACCGGGCCAAAATAGTTGGCTGACACATTTTTAATGCCAGCAAAGTCAAGAATGGTGCGTTTTAGGTTTAAATAGATTGGGTTGCCTTGTATCCACTTATACCAAAACACGGGGGTATCTAAGGTAAAAATCAGTTCTGCCGTCCGCCCCTTTAGTAGCTTCTCTGGAATGGCTTTGCCTTTGACATAACGAAATGCGAAACCCGGTAGAAATGCCCTATCAAACAGTGCTTTAAGTTTTGCTGGCATCGTGCCCCACCAAACGGGCGAAACAATGACAATATGGTCTGCCCATTCTACCGATTGCTGGAACTCTTTGAGCGATGGCTCAAGCGCCATTGTTTCTTCGTAGCCCATATCGAGAGATAACTGAAAATCCATGTCCCCAATATGCAAAACCTTTGCCTGCTTACTTTCAGAGATGTTTTCTTGATAACGCTCGCTTATCGCTTTGCACAAGCTATTGGCTTTTGGATTGGCGTTAATAATAAGGATCTTGTTCATGGCGAGTCTCATTGTCTAATTAACTAATGGGACTAGCTTAAACCCTTACCCCAGAGTCAGAGTCAAGGGCGGCATAGCAATCATCAATGTTTTTTTTGTATTGCTTAATCTGACCTTTTTGATTCTCTAATGCTTGGATCTCTTCATCAATCAACGCAATTTTACGCTCCATCCACTTTCCCACCTGTCGCCAGTCTAAGTCATGGTTGCCATCTTTTAACTCAACCAGTTCCGAAAGTTGCACACCGAGCGCTTGTGCCTGTTTAATTAGTTGAATGAATTCCACATCTTGTTGAGTGTAGGCTCGATACTTTCCTTGCCTGTCTACCTTCAATAAACCCATTTCTTCATAAAGTCTGATTGCTCGCTCTGACGCGCCAGTCAACGTCGACACTTTACCGATATACACGTTTCTTCTCCGCTCCAATAGTCGCCCAAGCGTATCCAAATAACGGGCTCAGCTCTAGCATCATTTGTACTCGTTGCGACCCATGTGTAAATCTGACGAAACACTCAATAAAAATCAAAAATCCGCCTCGTTATCGACATAAGTATCCATAGAAAGCTAACATCGCCGCAAATCACTTCTTGTAACACGCTATTTTTGGCGTTTTTGAAATTGGAATTTTCTTTATGGATAAAGATCATAGCCTGCGCGAGAATTTGCTCGCCCTCACGCTTGGTAGCGCTTTAGTGTCTCTTGGCGTTATCTTCTTCAACCAAGTTGGCCTTCTGACAGGCGGTACTGCAGGTTTAGCCCTGTTTATCACCAAAATCACTGCCCTTAGTTTTGGTCAGGTTTTCTTCGCAATTAACCTGCCATTTTATATTCTATCGGTCACTCGAATGGGCTGGCGTTTCACTATCAACACCTTTATTGCCGTGAGCATTGTCTCCTTTGCGGTGGATCATTTACACCATGTCATTCAAATCTCACACATTGAGCCGATTTATGCGGCTTTGATAGGTGGCGGCATGATTGGTATGGGGATGCTGATCATTTTTAGGCACAAGATGAGTTTAGGTGGGTTCAATATACTCGCTCTGTTCTTGCAGGAACGGTTTGGCATTCGAGCGGGTAAAGTTCAGATGGCGCTTGATTGCTCAATCGTCGTGCTGTCACTGTTCGTGGTCGACATTTACCTGATTGGACTCTCCATCTTGGGTGCCATTGCCACTAACCTGATTTTGGCGATGAACCACAAACCAGGGCGCTATCAACCGATTCAAAGCAACGCATAAGCGGGTATCAAGGCAAGACATTCCCGTCTTGCCTTTTTCATTGCATGCTGTCAAATCCACTAAACAGTCACTCGCTATACCACGAATTGAAACTGAGTCATTTGATTTCCCTTTGCATCTTTAGCAACGTCCATTTGTAGCCAATCACGCTCGCTGCCTCCCCACCACTCATTGCCCGTTTCACCTTTTAGATAGAGCTGGGTAGTTAACATTTCATGCTTACCGTGCCATAGTTTTACGTGAATGTGTGGCGGTCTTCCCGTGTACGGAACTGGATACAAGGTTTGGAATTGGCATAGACCATTTGAATCCGTTTCAAGTGCGGCAAAACCCGCAAAACTTGGATCAAAGCGCTCTACTTCTGGTTGCCGAGGGTGTTCATACACGCCTTGCCCATCACACTGCCATATTTCCACACGTATTCCGGACATTGGTTTACCAGTATCATCGACTACACGCGTTGTAAGAGTCATGGGCTCACCGATCAGGCTCGATTCATCGAGGACTAAGCTTTCACGCAATGGAATCGAAGTAACCGGATAGAATGGACCTTCCGCCTGTGATGGCGTTTTCTGTATCCGAGAGTTCGCTAACACCGGCCAAGCAACAAATGCTGAGCACAGCGCTAGAAATTGTCTTCGCTGCATAATTAGACTCTCATGTGGAGGGGTATTTAGATTGTGGTACGCAAAGTACGCCCTTGCTAGTGCAAAATCGAACAAGAAACTACCAAGTAAATCGTCAGACCAGAGTTACCCTACTAATCAAAATGTTTTTCTGTCATTATGAACAGCATTGACGGCCGCCCTTGTAACGATAAGAAGCAGGTTAGTGCCGAGTAAAACATCCCAGTCGAAGGAGTAGATTCAGCGATGACTTACGAAACAAAAACCATGGAAGTACCGGTCGCGATTGCAGACCGAGTACAGGCATTGATCGACGGCCACATCGCCAAAGAAAAGTTTAATGCTGAGCGACGCGAGGTCGTGAATAACCTACTCGCTATGGATGGTCTTAGCTGTGAGATGGCCGTGTACAGCCTACCTCAAGACGAACTGATGAATACCTTGCGCTTTGTGTACGAACTATCAGGTACCAACAGTCGATTTGTCAAAAATATCCTGACTCAAACGCGTGAAAACCCGAACAAGAAACTCTCTGACTCTCAGCGATCTTCAGCGAAAAGCTTGCTGTTTAACCTGCTAAACGACCCATCCGTCGTTTCGGCTATGAAAGAGACGTCTTAAGCAAAAAAATCCGCCTCACCAAATCATTCATTCGTGAGGCGGGCTCTCTATAGTAATCGTTGATTCATTGATTAGCCAAACCCTGCGATTCCGGTTGCCAACTCATCATGCTATCGAAGCCACTGCAATCAAACATGGCATCCGAAGCCGATTCAATAAATACCTGCTGCGCCTCTGACACTGGATACTCAAGATAGTCTGAGCATTTGGCACTCTGCCCATTCCCTACTACGACCGTCGAACCAACCTTTAGTGTACATTGCACCAGTTTGTCGAGCGGAGACCATTGATAGCAAATCTCATAGTCCTTCCGATAGTCTGCCGTTTTCCCCGCGGGTTTCGTCAATGCCCACCAGCTTCCAAATTGACTCCCAGGATTAGTACTATTCCAAGCGCGATAGATAGTTACCTCTTCCGTGCTTTGATAGACCGCACCTTGACACAGCCCTCCAGCCAGAGGCTCGCCCATCGCTTTATCTAGCAACTTCGGGTCATCTACTGATTTAAACTTTCCCGCTAGCGGACTTGGCAACAACACAGAGCCTTCACAGGAGGACGCGTTGGCAACTGTCGTCGCGGGCTGTGTTGCACACCCCTGAACCAGTACCATTAGGGCGCTCATGATCAGCCATTTCACAGGTTGATCCCTATATACTCGTTTGAACATAGCTCCCACCTATTTTACTTCTTTGCCCGTCGGCTTTTGATGAGTAAAGTCATAGCGTGTTTCCGACTTAAATATTACTCCCTCTTTTCTAAGCTTTGGATCGCTAGCTTCATCAAACAAAAACACGCCTTGGTCTACTCTTCGGCGCAATTCAACTTCAATGTACAAGGTTTCATTGGGATGTAAGAAGGAGTCGACCACCGAGCTCTCCACCCGATACTCCACGGCGTGATAAAAACTGAACCCCTCGCTAGGACGCGCAATTACACGAAATCCTGTCAGGTTTGTTTTGGCGATCACATCATAATTTACATAGAAAACAATATGGTTCGGGTTAGCGGCGTTCTTCTGTTTGTCTAAAAAGAAGCCCTTTTTGAAACCCTTTGGATCGCGGTCGGGACCTGCCAGAAAAATCACGTCATAGTCTGTAACCGCGTGCCCTTGATCATCTGTGAGCACGAACACTAAGTTGATAAAACGTTTGGTTCGCTGTTGTGTTGTCGCGGTGAGTGTCTCAAGTGATTGCACCCTCGCTTGATAGTCTTGCGCACTATTAACCTTGAGGCACTGAAGGATCTCACTCACTTGCGGTTTGCTTGAAGTGGGACTCAGCACGCTTCGCATGATACCTTTGCTCTTACCCGAGTGACTGGCTTTTGGCACCACGCCTAGTGGTACTGCCTGAGGTCGCTGCACTGCTCCCTCAAGAGAAAGCAAACTCACTGGCAAGTCATCTTCGGCATGTTTCACCTCAGCTCTTTCTTCCGTCTCAACAAACTTTGCGATGGAGTAATTCATATTGGCACCAGATACTCGAACCACGCCATCCGAACCAGGCTCAGTAAGATAACTGTTGATAAAGTCATAGAAAGCCTTATCAATACTCTCCCCAGTCAATACAAACGGATAAAAGCCATTACTCGCTGGTTGATAGGTTAGATAGGCCTTAGCCAGATCTATTTGTGGCTGACTCCCCAGTGATAACCAGTCAAGCACTTGTTGCCCTGGTTCAATATCATTGAACCAGGCCTTAATTCGCCCGACTCGCTGCTTTCCAAGTGCAGCCAATGGTGAGCCATGATTGGCCGGTGCCAACATAACAAGATGGTTTAGAGGGCTTTGAGCGAGCTCCTCACTCCCATAATAACGGTCTAGCCATTCACGCACGACTGGGCCACCCGTTGAGTGAGTGATACATGAAAAAGCCTCAATCCCGTCGCCTTGTGGTATGGTGTCACGCAGCGCACTATCAAATGCTCGTGTGATATCTCCCATGTCTACCGCGTCATCAAAGCTGATATACCGTCCTAGCCATACATGCTTAATATCAACCGTTAAACCATAATCTGCGGCCTGTTTGGCAATCGCTTCCGGTAAAAGCCCATAAGTATTCGTGTCGGTAACACTCCATCCATGTACAAAAATAACGATCATTGTGACCTCCCATTATGAATAATGAGCCAGAGCCTGGATTGAGTTTTGCTCTCTGAGTTGAAATGAGTACCGCTGCAAACGCCTTTACCCTGACGATTAGTATTAAAGCTAGTCGAGGAAAGACTGATAATTTTGAATCAAGATCACATAGTCAACTAATTACATAAATATCGATAGATATGAATTTGAGACGAAATCTGGGGCAAATTGCTGTAGACTACGCCCTCATTTTTTGTAAGGGTATGGTTGTGACAAGAGATCAGTTTGAATTGTTGGCACCGGGTGGTGATGTTGAGTCAATCAAAGCAGCGATCGCAGCGGGTGCAGATGCGGTGTACTGCGGATTGGATCGTTTTAACGCTCGAAACCGTGCAGCGAACTTAACACTCGACAACCTTGCGGGCGTTCTTGAGCTTGCTCATGCTAATCAGTGCCAAGTGTTTCTGACGCTTAATGTACTGATCTTAGAAAGTGAAATTGCCGCTGTAATGCGCTTATTGGCGCAGTTGGTCAACACCGATATTGATGGCGTTATCGTTCAAGATCTTGGTTTAGCGTATTTGGTTAAACGTCACTTCCCAAGCTTAGACGTTCATGCTTCAACGCAGCTCAACACTCACAACACGGGTCAAATCGAGTTTCTCAAACAGATGACGGCCAGCCGCGTTAACCTTTCTCGTGAGCTTAACATTGATGAGATTGCGCATCTCGCTCATTTTGGGCATCAACATGACGTGTTAATGGAAGTGTTCGTTCATGGTTCATACTGCATCGGTTTTTCTGGGCTTTGCTATATCAGCTCGGCGCGTAATGGCGCTTCTGGTAACCGTGGTCGTTGCAGTCAGCCATGCCGTGAGCAATACCAAACCACCAAGCAAGGCTACGACTACCCACTCAACCTGAAAGACAACTCAGCATTTGGCGATCTTCAAGCGCTTGCCGACGCGGGTGTCTATTCACTCAAAGTTGAAGGTCGCATCAAAAAACCGCATTACGTTTATACCGTTGTCGACAACTGGCGCAAGCAAATAGATCGCTTGTGCGAAGGTGAAACGCTTTCAGAAGACACTAGCGAGCTTTACACCGTATTTAACCGCGATTTCTCTAACGGTTTTCTACAAGGTGAATACGGCAAAAGCATGTATATCGACAACCCAAGAGACAACGCGGTTACGCATTTCTCTAAGGTGTATCAATGCACCAGTACCGAGCAAGTACAAGCGGTTAAGCAGCGTCTTTACGACAAAAAAACCGATATCATCCAACATGTTGACGCACAAATTGCTGCCATGGATATTAACGCTGACCGCCCATCAGCGAGCTTGAAAGGCGCGATTGAAGCGCCAGAGTTAGAAAAATTAGCGCAAAACTCAGAGCTAAACCGCCAAAAACCACTATCAGTATTAGTTTCAAGCCCTGAAGATGCCGTTCTCAGTTTGGAAAGCGGTGTTGAGGTCTATTTTCAACTACCAATGGGGCTAAGTGCAGAACTGCCCGCTATAATTTCGCTGTTTGAATCTAACCCTAACCTAAAACCTTGGTTCCCAGCGATTCTCATCGGCGATGATTTTGAAGCGGCTAAAGCCTTCTTAGAAACTATTAAGCCATCACTACTTATTACCAATAACTCAGGTGTCGGTTTCCACGCTCAAACGCTAGGGTTAGATTGGGTAGCAGGGCCACACATGAATAGCACCAACTCGTACACATTGAAGTGTCTTCAAGAGGAGTACTCTGCCTCTGGTACATTCCTATCTAATGAACTGAGTAACAAACAGCTTCGCTACGTTAGAAGACCAAGTGGCATGCGTACGTTCTATAGTGTGTATCATCCGAATACGTTACTGACTAGTCGCCAGTGTCTGTTCCAACAAACGGAAGGCTGCAAGAAAATCAAAGTCAACAAAGGCTGCCTGAGACGCTGCAGCAAGCGTACGTCGATTATCAACCTTAAAGACAACCCTTATGTGGTTCAAAAGCAAAAAGGCTCGCACAACAGTCTCTATAGCGAGCACAATATTTTGAACCTAGAGGTACTGACTGACCATCGCGACCTTATTACCGATGTGTTTATCGACCTAAGAGATATTCAGACAGAAACAAAAGTAGACGGTAACAAACTTGAAGTCATTAACGCGTTCAAAGCACTACTTCTAGATGGCGACCTCAGTATCGTTGGTAACCTTATCCAACACACGAGCAACCAACAATACCAAAAAGGCATTTAGGATAAAGCTCCCCCCTCCTCAAACCTAGCTATTCGAAGCCGCAAGCTTTTTGATTTGCTCAAAGAGCTCTTCGGCTTCAGCGGTTAATTTTGAGTACAGTTTGATATCGCCATTTCTCTGGGCATGCATCGCTTGTTCTAGCAACATGGAATGGCGTTTTTTAAGTTTTCTAGCAGGATCGCGCTTTAAAAATGAGAACATACTGGGCTCCGTGTCGATGCTTTCAATAACTTACGAACACGCATACATATCAGATTAGTTTTTTCGACTATTTACCAGAAAAATCGACGGTATGTCCTTCTTCCTCATCATTAAACCATTCTAAACTTATAACTATGCTCGTACTATGAGTTACTCGTATTGAATGAAGAAAAGCCTTACATAAAGCCATTATTTTCCACAAGACCATTTGTTTGATAAATGTTAACATTCTGATATGCCTCAACTTTCATTGAGGCTCTCTCGGACGTTCCACGAGCAAGGAGATTTCATGCTTAATTCTGTAACGGCGAAAGCAGTGATTGACCACGCCCTATTCTTAGGGGCAGATTTTGCTGAACTATTCGTCGAGCACCATCAGACAAATTCGATCCAAATCGCGTCAGGCGAAGTGGACAAAGTAAACTCAGGCATCGATTTTGGTATCGGGATCCGCCTATTTTTCGGCCACAAAGTACTCTACGGCTACACGAATAGCACGGATGAAAATGAACTGAAGCGAGTTACATCATTGCTCGCTGCAAAAGACAAACGTGAGCAAATAGCTACAGCAGGTGCGCTTAATCTTAATCGCTACCCTATCCAGCATGGTTGTCGTTTACCACTTAGCAAAGACGCCAATCTAGATTCAAAGATCGCATTCTTACTTAAAGCTGATGCAGCTGCACGCGCCGAAAGCGAATACATTACTCAGTTTATTGGTAATGTTTTACAGCGCGAGCAGCAGGTTTCCATCTTCAATTCTGAAGGCCTACATGTTGATGATACGCGCCACTACATTCGTGTGTCTGGTAACACCGTTGCCCAAAAAGGCAATGAGCAATCTTCTGGTTCAGAAGGCCCTGGTGCGCTGCAAGGCTGGGAGTTTAGCGAACAGCTTGATGCTCAGGAACTTGGTCAAACTATTGCCCAGCAAGCATTGATCAAGCTCGGCGCAGATGCATGCCCTTCCGGCGAAATGCCGGTAGTCATTGGTAATGGCTTTGGCGGTGTCATCTTCCACGAGGCGTGTGGTCATCTGCTTGAAACCACATCAGTGGCTAAAAAGGCTTCTGTGTTCCATGACAAAATGGGCGAGATGATTGCTCATACAGCAGTGAGTGCCGTTGATGATGGCACTATGACCAATGAATGGGGCTCTATCCATGTTGACGACGAAGGCATGGCAACTCAACGAACGCAACTCATTAAAGACGGCAAGCTGACCAGCTTTATGGTCGACAAAATGGGCGGAATGAAGACAGGCTTTAAACCAACGGGCTCTGGTCGTCGCCAAAACTACAAGTTTGCGCCCACGTCACGTATGCGTAATACCTTCATTGAGACAGGTGAACATTCTCTCGATGATATGTTAGCCGGTGTTGAACGTGGAATTTATGCTAAGAAAATGGGCGGCGGCTCAGTACAGCCAGGTACAGGTGAATTCAACTTTGCCGTTCGAGAAGCTTACTTGATTGAAAACGGAAAAATCACCAAACCTCTAAAAACTGCAACCCTAATTAGTACTGGGCCAAAGGTGCTTAAGGAAATCAGCATGGTTGGCAAAGACATGGCACTTGCCCCTGGTATGTGTGGTTCCGTAAGTGGTGCTGTCACGACAACGGTAGGTCAGCCTTCGTTAAAAGTAGATAACATTCTTGTGGGAGGTGGTAACTAATGAGCCAAGACAAACAACTTCTTGATGCCGTCGATTACGTCCTTTCTGAAGCCAAGCGCCAAGGTGCTGAAGCTGATGTCATTGTCAATCGTAGCAACAGCTTTTCGCTGAAAGCGAACCAAGGACAACTGGATGAGTACAAAGTGAGCTCAAGCCAGGTTCTTGGGGTTCGCGTAGTCAAAGATGCACGCATTGCCACCAGCTACTCGGAGTCATTAGAGACCGCTAGTCTCGACCTCATGCTGACAAACGCCCTTCAAAGCGCACGTTTTTCTAAGCAAGACGAACATCAAACGATTAGCTGTATCGATAGCAAAATCACCACAGATTTTGCAGAAATTGCTCAGCAAGATACCGCTTCCGTCGATGAGAAGATTGAGCTCTCACTCGCGCTAGAGCAAGGGGTTATTTCCCTACCCCACGCATCAAGCGCACCTTACAACGGTTATGCCGATGGAGAGACTCAGTTTATTCTCGCCAACACACAAGGCACACTCTGCCAGCATTTTGAGCGCTCATTTAGCTGTTACGCTTACACGCTATTTGAGAAAGAAGGCAAGCAATCTATGGCGGGCAAAGTCTCGGTGGGGCGCCGCTTTGATGAGCTGAATCCTAGCTACTGTATCGAGCAAGGCTACAACCTTGCGCGTGACTTACTCGACGGTGCTCCGGTTGCTACTGGTGAGTATTCGGCTATTTTCGATATCAACGCATTAAGCAGCCTATTCGGAGCCTTTGGCAGTGCATTCTCTGGTGTTAGTGCCATGAAAGGCATTACGCCACTTGGCAACAAGATAGGCGAGTCAATTGCGAGTGAGCTGATTACTCTGACAGATATGGCGTATATGCCAAACGGCATGGCAATCGCTAGCTTCGACAGCGAAGGCTTTGCGACTCAAGACAACGTACTAATCTCAGGCGGAAAGCTCAATACGCTATTGCATAATAGCCATACTGCAAGCTATCTAGACGCAGTATCCACTGCCAGTGCAGCACGTGGCGCGAAATCCAGCCTAGACGTTTCCGCCAACCATAAAGTGATCGCCTCTGGCTTAAGCAATGCTAGTGAAGTCAAAGCAGGCGATTATCTGGAGCTTGTTGAACTGCAAGGCGTCCATTCTGGTGCCGACCCAGTCAGCGGTGACTTCTCGTTTGGCGCTAGCGGTTTCTTGTGTCGTGACGGAGTAAGAGTCCAACCGGTACGAGGTATTACGGTTGCGGGTAACTTCTACAAAATGTTGCAAGAAGTGGATGCAGTTGGTGATAGCCAACTGATTAATGACAGCCGAACTTTCTTTGCGCCGGATGTGAGGTTTGCTCGGTTGAGTATTGGTGGTAAGTAGGCAGAAATGACGCCCAGCATTGGATTCAATGCTGGGCTCTATTTTTATGTAAGAATGTTTTATTAAAAACCTCTTTAATATGAATGAATCAATTCAGACAGTTCGCTTCGGATAAATCAGCTTCAGAAGCACCACATTCCGTTTTGTGCGTACCATTCTTATAGTTGATGATACGTTTCCACTTCCCATCGCTGGTATGGCTTGTCATTATTTGACTAGGATCATCACCAAACTCATTCTTGGTTCTATTCCAGAAATCTGCGCCGTGGCTTTCTTCGCTGTAGAAATCCGTGTTAACGGCACTGCGAACTGGAGTAAGATCCGATGCAACTACTGTGTCAGTCACTCCCACAAGATGTGAAAAACCGCTGTCATTTCCAGGCTCATACGTATGCTCTGAGTAGCTGATAAGGTCTTGTCCTAGATAATCTTTGGTCACTAATGCTTGTGTTGTATAGCTATTAGCTAGAACAGTGTTGCTGCAATCACTCCAATCCCCTACATTTCCATAAACGGTGTTTCGAACTCCAGAAGACAGTTGCACCGTGGTTTCCAACCATTCGCTAACAGAACAATCGTACTGGTTTGTGCCTTTACCCATCGAAACCACCTGTTCAATGTTCACCCCATCTCGAACGGTAGTCATCATGGAGCTTTTATCATAAAGACCAATAACAGTTGTTAAGTCATTCGACATCTCATTGGTTTGTGATTCAAAATTACCATTCGACATTTGCACAAACTGATATCGATACCAAGCGTTGTCATAGCTGTTATTTGAACTGTCCCACTTTCCTAAAAAGTACTCTACCCAAGCTAAGTTGGCTTGTGGATATTGACTATGCAACTGGCGAGTATCGGAATAAGATTTCTGTAGACCCGGGACAATGTCTTGCGCGATTTGATGTACTTCATTATTCCCTGAATCTATATAGTCTCCATACAACTCCTCGACGGTAATATTGTAACGGCGAGCAATACGAACTTCTTGCTCTGCCAAACGCTGGGCAATATCCTCTCGCAACTCCTGTTCCTGTAGTATTGATTCACAAGAAAGCTCAGTTGAGACATTTTCATATAGCTCTTTCTCCACTTCATTCCAGACAACAGAAGTCAGAGGTGTTAGGTTATACAAATCTGAATCTGTACTCTGGGCATATTTCGGAGCGATCACCATAGTGTAAGCTTCTTCAATTGGCGTATCTGGGAAATCCGTATCGATAGCACCTTGGGGTACGTCTACCACGATTGGAACATATTTTGAGCACTCGCGATAAACAGGCGGTACTTCTAAATTAAAATCACCTTGTTCCTGTGTGACAACGCGCGGTTCATTGTTATCTAATTGATTGTTGAAATTGACATCCAGATACACAGTCGCACCAATGACATACCCATCAATAACCTTCCCACTGAGGTTTGTAACACTTGCACCACCT
The DNA here is from genome assembly GCF_050337275.1 of Vibrio wakamikoensis. Lineage (NCBI taxonomy): Bacteria > Pseudomonadati > Pseudomonadota > Gammaproteobacteria > Vibrionales > Vibrionaceae > Vibrio > Vibrio wakamikoensis. The sequence goes on along the minus strand of NZ_JAKJST010000014.1, from coordinate 196,925 downwards.
TCATTGCCCCCACTATCACTACCTCCACCGCAGCCAACTAACCCAGAGACGAGACCACAAAGCACCAGCTTTCTCATATTCATTTGAATAAACACCTATATCGCTATTATTTTTTTTGAGTAAGTCCATTCCTACCCGGGGGCTAAATATACATAGATCAAACCGCACAATGTGTTGCACCACTCACATAAGCTTAAACTATCAATAATAAACAACGCTTTTCAGACTCACTTAATGCATAACCTAATTGGTATGAAATGCTATTATCTTTAAGGACTATTCAAACAATGATTAGGCGTGTATAAATCAGACTTCCTAGCAAGTTACATTCCTAAATTCGTGTCTTTGCCATAACGAAAATTGAAGAGAGACCAAAATGAGAATCGCGATTACATTATTAACTTTGGCGATAAGCAGTCTCAGCTATGCTAATAGCATCCCTTCTGCCACTTTAAATGCCGAAGCTTCAGATCCGGTTAAGATGAAGTGGATGGTTGGCTTTCCGCCACCAAAAGATAAGCTGATTATGCAGCCAGAATCCGACTTTTTCAGTTTCCCCAAAATGCGTTGGACTGTGTGTCATATTCGCGAATTGATGCCTACCAAGCAGGTCACCCGTGGGATTGGCGCACCCACTCCCTTTACGTATGCCAAAGATGACAATATCGACGCCATTACATTCCAGCCTCTCAACAACGAACGAGAAATGACATGGCAAGAATCGCTATCAGCAAACTATACCGATGGCATTCTTATTCTTCATAAAGGCCAGATCGTTTACGAACGTTACCTAGGCTGCCTAGATGAACTAGGTCAGCATGCTGCTATGTCGATGACCAAATCTCTGACAGGGCTTTTAGCTGAAATTCTGCTTGCTGAAGGTACTCTTGATGAAAACGCAAAAGTTACTTCAATTGTCCCAGAGCTCAAGGATAGCGCTTTTGGAAGTGCCACCGTACGTCAGGTAATGGATATGACTACAGGACTTGATTACAGCGAAGACTACGCCGACCCAAATGCTGATATCTGGATCTACTCTAAGGCAGCGAGTCCGCTTCCAAAACCGCAGGGCTACGATGGTCCAAATGGTTATCTTGAGTACTTACAAACCGTGGGCAAAAGCGGCGCTCATGGTGAAGCTTTTGGCTACAAGACAATCAATACAGATGCACTGGGCTGGATTATCGCAAGAGCGACCGGAAAAAACGTTGCTGAACTATTGTCTGAGCGAATCTGGCAGAAAATTGGAATGGAGCAAGATGGTTATATGACCGTCGACGCCAAAGGCATGCCATTCGCTGGGGGTGGTCTAAGCGCAAGTCTTCGTGATCTTGGCCGCATTGGGTCACTGGTGCTCAATAAAGGCAAGTTTGAGGGGCAATCCCTTTTCCCAAGTGAAGTGATTGAAAACATCATGGCCGGTGGTGATAAAGAGGATTTTGCGAAAGCTGGATACACAACTCTGCCTGGTGGTAGTTATAAGAGTATGTGGTGGATTTTTCACAACGCTAATGGCGCGATAGCTGCACGTGGTGTTCATGGTCAGACAATTTATATAGATCCAACCGCTGAGATGGTGATCGTTCGTTATTCCTCATTCCCAAGTGCCAAAAACAGTAAAATCGACCCTACCTCACTACCTGCCTATCAGGCGGTTGCAGAATACTTGATGAACAAGGATTAAATCAGAGCAACTGGTATGTGCTTTGGAGTAGCTTAACCACGGTGTGCAGTTGTGCTTATAAGCACAATTACACACCGTTTAACCAATACTCGAAGTTACGACGAACAACTATAATGTGTCACCCCACCTACATCGAAAAGCTTCAACGGGCGAAGCTGATAATACTTACCTTCCAACTCTGCCCCTTGCTCGCCATAAGGATCAGCAAACACCTGCTGCAACTCATGAATGAGAGAATATTCTCCCCGCTCCGCTTGCTTATAAGCCGGTACCACTAACCATTCACGCCACGTGTACTTGGGGTTAACCTGTTTCATTTTTGACATAATTTCTTTCTCTGTGTTTGCAGATGGAAGCTTTTCACGCCATTCATTTAGCCAGGCTTGCCACTCGATCATCGTGTCTTCATCAGGTTCGGTGTAAAAGCTTGCAGCAAGCGCAGAGGCATTGTCAGGTAGTTGAGACAGTTCGCGGAAGAAAATCGTGTAGTCAACGTGCGTCATCATCATGAGTTTGAACAGGTTTTGTAGCAAGTCGCTATCAAACTCTTCATAGCCGAGCTTTCTCGACCACATATGTTTGAGTTTGGCTTGCATCACTGTCGAAAATTCATCCTGAATTAGACCAAGTTTTTCTAACGCCGCTTCGTCCTTTACGATAAGGGGCATCAATGCAGAGCAAAAGGACTCGAAGTTTTTCTCTGCGGCCAAAGGCTGATTAAAAAACGAGAAGTGACGGCCGCCGCCAGTCCAAGGCTGGAAGTATGGCTCAAAGCGTTCGCAAAAACCGAACGGCCCAAAATCGAGGGTGAAGCCGCCAACGGCGCAGTTGTCACTATTAAAATTTCCTTGGCAGAAACCAACGCGCATCCAGTGTGTCACTAATGTGGTCAAGCGCTCTCTAAACTCGGTGGCGAGCGTGATTACTTTTTCTGGTAGGGGTAAACTTCGGTCTATCTGCTGTTTATATTCTCGCTCTATCGCGTATTCGACAATATGCTCAAGCTCTTGCATCGCCGTGGAATGGGCTTGACTGCGCGCTCGGCGTGCGAATAACTCAATTTGACCAACACGCAAAAAGGAAGAGGCAACTCGGGTCGTAATGGCAACAGGGCTGGGAACCATAATATCGGGGTTTTCAGAATGCGAACCTTCTCGATACCAAGGGCGGTCAACGGTTTCTGATTGTGAAGCAAATAAACATAACGAGCGCGTCGATGGAATACCAAGCGCGTGCATGAACTCTTGAGCTAGAAACTCGCGCACGCTGGAGCGCAATACGGCTCTGCCGTCAGCGCCACGGCAATATGGCGTCGTGCCGCCGCCCTTGAGCTGCATTTCCCATCGTTTGCCATTCAGTACACCTTCAAAGACGGAGAGTGCACGGCCGTCGCCATAGCCATTTCCTGTTTTGAAAGGGCACTGCTCGTTGTACTCCGTACCATAAATGGAAAGCGCGTAGCCTGTTGCCCAGCCAAACGGGTTTATTGGAGTGGGAACTCCAGACAAATCACCCGAAAACATTTCTGCAAAGTGTTTCTCTTGCGCCAACGCAGGATCAACCCCTAGTTCATCAAATAAGCTTGCACTGTGGCTGATGTAAGCAGGATTTCGGATAGGCGTTGGTTTCACCGGTACATAGTGACCCGAAAACACTTGTCGCGGCCAGTAATCTTCACCACTATCTGTTGCCCCAGGATCCGCATTAAGCGCCTCTAGTAGCGAGTAACTTGCCGTGTTTGCAAACTCATCCATATTGGTTATTGAGTTAAGCGTCTTTGGTGATTTTGGTTCGCTCATCGTCAATCCTACTCCGTGCAATGATGCGTGATTTTGTTGTCATGATACGAAGATAGCTCAATAAAGCCCAATAACCTTATGATATAGTTTGATTCATTTAGATTTACCCTAAACAACCTAAGGGCATTGGCTAAAGGTAGCCAAAATCTTGGGTTCTTCGCATTCGCCTCTCTAAGTATGGATTATTAATGGCTCAAGGAATTCGCTACAAAGTCATTCTTCTCGCGTGTCTCATTATCAGTATCGGTCAGCTCAGTATGGGGCTAGTGCTACCTTCGCTGCCTTGGATAGCGAAAGATTTTGGTATTAGCCTCGATCAAGCGCAACTGCTCGTCGGTATTTATCTACTGGGTTTTGGTCCCTCGCAATTCATTTACGGCCCTATCTCTGATGCTATCGGCAGAAAGAAGGTGCTGCTTGCTGGTCTAGTTATCGCCCTGCTCGGCCTTATCTTGATTATTACTATGAACCATTCGTTTGAAGGCATGGTTTTTGGCCGTTTTCTGCAAGGCGTTGGTACTGGCTGCTGCGCGGTTCTCGCACGAGCCTCAACACGCGATCAGTTTAGTGGGGCTCAGCTCCCTATTGCCCTCTCTTATATCGCGATGGCCGCTTCCATCACGCCGGTCATAGCACCCGTTTTGGGCGGGTTTATTAACTTTCACTTTGGTTGGAACATGGTGTTTGTGTCACTATTTAGCTATGTCGCTCTTGCCTGGGTTGTCATCACCATGCTGTTTAAAGAGACCGTCGCTGAAAAGTCACCGATCCCCTCATTCAAACGTGTCGTGAACCAGTATGGCGAGCTTCTGCGCTCTAGCTACTTCATCAGTTTCGCCAGTATCAGTTGGCTCAATTTCAGTCTGATGATCACGGCGGTATCGGTCATGCCGTTTATCATGCAAAACCAAATCGGTATGAACTCAGACGAATACGCATTGTGGGTACTCATTCCAGCGTTCGGTATGATCAGCGGCACGACTATTTGCAATCGCGTTCGCCCTATCATCGGTACTAAGAAGATGCTGTTGTGTACTCCAGCTCTACACATTGCGTCGGCTATTTGGTTGTTCGTTTGCCCGATGGAGCCTTTATATATCATGCTAGGGCAAATGCTGATGATTCTGGGAAATGGCATCGCCCTGCCTTGCGCACAGGCGATGGTAATGCTGCCGTATAAGAAACAAGCTGGCGCCGCGGCAGCGTTATCGGGTGGTGGACAAATGATTGTCTCATCGCTAGTCAGTATGGGGTTGGTTCAGCTCGGCCTAAGTCAGCCTTGGCACCTATCGATTGTGATCACGCTATTTGCATTGGTGACGTTTAGTAATATTGTTCGTGGTTTTCGCGTTGCTCAGCCTCAATAGAGGCTGCGCACAAAACACTATTTAAGGTTTTTGACACTGCCACGTACGACTAGCGAAGGCTCTAGTTGCACGACATCTGCAGCAAGACTGGTTTTTTCAATTTTCGCAAGTAAGGTTTCAACGGCCGCTTTTCCTAAGCGATACTTAGGTTGATGGATCGTAGTGAGAGACGGTGACATGAACTTGGCAATGTGAATGTCATCGTAGCCAATGATCGAAAGATCGTTGGGAACATGTATACCTTTATCATGGGCAACATTGATAGCCCCCATAGCCATCATGTCATTACAAACAAACAGTGACGTAGGCAGTGCCCCACGGTTGATTAATGTCTCCAGCGATTTTGCGCCACCATCACATTCAAAGTCCGATTCAACAATCCAGTCTGGATTAATCGCAATATGACGTTCACTCAACGCCTTCTTATACCCTTCATAACGCATTAAAGCTTGGTGCCGATTTAAAGGTCCTGTGATACAACCAATCTCTGTGTGCCCGCTTTCAATGAGATGCTTCGTTGCAAGATAGCCACCAAGAAACGAGTTGTCCTGGATCTTGTCGCTTTCAAAATGCATTGGTCCCCAGTCCATCACAACCACAGGAATGGATGGATACTGATCGAAAATATCCAGCTTCTCCCCCTCCAAAGTAGAGCACATCAAAATCAGACCATCGACACGCTTTTGAAGCAAGGTATCGATGGAAGCTTTCATGCGCTCAGTATCACCTTCAGTGTTACAAAGGATAAGGTTGTAGTTTTGATGATAACAACTGCGTTCGACCCCTTTTACTACTTCACCAAAAAACGGGTTGGTCGAGGTAGTCACTAACATTCCAATTGTTCGTGTACGATTCATTTTTAAGCTGCGCGCCAACGCAGAAGGCGCGTAGTTGAGTTCCTTTGCTGCGCTGTTAACGCGCTCAGAAATCTCTTCACTAACGAATCGTGTTTTATTGATGACATGACTCACGGTTGAGGTTGAAACACCCGCAAGTCTTGCTATGTCCTTCATCGTTGCCATTGGGCAAGGGTCTCCACTGCTTCTTCTTATAATTGAGCGCGTTAATTTCTCAACTTAGGCTTGCTGCTCTAAAAACTGTTGTACTTCATCTAGCGTTGGAATGGAAGTCTGAGCACCAAATCGCGTTACAGAGATAGCTGCAGCTGCGTGAGCAAATACAATTGCCTCTTCGATAGACTTTCCTTCAATTAACCCTGTCACTAAAGCGCCGTTAAAGGTATCACCTGCCGCAGTGGTATCGGTTGCTTCTACTTTGAAGCCCGGGATTCGCTCACCACGACCGTTTTGGCTTAGCCATACACCTTTCGAGCCCAAAGTGATCATGACGATTTCAATACCCTTTCGATGTAGAGCGTTCGCTGCTTCTTGCGCAGACTCATCATCGTTGACCGTTATTCCAGTCAGCACTTCTGCCTCGGTTTCATTCGGAGTAATGACATCAACACACCCCAGCAATGAATCAGGAAGCTCTCTAGCCGGCGCTGGATTGAGGACGACGTTAGTTTTTGCCGCCTTAGCAATTTTCGCTGCATATTCGATGCCTTCTATTGGCGTTTCTAATTGCGTTAGCAAGTAGTTCGCACCTTCAATTAGACCTTTGTGTGGCTCTACACGTGCGGTCGTGAGCTTGGCGTTGGCTTCCGCTGAAATACAGATGCTGTTCTCGCCACTATCTACTACTTGAATCATAGCTATACCCGTTGGCGTGCCTGGCTCTAATTGAACACCCGCGATGTTGATACCATCAGCTTTGAATGCTTCGCGAATATTAATACCAAATGCATCATCACCTACACATGCGATAAAACCTGTGTCACCACCCAGTCTTGCAGCGGCAACAGCTTGGTTCGCCCCTTTGCCACCAGGAATGACTTGGTAATTAGCACCATGTAACGTTTCGCCAGGTCGAGGGAAAGAAGGAACTTGCAGAACGTGGTCTGCATTCACACTACCCAGCACAATGAGTTTATTCATACTTTGTTCCTTTTAACTCTTTTGTTTATTACTGATTTTTTAGTATCAGTTTGATAGATAACTTGGGGTTGCCTTGGAGTGGCAAGCCGAAGGTATCTGGTTTTTGTAAGGCGATGCGCTGTGATCCGTTAGTTCCTCCCCTTTATAAGGGGAGGTTAGGAGGGGTGCTCTTGAAGTTCCGTCGACACATTAAGTAATGCACTTGGGGTATACTACAGCACACTTTACCCCCTCTAACTCCCCCTTATTAAGGGGGAGAACTACTGACGGCTGGCTCCTACCGTCGCTTCGCCGATTACTCAGCGACTACTTTTAGAGGTACTGGGATGTACTCTTCTACTTTCTCGCCTTTCAGTACTTTGTCAGCCGTTTCCACACCTAGTGCACCGATCATGTCTGGTTGCTGTGCGATGGTTGCTGCTAGTTTGCCGCGTTTCACCGCTGCCATACCATCTTCAGTGCCATCGAAACCAACGATCATCACGTCTTTCCCCGCTGCTTGAACTGCGCGAAGTGCACCGAGTGCCATTTCGTCGTTCTGTGCGAATACCGCTTGTACATCTGGGTTCGCTGCTAGAAGGTTTTCCATTACATTCAGGCCTTTAGTACGGTCGAAATCTGCTGGTTGGCTAGCAAGAAGTTCCATTTGAGAACCTTTTACTGAGTTCATGAAGCCTTCACCGCGCTCACGTGCTGCTGACGTACCTGCGATACCTTCTAGTTGGATAACTTTCGCTTTCTCACCTACTTTCTCCATGATGTAGTGACCAGCCATTTCGCCACCGACTACGTTGTCAGATGCAATGTGGCTCACTACGTCACCACGGCTAGCGCCACGGTCAAGCGTAAGTACTGGGATGTTCGAGCGGTTTGCCATGCGGATAGCGTTAGATACTGCGTCTGAATCTGTAGGGTTGATAAGAATTGCCTTAACGCCACGTACAGTTAAATCTTCGATGTTTGATAGCTCTTTGCTTGGGTCATTTTGCGAGTCCAAAACGATTAGGTTGTAACCTAAATCCTTGGCTTTCGCTTCCGCGCCCTCTTTCATCGTTACGAAGAACGGGTTGTTAAGCGTAGAGACAACAATCGCCATCGTGTCTTGTGCTGATGCAGCTGTAGACATAGAAGCAGATAGCACGGCAGCAGAGATTAAAGTGGCTAGTTTTTTCATCGTTTTAGTCCTTTGTGTAGGGGGCGGCTCAACTCATTGTCGAGCCTGTTATTGTAAATAATCTAGTGTTAATCGAAGTTACTTGTTTTTGTTGTCTACCAGTACCGCCAGCAAGATAACCACTGCTTTTGCGATCATTTGGTAGTAAGAGGAAACATCTAATAGGTTAAGTGCGTTGTTCAAGAAGCCGATGATCAGAGCACCAATAAGCGTACCCATAATTCGACCTTTTCCACCCATCAAGCTGGTACCGCCAAGAACAACCGCTGCGATAGCATCAAGCTCGTATCCCATACCCGCTGTAGGCTGAGCGGATGACAGACGAGAGGTAACGATAATGCCAGCCAGTGCAGCAAGCAGACCACAGATGGCGTAAACACCAATCTTCACTTTATCGACATTGATACCTGACAAGCGAGTCGCTGATTCGTTACCACCTAGCGCGTAAACGTAGCGGCCAAAGCGAGTGTGGTTAAGTAGATACCAAACGGATGCGAACACAACGACCATAATCCAAACTGGAACGGGGATGCCCAGAGCGTAACCCGTGCCAAACCATGCGAATGCGTCAGCAGTATCAGTAAAGCCCGTAGAAATTGGACGACCGTCGGTGTACACCATGGTCACGCCGCGCAGAAGTGTCATAGTCACCAAGGTAGCGATAAACGCCTGAACCTTACCCTTGGCAATGATAATACCGCTGATAGCACCAAGAGCTGCACCAGCAAGAAGTGCGGTTGGAACCGCAATCAGTACCGGAACTTCCATCGCTATCAAACTGGCCGCAAACGCGCCACAAAGTGCGAGTACCGAGCCAACACTCAAGTCGATGCCTGCAGTTAAAATGACCAATGTCATACCGACTGCGATAATTGCGTTCACAGAGGTTTGACGCAGAATATTCAGAATATTATCGACGGTGAAAAAGTTCGGGTTTAAAAAAGACACCACGACAATTAGGAAGATCAGCGCAATCAGTGATTTTTGCTCAATCAACCATTCTTTATTGAAAAGAGGCTTTTTGTTTTCCATTTCAACGCTCATCTCTTTGTTGATGGTTTTGTTGTTCATGCTGCTTCCTCACTTACATTTTTACCGACAGCGCATGCTAGTAGTTTCTCTTGGTCTGCATCTTGAGCCATAAACTCACCGCTTATATGCCCTTCATGCATCACCAAAATTCGATCGCTCATGCCAAGTACTTCTGGCATTTCAGATGACACCAAAATAATGCTCATGCCATCTGCTTTAAATTTGTTGATAAGTTGGTAGATCTCTTTCTTGGCGCCTACATCGACACCGCGTGTTGGCTCATCCAAAATCAGAACTTTAGGTTTGGTCATCAGCCCTTTTGCAATCGCCACTTTTTGTTGGTTACCACCGGAAAGATTGCCAATAATTTGATCGCGTGTTGGAGTTTTGATATTAAAAAGCTTAATGAAGTCTTCAACAGCAATGACTTCTTCGCTGTGTTGAATTTGCATGCCTTTCGACAACTGCTCCAACGCACAAATCGACATATTCTCTTTTACTGATAAGCCCAGAACTAAGCCATCACCTTTACGATCCTCAGAAATGTAAGCAATACCATTGGCAAGACCTTCTTGAGGGCTGTCTGGATTGATCGTTTTTCCGTTGAGAATCACCTCACCAGATTGGCGTTTTAGCGCGCCATAAATGATTTTCATCAGCTCTGTACGGCCTGCGCCCATCAAACCTGAAATGCCAAGAATTTCACCTTGATCCAGAGTGAAGCTCACGTCATTGACACCAGAACCTGAAAGGTTTTTCACTTCAAGACTGGTTTTACCGTGAACGGCATCAATTCGCGGATACTGCTCATCAAGCTTGCGTCCTACCATCATTTCGATCAACGTATCTTCGTCTGTTTCAGCCACTGTGCGCTGACCAATAAACTTGCCGTCACGTAATACCGTAATATCGTCGCAAATCTCGAAGATTTCTTTGAGGCGGTGCGAGATATAAACAATGCCGCAGCCTTGTTCGCGCAGTTCGTTGATCACGCTAAATAATGATTCCGTCTCCGTATCAGTGAGCGCATCAGTCGGCTCATCCATAATGATGACCTTAGACTCAAATGACAGCGCTTTCGCAATTTCAACCATTTGCTGCTCACCAAGACTAAGCTCACCAAGCGGCGTTTTCGCGCGGTGTTTCACATTAAGCCTCGCCAGTAGGCGATCCGCTTCGGCATACATCTGCGACCATAAGATGCGACCAAACGCGTTGGTTTTTTCTCGGCCGAGGAAGATGTTTTCAGCAATAGTGAGCTCAGGAATAAGATTAAGCTCTTGGTGAATAATACTGATGCCCGCTTGCTGTGAATCACGCGGACCTTTAAACGAGACGTCTTGGTCTAGATAGCGAAGTTCGCCAGAGTCTTTCGAGTAGATACCCGTCAGCACTTTCATAAGCGTCGATTTACCGGCGCCGTTTTCACCAAGCAATGCCATCACTTTTCCGGGGTACACATTTAAGCTGGCTTTATCCAAAGCTTTCACTCCCGGGAAAGCTTTTTCAATCTCGCTGAGTTGTAAAATGGGTTGCAGCATGAGGATGTCCTGTATATTTCGCTGAACTGAACTCGTAATAAGTGGCGCTCTAAAAGACGACGCCAGCTTGGAAAATCACATTGGCATACGGTGTACACTCACCCGTTCTCACGACAGCTCTTGAGTCCAAAGTTTTTGTCTTGAAGTCTTCGTGAGAAATATAGGAGATCGAAATTGCTTTACCGCTTGTTTCTCGCTCCTGCTCAATCACGGATAAAAAAGCATCATGCAACTCAGGGCTCACCTGCTTAAACTCTTCTGCCAAAATGACGCCTTCAATCTGAGCTTCAGAAAGGTACACTTTTACCGTATCCAAGAACGCTGGAACGCCATGGGTCAGAGCTAAGTCAATACGCTGAACTTCATCTGCAATCGGAAGGCCAGCGTCACAAATCGTTACCTCATCGGTATGGCCCAATGTCGACACCAAATAAGAAAGTTCTGAATTTATTAGGGCACTTTTTTTCATTTTTATACCTGCTTCATGCGGCTTTATTAAATCTATAGGGCTTGAATAACCGTCAAACAACGGTTGCAAAAGTAGAGGTCATCACTACCTATTCACTGTTGATAAAACAATCATCGAAACGTTTCGATGGCAATCCTAGCGTAGCGTGTACAAAGATCGAGAGAGGTAGCATTTAACTGTGACTTAGATCGCCCCATCGAAACGTTTCGATGCATTTTTCGTGAATAGATTCAAATTCCTACTCAACGAGATTTTTGACTGGATAGAAGGGGTATGAAAGCGACTTCACAGCCTACAAATAGGGCTTAACTGATTGCTAAAAAGGATGAGAATGCAAGGTAATGAATAGCATACCCAAGTAATCTCAAGACACAGATATCTAGAGATTAACTTGGACAAGATTACGCGAATTACATATTGGCAGAAATGTAGGGACCAGAGGCATAATGACAGCCAATAGCTTTTAGAGACTCTAGTTGCCCTGATGTTTCAACACCTTCGGCAATGGTCTCAATGTTTAGTACTTTGGCGAGACTTACAATCGCTTTCGCCACCTGCTCCACCGAGCGATCTTGTGCAATTTCTGCCACCAACTGCGCGCCAACTTTAAGTTTTTGCAATGGTAGCTCGCGAAGCTCGGATATAGAAATGTGCCCCATACCAAAGTCTGCCACGGTAATTTGACAACCAAGCGCCACTAATTGGTACAACTCATCCACACAACGTTTCTTAGACAACATGTCCTCGAACACTTCAAGCACCAAACAATGAGGTGGCAGATGATACTTGTTGAGAATCTCTGTCACTTCCTTAGTAAACAATCCATGACCAAAGTTCTTAGAGGAAACTTTTACCGCCACCGTTTTTAATTCACCGACCGAAGCGTACTTGCAGGCTTGCTCAATAGTGAATAAATTCAGTTTGCGGATCAGCTGAGACTCTTCAGCGATAGGAATGAACTCGAATCTATCAACATCACCGAACATCGAGTCACTCCATTCTAGTCGGCTTTTAAACGCAACAATACGATGCGTTTCAATCTCAACTACGGGTAAGAAGCTGACCTCTAGCCTGTGTGATTCGATAGCTTGCGAGAGACGTTGAGCCATCGCCGTTTTACGCCCCCACTGCTCACCCATTGCTTCGTCATAACTCATCCAGGTAGTTTGACACTGCTTGGCACGGTACATCGCAAGATCCGCTTGCTTTAGTAGCAAACTCGTTGGAACGTTGCGACTTACATTTGTAGTCACACCAACAGACGCAGAGCCTCGCTCAGATTTGTTACCAACTTCTATGAAGGCGATCGCGTCGACCAAATGCTGAGCGTAATGTTCCGCTCGACTTTGTGAGCAATTGGGTAGCAATGCGACAAACTCATCACCACCAAGCCTTGCGACTAGGCCGTTGTCCCCTACCGCCGCTCTAAAGCGCTTCGCTACATCTTGAAGGAACAGATCGCCGAAATCGTGTCCTTTACTGTCGTTAATAGACTTAAACTCATTGAGATCGATTAACAACAACGAATACGGGTGCTCCGCTTGTTGCTCTTCGACTAGAAAGCGTTGCAGATGCTCAAAGAAAGAGGTGCGGTTTGGAAGACGAGTAAGCGGATCAAAATAAGCGAGATCGCTCAGCTTATCGTTGAGGTGTTTTTCAGACGTCACATCACGTTTGACCGCAATGTAATAGGACTTGCCCAAATAGATGAAAGGACTGATATGAGCATGCTCGATAAACAGCGAGCCGTTTTTCGTTTTGTTAACCAGTTCGCCTACCCAATCTTTACCTTGAAGCAGCTTCGACCACATATCCTCATAGGTTGCTAATGTGGTTTTTCCTGACTTTAGCAGTTTCGGATTTTTGCCCAAGACTTCTTCGCGGGCATAGCCTGTTAGCTTGACGAACTGATCGTTGACGAAACAAATTTGAGCTTGTTCGTCGGTAATAATGACAGCAACAGACGCGCTTTCTAACGCAGACTCCATCAAACCTAACGACAATTCAAAATCCATATAATGCAACGCCATGTTTACAACTAGTGTTTTACCGAGTATTACAAAGCGAACATGATAGGGTTTAATGGAACCAACATCAAATAAAACGTCAAAAAGTCGATGATTTGGAAACAGTTTTTTGACGCACCATAAACTATTGGTGCTAATTTGGATAACCAAAGAGAAAGTCACCTAACATGTACCCACATTAGGTGATCAAAAGACAAGTTGGCAAGCGCCAAAAAAGTAATTAGGAGGCAACTCTAATCGTTATTGATTTGTTTGATAACTCGACACGGGTTGCCTACAGCGAGAGTGTTAGCCGGAATGTCTTTGGTGACCACACTGCCTGCACCAATGACCGCATTGTCGCCAATCGTAACACCAGGACAAACGATCGCCCCTCCGCCAATCCAAACGTTATTGCCGATTTTAATTGGTAAGCCAAATTCAACTTCCTCTTCAACGCGGCCTTTTACATCTAACGGATGACCTGCCGTATATATTTGAACATTTGGTGCAAACAATACGTTGTCTCCAATTTCGACCTCATTGACATCTAGAATCACGCAATTGAAGTTAGCGTAGAAGTTCTTGCCAGCATGGATGTTTTCACCATAGTCGCAGCGAAATGGCGGCTCAAGATATAGGTTGCCTTTACGGTTTGGGATCAACGCTTCTTGCGCTTCCTTCCACTCAGGCGTATTCGGAATACTATCGTTGAGTTTCTTTAGTGTATGACGGCACTTAACTCGCGCAGATAATAGCTCTTCATCCCAAGCTAGATAAGGCTCACCTGCCAGCATTTTTTCTCGTTCTGTTCTTGTCGACATCTTTTCTTCCAACAATGTTACGGACTGTTTGTATTCAAAAACGTAATATTGAGGACAATGTCAGAATCCTGTCATAGCGGCATTATATTTTCTTCGAATCGTAGCCGCCATCACACTTGGTGGAATTAAAATGATAGGTAGATTTAGTCGGTTAACAGTAGTTTTATCAGCGCTTTTGCTGCGGCTTCAGAACTGGCTGGGTTTTGACCAGTCACGAGCAGGTCGTCAACGACAACGTACTCTTGCCAGTTTGGTGCTTTAGAGAAGCTCGCACCACGCTTTACAAGTTCATCTTGCAGCGAAAAAGGCACAATATCTGTTAATCCAACGGCTTGCTCCTCGCTGTTACTAAAGCCGGTGACCTGTTTACCTTCAACCATTGGGGATTCGTCTTCATTGGCGGCATTAATGAGTACACCAGCCGCATGGCAGACAACCCCTATCGGTTTGTGAGCACTATAAAAGTCATCAATCAGTGTGACAGAGTCTGGATCACAGGTGAGATCCCAAAGCGGGCCGTGACCGCCCGGATAAAACACCGCATCATAATCGGCCTCTCGGACTTCAACCAAGCGTAAGGTGTTAGTCAGATGGGTTTTCGCGACCTCATCAGCTTCGAAACGTTGAGTAGCGGGAGTTTGCTGCTCGTCTAGTTGGCTAATTGGGTCAATTGGAGGGTAGCCACCAGCGGGTGAACATAAGGTGATATGCAAGCCGGCATCTTTGAACACATAGTAAGGCGCGGCAAACTCCTCAAGCCAAAAGCCAGTTTTATGTTCAGTCTCTCCCATCCGACTATGTGATGTTAGAACCATCAGAATTTTTTTTTGGCTCACTCTCTGCTCTCCATTAGGCGCTCTTTATAAACCTAGTGAAATGCTGAGATTTTTCAAATACAAAGGGATGAGCAATCTTCATCCCTTTTTCTTCCATTGGACACTTTCCAAAAGTGCGGCCTAAAATTTAGTTTTGTAGAGCTGGACGAGAAGACACATCATCAAACCAACGCTTGATGTTCTGGCTGGTCTCAAATACATCAACCTTGAGCGCATTGACCGCTACAAAAACAAAAATATAGGCACTGATGTCTGCGATGGTGTAATTGTCTGTCGCTACGTACTTAGACTGACCCAACTGCTTGTCGAGATTAGGCAAGAACAACTCGACTCGATGCTTCGCTTCTTCTCCCCATGCTTCAACGCAATTCTCTCGGTCGGCGTAGATACCCGATAGATTTCTAAAGGCTTGGAATGCGTTTTGGATACCATCAATTTCAACAATGCGATTCCACATTTCAACCTTGGCTCGCTCTAACGTGCTAGCACCAAATAAGTTGAGATCGTTCGGCGTAATTTCATCAAAATAGCGACTGATCGCTACTGTTTCACTGAGGTAAGTGCCATCATCCAACTCAAGCAATGGTACTTTACCGTTTACGCTTTTGTCCTGATAGCTTTGGGCTAGGTTTCCCCCTTCCCTAACATTCACTTCCACTCTTTCAATATCGGTAACACCAATTTCTTTCAGAAATAGATTTAGGCGCTTCGAGCTGACTGTGACCGAGTGATCATACAATTTCATGTGTTCATTCCTTTTGGCACGTATGTTTTTAGAGAATTACCATCTTTATGAGAGTTTTTTTGATCAGCTTTGATTTCTAACCGATCGTTTAGATATACTCTATGCAATAACTAAACGATCGGTCAAGAATTAATTAGT
This sequence comes from Vibrio wakamikoensis, assembly GCF_050337275.1. Lineage (NCBI taxonomy): Bacteria > Pseudomonadati > Pseudomonadota > Gammaproteobacteria > Vibrionales > Vibrionaceae > Vibrio > Vibrio wakamikoensis. Next base: position 181,313 of record NZ_JAKJST010000014.1, on the reverse strand, counting down.
GGATAATGGCAAGTACTTGTACAATGACCAGCAGGTGCAGTTTGATGCGGTTTTTATCTTAGAGGGACGCATGGCAAGAAAAGCCAATTTTTGTAAGCAAGAAAAGCTAGAACAAGCAATGATGCTGTTTTGGAGTAAGGGCTATGCCAATACGTCTATTAGCGATTTGACTGACACTCTTGCTATCAACCGCTTTAGTCTTTACAACAGCTTTGGTGACAAAGAGGCGCTTTATTACCAAGCGCTTGATAACTACTTAACCTCGGTGTCTTTTCCCAAGCTTGAACCGCTTCGAAGCTCAAACTCTGGAATTGACACCCTCTGTCAGTTTCTCAGCGCATTTGCCGACAAACAAAAGCAAGACAGCTGTGGCTGTTTTATTCAGAATGCTGTCGTTGAACATGCTGGTGAAAATGATGAGGTATTGAAGCGAAGCAACATGCTGTTCGATACCTTAGAGCAAGCTATCGTTTCTTCGCTATCCCACGCTCAGCAGCGCCTTGAAATCAGCGATGAGCAAGATGTGACAGCAATAGGACAATTTGTTATCTGTCAAATGCAAGGGATGCGCGTACTTGGAAAGGCTAAACGCCATAAAGAGATTGATGTAGCCACCAGAGTTCTTTGTGATTATCTGCGAAGGCTAAACGCAAAAACAGCCTCTTGAAGAGAGAATCCAAGAAGCTGTCTTAGTCTTACTGCGGTGATAAATATAACCAGATTGATTATTTGTAACCGCCTTCAATCATCGACTCTGTTAAACGCAGACGAACTTTATTGCGCTGTATTGCCTCTGGCGGCAAGCTGATAAAGCCAAATTGGTTTAATGTTGGCTTTGGCTCATCAGACAACGTCAGACTGATAAAGTATTCTTCCTGCTGATTAAAATGTTCTCGGTTCGGTGGCAAGTCAAGGTACATGTAGTAAACACTCGCCAGTGGATAGCGTCCCGACAAAATGGTTTCTTTATTCACATCGTACGACTCACCAAAGTTATTGATGACATTTAGCAAGTTTTGATCGTTAAGATCGTCGGTGTAAACCGAGTAACCAATCGCATCTGACTGCGCCGAGATTTCACTTAGCAATGCAGGCTTGTCGATAACAAAATTAGTCGTCGAAAACTCAGCATTGTCGCACGCAACCCACTTGGCAAACGTACCATGCCCCTTTAGTTGATTGTCGATAGCTAATGGAACCATGGCGCCAAGCTCTGTACCTTGACTATCACGCCAGCGAGTGACGTTAAGCTGCTGGTTGCAACCAAAAACGTCCTTGAGCTCAGCAAGGGTTACGGCTTTGGCCGGATTGTCTTGATTGGCAATAATGGCGATAACGTCAGCGGTAAAAAAAAGCTCGGTAGGTTTGTAACCTCTCAAATGGGTAAACTTTGCCACTTCATCATCTTGCCATTTACGTGAACTGATACCGAGTAGCAGATTATCTTTGGTTAAACTTGTCGCGATATCTTCACTGGCCTGGACATCAATATCAAGTTTCCTAGCTTGTATCAAGGCTTCCATAAGCGGTACGAGATTGGGTTCAACGGCCACTTTAGAATGCTGCGCATCTAATGTCTCTGCTGATAGCAATGGCGAGGCCATCATCCCACAAGAGAGTGCTGCAGCGCTAAACGCTTTAAAAGTCTTAGTCACGAGGCGCCTCCACACTGCTTGAACTGGTCAAACTTTTCTCTGAAGTAAAAATATCCCACTGCTGAGTGGCTGACATTTCAGGATGATAGAACACTGCAATGGTTCGGCGTTTACGTTGCTTGAGCTTTTCGGTGTAAAACGTCACCTCGGTAAACTCCTGCTCTGAGACTCGTATGCTATCAATGCCTTTCTGCTCCAGCGCTTCTTTAATCGCTGCCGTTCTGCGCTTAGCTAAGGCGCGGTTATAATCGTTAGTGCCTTCGGAACTGGTATCTCCAATTAACACCACACTAGCTTGTGGAGTTTGTTTGAGCATATTTGAGAGTTCAGATACCTTTGGCTCTTGATCGGGACGTATCAGCGATTTGTCGTAATCAAAGTTGACCGTAACCACAACAGGCTTCTCTGAAAACTGCCATTCTGCACAGCCTTCATTATCGACAACAACACCAGTTGGAGTATCCAAGCAGCGATCACGCTGATTGATGATGCCATCACTGTCTTGATCGCGTAAATCATCAATCTGATGACGAGTGGTTTGTGTGTTTGGCGTTTCAGCACAACCGATGAGCAGGGATAAGGGCAAACACAGCGTTAGCACGAAAGACAAAGTCTTCACTGTTAGCTTCATTATGACTCCCCCTCTTTCTGCCACTCTTCTGGATGCTCGACGCGCAACGCGTACGTCAACACTCCCATCGCATTAAGCAATCGATAAGCTGCAAAGGTTCTATCGTATTTACTTCTCACGTAGTTTTGTCTCGCAAGAAACACTTCCACCTTGGCATCAAGTACATCAAGTAAGCTGCGACGCCCGACATTGAACTGCTGTATATAGCCGAGCTCGGCTATTTTTGCCGCGTCCACATTTTGCTCCAAAAGTCTTATTTGCTGCTCTAGCATCGAATAGGCATTCCAAGCGAGTTCTGTGCCTTCGCGCACTTCACGCTCAGTTCTTACACGTATGGCTCGCGCCTCTTCCAATCGCCATGCGGAAGATTCAACTCTAGCATCGGTCGAAAAGCCGTTGAATAGGTCATAATCTAAGGTCAGCATGGCGCGCATGTCTTCATCCGGCCCGATGACATTACCCACGTTGCGATTTTTGTTGGCATGCAACTCAATTTTAACCTCTGGGAAATAGTCCCCTTTTTCGCGTCGTATTTCTTGCCTCGCGGCGTCCATGTCTATCATGGCCGCTTTAATCTCCGGGTGGTTGTCGACCGCTTGTTGAATAGCAACATCTAAAGTGCTGGGAAGTAGTGCGCTATCAAATTTGGGAAAGACTAGGTCACTGCCGGGCTTGCCAACTTGGCGTAGAAATTGGGTTTTGAGGTCAAACAGGTTATTTTGTGCCGCAATTTGTGACGATTGTGCTGTTGCCACTCGAGCGGAAATCTGGGCTAAGTCCGAATTACTCGCTAGTCCTTGGCCTTTTTTGTCGAGTACATCTTTATAGATTTCTTGATGCTCAAGCACGTTGCGGTTAGCTAATTGCAACAGAGTTTCAGCCTCTAAAAGCTCAAGATACGTTCTGGTGACATCCAGGGAGACGTTTTCAGCGCGGGATATCAACGTCAAGCGCTCTGCTTCAGCTTCATAGCCCAAACGCTTAACATTGGCGCTAGTACCAAACCCATCAAACAAAAGCTGAGAAACACGCACACCCATCTCTGTTCGATTAAGTCGTCTATCGTCTGGGTCTATGAAGTTACCGTTGTTATATCGGGTTTCCTCTACACCCGCTGCGGCATACAAATTCACTTGTGGTAATCGGTCACCACCAGCAGCATCACCATCTCTGATAACGGATTGATATCGAGAATATTGCGCTAAAACTTCTGGACTGTAATCAATCGCAAACGCTACAGACTGTTCCAGAGAAATAGCGCTCGCAGCCGGAGTCAACGCTAGAGGGGTGATAGCAAGGCAACTCGATAGCACGAGTTTTGTCACACGCATACGCTTTCCTTATGGTTATTATCTTTCTCTCAATGAATTCTCTTTTGCTCTTAAGATTGGCTTAAGCCAATATTGCAACACCGTTTTTTCGCCAGTAAGAATGTCCACTGCGGCTTGCATACCCGGTATTACAGAAAAGTTCGCCTCTTGATCTTGTTGATTATTCAATTCTATGTGCGCTCGGTAGTAGGCCGTCCCGTCTTCAGTTTGCAATGCATCAGCACTCACATAGGTCACTTTGCCTTTTTGTCCGCCGTAGATAACAAAATCATAGGCCGAAAACTTCACCATTGCCTCTAAACCTACTGAAATAAAAGCAATATCTTGGGGCGCGATCTTAGCTTCAATGATGAGTGCCGAGTTTTCTGGCACCAATTCCATAATGGGTTCACCTGGACGAACGACGCCACCTATGGTGCGAACAAACACTTCTTTCACAGTACCATCTACTGGAGCAACGACATCGGTACGCCTCAATTGATCAGCGATTGCCTGGCGGCTCTCATTCAGTTGGGCAAGTGTGGCGGATATTTCATTTAATTGGCCTTGCGCTTTAGTTCGAAAGTCCAGAGCAATCCCACGGTGATCCGCAATCGCCTCAGAATAGGCCGCTCGTTGCTTTTGCTCGGTGACACGAGCACTCGATAAATCGCCCTCAAGACGAATGACATCTCGATTTAGTTTCAATAACTCAACTTCCGCTACTGCACCGCTTTCCACTACTACGCGCAGCAAATCGCGCTCTTTTTCCACAATAGCGAGACTGCTTTGTAAGGTTCGAATAGAGGTTTGAGTATCACTGACGGCTTGGGCTTGTTGCTCGATTCGTAGTTTTGATTCTTCAAGTTCGGATGATAACTGACTCAATCTCTCCAGATAGTTAGCTTGAGCATTAAACAAAGCTGGGCTGGGGTTATCTGCACCGATGATTGAACGAGGCTCAATTTGAACTTGTGTTTGCCAGTTGTTGCTACTGGTTACTTTGACGCTCGCCAGCTCCGCTTCCAATCTCAACCGCTGAGCAGTCAGGCTATCAAATTGCTTGCCTGTCTCTTGATAGGAAGCGCGAAAACGAGTGTCATCCAATACTGCTAAGCTTTGCCCAGCCTTAACACTGTCCCCTTGACGCACCAGTATGTTTTTTACAATCCCACCTTCCAAACTTTGTATCGATTGTACCGACTGGCTTGGCACCACAGTGCCCTCTCCCACGACGACTTCTTCAAGCGTCGCCCAAGATGCCCAAAGCAAAGCACTGACAAATAAACTGGCGATAATCCAAATAAGCCTGCGTGAACGGTACGCTAACTGGGTGTTGCTCCACTCGATATGACTAGTGCTCATCGTTACCTCCTTTGACGATAGCGATGTTCTTCACTTTGTGTTTTTGCTTACTTGGTGTTTCCAGAATAGACTTTGGTGGACCGTCCATGACGAGTTTGCCTTTCTCAAGCACTAAAACTCTGTCGCACAACGACAAGAGCGACTGACGATGTGAACTCATTACTATGGTCATGCTACGTGGCATACGTGCTAATGCTTGGTAGAAGCGTCGTTCAGCTTGATTATCTAGTGCGCTGGTCGGCTCATCAAGAACAAGAAACTTAGGTTGACGGTAGAGCGCTCTTGCTAGTGCCACCGCCTGACGTTGCCCCCCCGATAAATGTCGGCCGCCCTCACCAACTTGAGTTTCTAAGCCGTTTTCAAGGCGTGATAAATAGTCATTTAGTCCCGAGTATTGAATAGCGTAACCGAGCCGCTGCTCATCAATACTAGACTCACCAAACACAATATTTTCCAATACCGATCCAAACATCAGTACACTACTTTGCGCCACCCAACCGGATGCTTTGCGCACCACACTATGTGGCCATAATTTGGCATCAAGTCCTTCGAAGTAGATTTGTCCGCTGCTAGGCTCGACCTGCTTGAGAAGCAGTGACAATAACGTTGATTTACCAGCACCCGCAGATCCAATCACACCAATGCGCTCTCCCGCTTGAATGTTGACATTAATGTCACTCACTGCCGCTGAGGTTGCTTCCGGGTATAGATAGCCCACATTGCTGAGTTTGACGTTGCCTTGAAATTCCCCTCGGTCGATCACTTGTTGATCACTGGCCTCTTGCGGTAATTCCATGATTTGATTTAAACCGACCAACGCAGTTTTGGACTGCTGATAGCGCAGCACTAACATCGATAACTGATTAATTGCGTTTCCCGCTCGACCACTCAACATCACAATAGCAATCAAGCCACCCATGGTGAGTACTCCGGCTCCTATCTGATAGACGCCAAATACGATAAGTGACACCGTCACTACTTGCTGGCTAGATTGAATACAATGAGTGACTATATTGGTATATGTACGCGAGCGCGTTTGCCATGTCGATAAGGAAGAAATAACGCTTTCCCAGCGCTTTTGCAGCAAGCTTTGAGCATTGTTTTGTTTAATTTCAGGTAGGGCGTTTAGGGTTTCAATCAACTGTGCTTGACGTTGAGTAGACAATCGCGATGTCTCTTCTAGCGTGCTCTCAACATTACGTTTCATTAGCACACTGACACCGACGAGCAATCCCATAACCACAACAGGGATCCACATCATGGCGCCGCCAAGCCAGCCAATTAAAACTAGGAATAAAAAGGTAAACGGCAAATCCACCAAGGTCACCAGCGTCACGGAAGTAAAGAACTCTTTTACTGCATCAAAGTCTTGTAACTGACGCGCAAACGCCCCTGTTGATTGAGGACGATTTTCTAACTTCATACCGATGGTTTTTGAGAACAGTGTCGCTGAGAGTTTATTGTCGATATAGCGCCCAGCCATATCTGTCACAGAGCTTCGAGCTTCTTTCAATATCCAATCAAACACAACAACGATCATTACTCCTGCAGCCAGCACCCACAGGGTACTCATTGCTTGATTAGGCACCACGCGATCGTACACATTCATGGTAAATAACGGGACAATGAGAGCCAGCAAGTTAATTACAAACGATGCCAACATTAAGTCACGATACCAAGGGCGAACTTCCTTTATCGTTTTCCACAGCCAACTGGTGGGTGTAGAAGGTTTAAGCTCCTCAACTCGGCTATCGATAGTGGAATCTCCACTTACTTGCCACAGTATCCCTTTACTCAATTGGCGAAGTGCATCTAGGGTTATTTCCTTCTGTTTAAACTCCTCAGCGACTTCAAGTAAAGTGACGCGCTGCCCCGTTACTTTGGTGATGATCAAAGGCTGTTCGTTTTTACTGTCTATCATCACAAATGGCGTGCTTGCTTTCGCTACTTCACGCGCATTGAGCTCAAGCGCCAGAAGTGGCGTGCTTTCCAACGCTCTTAAAAAGAGGGGCTCTGATAGCTGCCCATCATCTAACGGTAGTCCACTGACTATTTTAACCGGGTGACAACGCACCTCATGGTACTGGCACAACCATTTAATCGCTTCTAGCCAATTGTCCCTTTTTGACACTTCCACTGCACATCCTTACTGCTTACTAGTTTGACGACAAAATAAGATTTTGGTCATCCAGCATTTTTTGAATAATATCGCTCTCAGAAACACCCGCCGCATCCCCGCCATACAAATCGTTCAATGTGGTGTTTTCGAGCACTATATGATGCCTAATCAGACCTTCATTTGGTCTTAAATCGATACGTAGGTCGGTGCCAACCTCAACTAAGTCGAGTTGCTTTTCTGCATCTGAAGCATTAGTAGCAGACAGGATTCGGCTGAGGTCGATACTGTCGCTATTCGCACTGGCATTGAAATCTGTGATGATATCCGTGTGCGCCAACAGACCAATATCTTCATTAGTAAATGCAAATGTATCGGCGCTTAGCCCGCCAGTGATGGTGTCATCACCGCTTCCACTTGAAATATAGTCTCGCTGGTAGTTTCCGATCAGCGTTTGATCGCCTTTGATAAACCATTCAACATCTATCGTCTCTACCGCCCCATCCGCGGTATTGCCGTTGAGCTCTGCTGAAGGCTTTAGAATTAAGGTAAAGTTGAGATCATTTTGAAGATTGTCATCGGCTTTAATCGCCAAGTCTGCAATCTCGCCTTGTAAGACCTCCCAATCATCGCCTACTCGCTGCCCAGCAGTAAGCTCTACCTCATCTGGAAGCCCTTCTATGGTTAGCATTCCCTGTTCATCGGCAGCAGGATTCACTAGGTTAAAACTCAACCCTAAAGGTGCATCGCTACTCGCCTCGGCGAGAATGTTGTCATGAGTTAAATCTAAAATTGGGGCATCCGGTTCCGGAGTGATTTTTAATCGGATAGTTTCTTGTTTTATCGGGCCAAAGTCGCCTTTATTGGAACCGAGTACAGTGGCCGTGTCTCTTGCGTCTGCACGAATAGTGAGGTCAATATCGCCAAAGGCATCGCCAGCGAATAGCTCAATGCTATTAATTGAACTTGCCGCTACGATAATAGTAGCGGTTGCACTGTCACCAACTTGGATAAATCGTGCAGTTTTTCCATCGATTCGAATACTCGCGATATCATCAATTGAGCTGGAATCATTCACAGCTTTTGCTGTTACCAATAGCGCGATAGATTCATCACTATTGGTCTCTTGGGAAACGATATCAATAGGGATATCGATGACGGCATCTTCGTCGCCGTTTACCTTTTCTGGGGCGTTAAAGAACTCAATCTCATCGGCAATAGGATTAACGCCTAGGGTAAATGCTGACTCTGTAATCCTAGTATCTCCGGTTGCAAGCTCCTGAGTAATGGCCTTGAGTGTCAACGGAATGTCCCCACTAAAATCAAGTGGCGGTAATATAAACGTATTATCGAGTTGGCTTGCCTCTAACTGCCACTCATACGTTGGCTTGCCATTGAAACTGCCTCCGTCCACTCCGTTGTTTGGCACTAACTCAAAGCTTGACCCCACTTGAACCACAACCACTGCACCTTCGGGAACCCCAGAGAGACTGAGTGACATATTTTCGGAGCCATCTTGGTCAATCAGCTCTGCATCAAGACTTGCCAGCGAAATATAAGTATCTTCGTCACCAGTGAAGTCCGCAGACACCAAACTGGCAGGATCCACAATCGGATTGATTTCGATGACCTTTGTCACGACTTTAGTTTGGGTATCGGTTTCTGCTAAACAATCGGTTTTGTCGGTAATGTTTACTTCGGCAGTTAACGTTATTTCGCCACTAAAGTGGGTAGGAGGTATGAGTACTACATCCGGTAAACGTGTCACATCTGTCACAGTCCAAGAGCCATCTCCGTTGTCGGTTAACCAGCTTGGGTCGCCAGAGAGCGTTGCTCCGTCAGATACCCGAATGGTAAACGAGTTAGCGGTTTCTTTACCTGTTGACGATTCTCCTTCACCGATGACCGTTTGACTGCCATCAAGCTTAATTGAATCGCCAAGCACCAACTGTAAATCAAGATCGGAAGCCACGTCCTCATCAATGCGGCTAAATGCCGTTGACAGAATAATGTCATCGACGATAGGACGAATTGCAATGCTAACTGTCTGCGTAGTCGTTAAGCTAGAGCCGTTACAAGTTGAGGTTTCAGTCGTTTCAATATCAAAAGTAATACAACCTGCAAAATCTTCATCAAGACCCGTAATTTTAAGGTTGCTCAGGCCTGTCTGGCTGATTGAATAGCCGATGATATCGCCATCGTTATCAAATACAGCAATCACACCATCACCTTCTAGTTCAACATCATCAGGTAGCGAGTCTGACGGAATAAAGAACGAAATCTCATTGTCCGGATCGCTCGCAATGTCTGGATCAAGGTATTGCCCTAGATCTAAGACTTCCGTTCCTTCATCGAATGTGATGTCATCTTCAGACTCGATCTCCCCAGGAGGACCAACGGGATCACAAGGCGTACCGCCACCACTGTGTCCGGTAATCTGAATTTGAAATTCCCCGTCAATATAACGCGAGTCTTCGCCATCAATGACTCTCGCTCGCACAACGATATCTAGAACCGGTGTATCTTGATTACTGGATATGGTCACATTGTCGAGAATAAACGCAGCCACATCTTGTACTGTGTCACTGGTTAAGCCTGCTGCAGGTATAATCCAATTACCATCTGGCGTTTGCTGTGCCTCATTTGTGCCGCTATTAACAACAATATCGTAGCCTTGGGGCACCTGAAGTAAGATGTAGTCAAGGTATTCGGATCCATCGATATCTTCTTCAATAAACCTAACAGCAGCGGATACATCAACCGGACGGCCATCGTCACTAATAAAGACCTCCGATGACGTTTCGAGACGAGTGTCCCCCTCAACCTTCGCATCCACTACCACGGTAAGTGACCCTGAAATCATTTTAGTCGTAATTTCACCAAGTTCAGAGGTATCAGTTACTTCATACCGCACTGGAATAACAAAGGTTCCACTCAAGTCCTGGGTGGCTTGCACACTTAAGCGCCCACTGTTAAGTAATGAATCTAAAGTTGGTGTCGTACTATCAATTAACCCTTCAAGATCTAGGCCTGTAGCTGGGACAGAGATGGGAGATCCATCAAACAGTAAAGTGAGGTCACTTGGCAGCGGGTCTATGAAGTAGCCTGTCAGCGTTTCACTACCATCACTATCGCCGCTGATCCTAGGCTCTAAATCCAGAGCGATTTGCCTATCTTCAAGACCTGTTGTCACCACAGTGACGCCATCGCTTTGGTCAACCTCTGGCAATAAATCAATTTGTACCTTGTAGTCGAATGTGCCGCTATCACCATCGGGCTCAGTGGAAACCACATTGGCATCAAAAGTAATGCGACCACTGAAGTCTAATTTTGGTTTTACAAACAGTTTGGCTAAATCAGCATTACTCACCTGATACACAGGGCCAGTTACTGGGTCTAGATCAGCGATTGTCAGTGCTACAACTTGCCCACTGCTGTCAACAATGGCAATGTCATCCGGTATATTGGTAATGAGGATATTTAAAGACTCTGATATATCATCATCAGAGGTCACAAACAGAAAGTCGAGTGGTACCAAGCCATCTTCGTAGAACGACGCCGCTGTTTCTATGGTTCTATTGGCTGCATCATACTGCCAATGGCCATTACCGCCATCCTGAGCGATGGGCTCATCCACGACACCTTTTAAGGTAATGTTGATGGTTTTCTCTACGCTGCTGGCTTCTTGATTCACTGGTGTTAAACCATCAATCGTAGATTCAACAGAAACCGCAGACACTTTAATAAACAAACTCTCAGTCACGGAACTAATGTCTGCTTTTGGTGTTAACAGCGCTGAGCCATTGGCTATCGCGTCAGATTCAACCCGATAAGAGTTGGTTCCTGTTTGCACAAAACCCGTTCCTGTAAATGACCAGCCATCTTGCACTTCAATGTCGTAAAACAACGATTCCGAGCCATCGGTATCCGTTAAGCTGCCAAAAATCGCATCACTCAAATCGATGTTGACGTCTTCAAGCCCTCGAATGTCACGAACCGACAATTCTGGCGTATCGGCATCAGGGGATACTTTAATCACTACCGGAGTGTCAATGTCGGCCGTTTTATCTGAGCTTTGCGCAAAGTCACTGCCCTTTTCCGTCGCGGTGGCTTTGAGGTCAAAACTAAACTCACCAGCGAGGTTTTTCTTCACTGTAACCGTCATTTGGTCGAGTTGCTTTTGTGTATAAGATTTGCCTTCGACTATGTTATTTCCATCCAGCTTTATCGTGATGCCGCTCGGTATATTGGTGATTTGGTAGCTCAGGGATTCAGAGCTGTCGGTATCGACCAATAACGCATCAATATCTAATGGGAAAGTACGACCTATATCTTCGGTCAAAACGTATTCAAGCTGAGAACTGCCCCACTCTGGCGTGTCGGCAACGGGTAGTACCGACACTTGTAAAGTTTGATTGCTGACAATCTCATCCGCAATTCCATTTCTGGCAATGGTCGCCCCAACACTCAGCGCCACCACATTTGAGGTAAGCGTGGTATTCGACTCATTAAGTTTTGGCAAATAGGTGATTGGTAGAGCGGACACGAAATAATTTTGTCCCGGTTGCTGCATAATTTGCGCGTCCGTCAAGGTAACGCTCCCACCAGCATCAGGAATGAGCTCAACACCACCATAATACAGGGTTCCACCTTGTAAATTGGAAATGGTGATTTCGGTGACATTTTCCCCTTGATCAATATCACCAACAAACACTTTGATATCGACGCCAGCCAGCTCATCCTCGCGAACTTCAGTGTTCTCGACACGGATAAAGCCGCCAATGTCGTCCAATATTAAGTTGGCAAAGTTAGACACCGTATCGCCATCGCCGTCCGTTACAGTAAAACGAATCCTATCTTCCAAAGCAGGATCAGCGTCGACATTGGTGATTGTGGTGATGGTGTAACTGCCATCCGACTTTAACTCCAATGTGCCGTATATTGAGTTGGCGTCGTTCTCGTTAGTCAAGTTAATGAAGATAAGGTCAGTGGTACTAAAATCGTAATCAACGCCTTCGTAAAGAACCTCAGTAATTGAACCTCCATCAACACCAATGCGAGTTGCACTGAGTAGGTTGCCGCTAAAGCTGTCACCCTCAGTAATTTCTAGCGTTTGTTCAGTACCTGACGTTGGAATATCATCTGTAACTTCAACCGTTAACATTGTAGGGCTTGAGGTATCGCCATCTTTGTCGGTCGCAACTACAGGAAACTGTAAATTGAGTAGGTTCGCGCCATCACCTGCCGGATGGTCTAAAGGTTTAAACAGCAAAAACTCCGCAGAGCCATCGACATTTAACCGCAATCGAAAGACTTCTTGGTTGGTATTTTGTGTGGAACCAATAAACCAGCCATCGATATCTCGCTCGGCCAAAGCAATCGTTTCGCCCCCGCTTTGATAGCTGCCAAAATCACTAACATTGATGTCAAAAGAAACAATCGAATCTGAACCACGAACAAAGGTCAACGTATCCGATTGAATCACCTCAACTTCACCTGTAGCTTCGAGGTTGGCTTCTGCTACCGACAGAGCAATGGTTTCAATCGATGGATCAAGCCCGTCTAATATGGTTAAGGTAGAATCTTGCTGGGTCTGAGAGCCATCAAAATCCGTTACCACAATAGGCAGAGTGATGGAAAGCTCATCGATATCGCCCACACTGCCATGATCGATTTCTCTAAAAAGCCGTACCCCAATGTCTACAGACTGATTCGTAGAAGCAGGTATATCGATTTCAGCAGGTAGTGCGACTCTAAATACCACCATGCCATTCTCATCGACGGCGTCATAGCTGTTGTCACCATTATTACGCCATAAGATATCCAATCCATTACTCGTAATGGCGTTGCCTGAGCTATCAAGAACTAGACTTGCAGCAGTGATAGCGAGATCGATATCCACTATGTCATCTTGCGTTGCGGTAATCGAAATGCTAGCAGTATCAGAGTTGCTTTCTGTTATTGTCGTTTTCTGCGGGAGTTCGGTAACCGTCAACGTAGAACCTGTAAGCGTTGCATTGCCAGAATCAGACACACTCACGTTGAGCGTCAATTTCGCTTCATCGCCGTCTGAATCTCTCGCGGTCACAATAAAGGGGATCTCCAGTGGGTCGCTGGTATTATCGATATTTTGTAGCAGTACAAAGGTATAAGGAACGTCTCCTCCTACAGCAGCACTTGGTTGTGAAAAGCCGATTTCAAAAACAGGAATTTTGTCGTCATTTTCATCTAAGATACTGCCCGTTAGAATCGCCCCTGTTGCATCAATGGTATAAGTGATGAGTTGGCCATCACTCCAAACCTGTGGCTGATCCTGGATATCAAAAAACAGTGACGGATTGAGAGACATATTAGTATCGAGGTCATCTGCGCCGAGCTCCACGCGAAATAGCCCCATATCGACAACCGGATTAAAAGCGAGCTCGGCTTCCGACACCGATACGTTCGATATACTGGTTAGAATAGGATCAGAGCCATCAGCGATAATTAATGTGAACTCACCTTGTTCTAGCTCAGTGCCATCGGTGTCTCTACCACCAATAAGCAGCGGCAGTTTTAGCAAATCGTTCTTGTTGGGCTGATTGAGTGGCCGCTCTTGTGTAATGGTCAGGTTAGCGGTCACAGAAGTCGCATCCGACGGTGTTACTTGCCCCGATAAACTTAGAGTAAACACGGTATTGCCACTGATGGATGCAGTAACGGTGTTGCCAGCATCGTTTAGTTGGTATGTGAGAGGAATTGGGCTGGCACCGCTGGTTAACCCTAAACTGTCGAGCACGTTGAGTGTAGAAGTCGAGAAATAGAGACTATTGGGATCGGGATTGTCAGAGCCTGGCGATACTAAAAAGGTGGTTTCAAAAGTTTGTGGACTTTGATTGCTGTCGGGCTCGGTATATTGGTAACTGCTAGATTCAATGCTCCCCGCCTCGCCATCATCGATAAATATCGTCGCGGTTCCTTGCCCAAAATCATTCTCTTGATCACCTGCTACATAATCAAAGCTCACTCTCTGCCTTCCAGCAGAGTTATCTAAATTTCGATTGGCCGAAAAATTGTAGTGACCATTCGCAAATACGCTTAGCTCACCTTCAGGTAGAGAAATCAAGGTAGGCGTGCTGCCCGACACTGGGTATTCCGAGCCATCGATAATCACCCTAGAAACAATCAATGCTCCATCAAGATCAATATCATTGTTCAGCACATTACCAGACTTAACTTCGCCTTCGATCATGAAGGCAAAATCGTCAAAAATAAGGGGCTCTATATCGGCTATGTTGATGGGTAGATGCCCGATGACGACTTCTGTTGTGCCATCGGCATCCGTTTGGGTACCTTGGATCAAAAGAGCTGTCTGTATCGAATTTAAATCTGGAGATTGGTCGATAACTTGCTTGAACGCGACATCGACTTGATCGCCGCTCAAACTAGCTTCAAAGACCACTTCACCATCGCTTCGAGTCCCAATAACTCGATAATCAGATACCGAAACCGTGATTGAAAGGCCGTTAGATGTCAGTTCATCGACCAGCGATTGATCAGCAAAGAACACAAACTCAGCATCTTGAATTCTTACATCCGATTCTTTCTCTTGATTGCCAAAAATACCAATCACCGTATCACTGAACGCCAGCGACTCAGGTAACACTATCGTCGGCATATCATCTATGGCTGAGTTACCTATCGCATTAGTAACTTTAGCGTCCAGAGTCCACTCAACAGAAAGATCCAAACTAGAAACGTCTATATCAACGACTAGCCAGTCGCCGTTGGCATCAACGGCGCTTTGAAATTCAAGTGTAGAAACCCCATCACTGACCACGACAGTAACAGGAAGTCCTTCTTCAACAAGATTGGTTGTACCTTGCAAGCTGGTTAAGGTACCTCCGCGAAAAGCGAGAATATTGAATCCTTGCAAGGTATCGATATCGATGAATGGCTTGACGGTATTGACCAAAGACGTATCCGTCGCCGTTGCAGGATTCCCAGCGATGTCTGTTGTCGTTGCGGTGACAGATAGCTCACCATCTTCAAACCTCGATAAGTCAACGTCTGGTATTGTCCAGCCGCCATTGACCACAGTTGTGGTTAGACTTATTGGGTCACCTTGGCTTCCAGATATGGTGATATTGACGCTTTGACCATCTTCAACATCGATCACTGTTCCTGACAACGTAGTACCCGATATTTCAACTTCATTCACAATGCCGTCGATATCTTCAAACTGAACAGTGATGTCTGCTTTCGTGTCTTTGACAATCGTATCTGTAGCGACGGCCGGATTTCCGGCTATGTCTATGGTGGAGGCTTCAACCGTAAGTACTCCATCAGAGAGCCCAGAAACATCAAGATTAGAAATGCTCCAAAGACCAGATTCGGTGACGGACGCAGTTCCTGTTACCGTGCCGCCAAGTTCGTCAGTCACCACCCAATTGATAGTTTGCCCAAGCTCCACAAATTCGGTTTTACCAGTAAATGCTGCATTGGGAGATTCTGCTGCGTTAACAAACTCATCTCCAAAGCCGTCCAGTTCAACGTTAATAGTGGCTAACGTGTCTTTAATCGTCGCATCTTGAGCGGTAATACTGTTGCCAAAATCATCAGAGATAATGGCATCGACCGTTAAAGGGCCTTCAACCAAAGAAGAAAGATCAACATCGGAAACTGAGTAGGCTTGATTGCTTGTGATGGATTGCAACTGAATGGTATTGCCATCTTGGTCAGTGACGGTGATAAGCACAATACGCCCATCGCGTACGTCTGTTGCCGTACCTTGGATAACGACACTGGGAACTTCGAATTGGTTTTCATAGCCGTCGCCGCCATCAAGGATGTCTACTGTTAATTTGGCTTGATCAGATAGGATATCTAGTGAGGCTTGTTCTGAATTTCGCTCGTCGTCTGGCTCCGAACTAGGCCGCGTATCAAACCCGGCGCGCGCTATTGTCTCATCTAGCGTGGCTTTAATTGAAACCACAAAACCAGCACTATCGCTACTTCCTCCAGAGCTGAGGTCAACTTGTCCTTGTTGGCTGACTATATTGCTTGTAAGGTCGTTAAGCGTTTCGGACAGTGCTTTTTCAATCGCGGCAACTTGCTCTGAGGACAGCGTGCCTTCATCACCCAGTTCAACGATGGGTTGATTAACGACCTGAACACCTTCCAATAACGGCTCATCAGGCGCAGCGCGCTCCCACGTCCCGTTGGGGAACACCTTCCAAACCACATTACCCATCTGAACATAAAGCACTGGCACCATCTTTGGTCTCCGCTCGATACTAAGTCTTTCATATAAAGATAGTATTTACAGAACGGAGCGTTGTGAAAAATGCCATTAAAATCGTAGAAAATACCCTTGGATTCCAATGTGAGACAAAAAGCACTCAATCCGCAACAATTAAAACCAGTTCGACTGCCCTTAATTATTACTTGGGCTGGTGCCCGGTCTTTGTCGCGAATTTTTGCATCGCCTCGGCAAAGGTGGTTGTTCCGCCCTTGGCTTGAACCTGCATGACTTTAAACCCCATTTTTTCCAGCGCTTCACGCTCCGCCATAACCGCTTTGTCGTCTTGCTGACTGCCTTTGGCTGGCTGATGAATGTAACACCCCTCTAGTGGGCCGTCTTCGACAAGTTGGTGGTGTTTCAATGCATTGATATCAAAATTCATAGTCACTCTTTCTATTTAAATAAATGGTATTTCTTCGGTAGGTTACATGCGTTTTAAGGACTTAACCAGACTATCCAGCCCTTCAATCTTTTACGCTAAGCAGAGTTTCAATAAGTCACCCAGTTCACTATTAGGGAAGCCTTTTTTATCAAACCATCTTCCTTCAATATATTCGTCATCCTCATAAAAGTAAGGCTCTCTTACCGCGTGTAGATATCTGCAAATCATCGACCAAGTGACTGTCAGCTTTGCAACGCGCTGAATGAGACTCCCTTTTGCAAGGGAATGACTTGAAACACGGAAAGAAGCAAGTTCGTATTACATGCCTCGGTCAGCACTGCTCTGGACAAAAGCCTGTCAGTTACATTACTAAATTAGGATATAACGGATTAGCTGAAGTATAGGAAAGGTCACGTTTTACTTAGGGCACTTGGTTAATGATAATCCCTTGCTACACTGTAAAAATTGAAAGGATTTCCTTACTTTAAGGCTAGGAGCTACAAATGCAGCGCAAACAGAGAAAAAAAATCTCTATTCGAATAACGGTAAGTGGGATGTTTATCATCGCGACATTTCTCACCGGATCGGTTGCTATTTTCCTTCAATATCACTTTGCCAAAGAACTTTCAAAAGAACATATTTTCTCACGATACAATCGCACCGCTGCGACGATAACTGAGTATATTAATAAACTTGACTACGATGCCTCATACACCGCCAAGCTGTTTGCTAAGATCTCCGAACAACATTTTGAAGCAACAGATGATATTTTTCCGCTAGCTGAGTTATTTGCTGAAGCCCTTCGCGCCAACAACAATCTGTACAGTATTTATGTTGCAAATGAAAAAGATGAGTTTTTTCAACTGGTCAATCTCGATGCCTCTATATTAATTCGCGATAAAACCGATGCGATTACTCAAGATCGGTGGGCAATGGTGACACACCTTTATGATGAGGCCGGGAATCGCATTAAGAAGTCCTATTTTTTAGATGATGATTTTACGATTCGTGATACAAAAGTGGAGCCAAGTAATTATTACCCAACAAAGCGTCCTTGGTACAAAGTTCAAAACAACGAGACACCGACCAAAACGGAACCGTATTTGTTCCATAACTGGCAAGTGACAGGACAAACTTATTCTTTACCCATAGAAGGTCGAAAGGCTGTAATAGGTGTTGACATTGTTCTCTCATCTCTGGCAGCAAATTTCTCCGAAAACATTAAAGTGAATAATAAAGATGAAGCGGCAGAAGTGTATCTATACTCTGAAAATGGAGAAATTGTCGCATCAAATCAAATCTTGGAAGCAGAAACCATCATCCCGAGTTCAAAACCATTCGCGCTAACGGACAAGCAGCGTCAACTGATTGAGTCTACCCAACCGCTTAAGGTTTCAAACGAGAACGATTGGGCGCCCATTGATTTTACTTTGGCCGGTGAACCAAAAGGTTATGTAATTGATTTATTAGACATAATTGCTAACGATACTGGCCTGGAATTTGAATATATCAACGGCCGCAGTTGGGAAGAACTGGTCTCTGATTATCAAAATGGATCGATTGATATCTTGCACTCCATACAAAAAAACAGTAGCACGCAAGACGTCGGTGTATTTACTGAACCACTTTACCAATTACCATTTAGCTTAGTGACACAAGCCAACACAAAAACGATCGAGTATTTTGAAAGTTTGTCCGGGAAAAAAGTGGGCATGTTAGCTGGCTGGTCCATTATTCCTGATCTGAATCGCGCTTTCCCTAATGTACAAATTATGACGTTTCCTTCGCTTCACCTCGCCTTTGATGCCCTAAAAAATGGAGATGTTGATGCAGTATTGGAAAGCGATGCTATTGTTAAGCATAAAGCCGCACAGTCATTCGACTATAATTTGCAAGTGCATCCACCTTTGCGCGATGTTAATCAGCAATTTTCTAATCAGTTCTATATGGTCTTAAAACAAGCGGATGCGGCTCTGCTGCCTATTCTCAATCAAGCAATTACCAATATCTCAACTGAGCAACGAACTGCGCTAAGTCAAAAATGGTTAGAAGCAGAGTTTGGCAAGCCAAGTGCGGCGTTCTCTGCAATGGTTCCATATAAAAAGCTGATACAAGTAGCGGATGATAAAAGCGAGTTAGACAAGCTCATCTATGCCGAAATTGGTGGAAAACCGCAATATCTCTTTGTCACAACGGTCGGTAGCGCGAGTGGTATCCAAGAATACTTTGCTGTGGTTGTATCAGAGGAAATTGTTCTCAACCGAGTAAAAGACCGTGTGCAAACGTCTATCGCAATTACAGCAGGCATTATGTTGCTATTGTTGCCGTTAGCCTGGGTATTTGGAAGTCCAATTGTCCGTCCAATAAATTTGTTACGCGAGGAAACGTTGAAAATTCAAGCAAGGCAGTATGATCAACTTAAACTGATTGACTCTCCGATCAAAGAGATTTGGGATCTTTCAACCGCAGTTCATGATTTGGGCTTCAAGATACAGGCTCATGAGAAAACTCAACAAGATTTAATCGAGGCGATCATTAAACTTATTGCGGAAGCGATCGATGACAAGTCGCCGTATACTGCCGGACACTGTAATCGAGTTCCTGAGCTTGGAATCATGCTCGCTGAAGCAGTTGAAGCTTGTGATAATGGCAAGTTTAAAACCTTTAAATTCGCGAATGATGATGAACGCAGAGAGTTTAGAATTGCCGCATGGTTACATGATTGTGGAAAAATCACGACCCCTGAGCACATTATCGATAAAGGGAGCAAGCTAGAAGCGAACTATAACCGAATTCATGAGGTTAGAATGCGGTTTGAAGTATTGTGGAGAGATGCTGAGATTGATATGTTGAAACAGTTAATGCAATCACCAGATGACGAACTTCAGTTACGTCAAAAACTCGCTGTACTACAACAAGCGCTAAAAGATGACTTTGAGTTTATCGCAACTGCAAATGTTGGCGGTGAGTTTATGGATGATGAAAAGATAGAGCGTATTAAGCAGATTGCCGAACAGACTTGGACGCGTCAGTTTGATGATAGACTGGGTCTATCCCCTCAAGAAGAGTTAGCGATTACCCAGCCCTCAACGCCAGTTCCAACCAAAGAAAAACTGCTTCAAGATAGGGACGATCATATAACGCCTCGTACGGGTCCACGAGAGTATGATCCCGCGTTGAATATCAATGTGAAAGTACCAGAGCATCAGTATAACTTGGGTGAAGTTTATAACCTAACGATTCGCCGTGGCACGCTGACAGAAGAAGATCGCTTTAAAATCAATGAACATACGATAAGCGGCATTAAAATGCTCGAAAGATTGCCTTTCCCGTCAGAACTAAGTCGTGTTCCAAGATATGCATCAACCCACCACGAAACACTCAAAGGAACGGGCTACCCGAGAAAATTAACAGGTGACGACCTCTCAATTCCTGAGCGTATTTTGGTTATTGCAGATATTTTTGAAGCCTTGACTGCTTCAGACAGACCATACAAAAAAGCCAAACCTATCAGTGTTGCAGTTGACATCATGTATAGAATGGCACTGGATGATCATTTTGACATGGACTTGTTTAAGCTCTTTTTATCTAGCGGGATCTATCTCAGATACGCGGAAACGTATCTGCCAGAAAGCCAAATTGATGAAGTGGAACTGAGTAAATATATACATCAGCACTCATAAAAAAGCACAGCCTTATATTAAGGTGTACTTAAACGTCACTTTCTGAATTAGATAGAAACAAGTTAAAGAATGCGGGTTCCATCGATGGCCTCAAAATAATCTGCATCCTCAGAAGTGATGAAGCTCATTATTTCGGATTCAAATGTGGCCAGCCATCGCTCTCTCATCTCCTGTAATGCAAGCTCGTGGACGTCTTCGCCTTCGTGCACATCGCCAACAAGGTCAATATTGTCGTATTTGGAGATAAAGGAATGTGGCACGATTCCTTCTGGGTAGAGACAGAAACTAGACTGAGGGGTTCGAGTGTTCATTAAATTAGCTAGCTCTTTGACTGCGAGTGAGTCTGCTCCGCCAACGTTCTCGACTCCTATTATTTGAATTCTAGTGTTCAGGCTTGTTATTGATTCAAGGGCTAATAGCGTGCGTTCACCAAATTGATCTACCGCAAAGATATGCTGCACTTCGAAATTACAATATCCAGCCCGGCCACTATTTCTCTCTAATTCGCACGCGTCTCCCCATCCAACATCTATCGTAGGAACCACAGCTGCTGCTCGTAGTACTTTTACTGCATCTCTACCGATTTTGCCAACCACTGAGAGCATTCCAGCTTCTATCGTTTGCCAAATAGTAGACATATCCAATGCGCTGACATCAGCTAAACCTAAAAGAGCACTTTCCAGAACTGATAACTCTTCATTTAATGTTAGTAATAATTCTTCATCGTTGGTGTTACTGGAATATGTGTCCGGAATAGCCAAGAAAGGCGATAGAATAATTGATTTGTCGAACAAACCATCGCCAATGAGTGTTGCTTTAGTGGCTATAGCTCCACCGACACTTAACCCAACAATTATCTTATCTGGGCCAGGCGCATTTTCAGCAAGTTCGACCATATCCTTAGCAAACTCTTCGTAAACCTCTGATTCTTTGGCTAAAAGGCTGCCTTCTTTGTCGGTGTATTTGGTTCCAAAATCGATGCCATGAGCGGGTAATAAAGGTAAAACGACATAGTATCCCTCTTGCATCAACTACTCAGCCCAATCAAGAAACTGCTGGTTACATGCGGTAAATCCATGCAGCATAATGACTGTGCCTCTGGTGTGCATAGCATCTGTGGGTTGCAATATTTTGGGTGTGCAACTTTCTTGTATTATCTCTTCTCCGAGAGGGTTGTACTTTGCGCTAATAGACTGAAAAAATGTCATAAAATTAGAAATGTCTGTTCTTGTTTCTGGGTCAGAGTTATCTCGGCAAGATACAAGAGCAAATGCAGACAGAATCACCACTAAGACGATGCTCAGTTTAGTACTCATAGCGTTATATCCTTCGAAACGAATAGCTTGAGTATAGACAGAGAAGTGTGCATGCGTAAGTCGAGTATTACATCGCTCCGATTGGTCAGAGATTATATGCTCTAACGCCAAAAGGGGAAAACTGAGTCAGCCTCGCGGTCTGACTCTTTCAATAGAAGAAAGACTTATTTTGGGAGAAACTAAGGGGGGGTTAGCAGATTACTTCCAGTTGATGAAGTCTCAATGCTTCGATATCAAAATTCATAGTAAGTCTTTTATTTAAGTCTGTGGCAAATTACATTCGCTTTAGGGGCTTTATGACACTATCTAGCCCTTCAATTTTCATCTCAAGGGCCAACGCCATCAAAAGCCCCAGCTCCCCTTCCGGAAAACCCTGCTTTCGAAACCAAAGCAAATACTCTTCCGGTAGGTCGATGAGTACTCGCCCGGCGTACTTACCGAAAGGCATTTGCATACGGGCTAGTTTTATTAAGTTTTCTTTCTGAAGCATTTCGGTTACCGTTTTCTCTTTGCGTAATAGTCTGTCTAAAAAAGGATTAGCCGTAAAAAATAGCCAGCCAAATCGTGACGGCATCAGCAGAGGTGGATTTAACGCGGTGTTTGATGTGCGCGGGAATATTCACGTAGTCACCAACATTTAGGGTCAGCATAGCACCATCATGATACTCAATGATCCCCTGACCTTGCATCACCATGACCCATTCGCTTTGCTCTTGATCGTACCAGTCTCCTTCTGGGGTAAAATGCCCATCAGAAAGAATGCGCTCTATTCTCAGGTTGTCAGTGGTGAGGAGATCCTCGAATATCTCTTCGGGTAGTTGAGATGGAATTTGGCTGAACATGTTTCCGGCCTGCATGTTTTACTCCTGGCACATCACCTCGTTCTGTGATGTCAAAATCTGAGTTGGAATTGGAATAGTATACTTGAAGCAGAACAAATTCTCATTGAACCTGACAGGATGACTCGCCGCCACATTCATACCTGTATCCAGCGGATTAAACAGCAAAACTCTCATAATTTTGTAACCAAGCTAAAAGTTGGAACACTTAATGCAAGATGTATCACAGTTTTAGTTTGATAGCCGTCATTTGAAGACGCTAAGTACATTTCAAGGAGAGAAATATGATGTTGGAAACCTTTGTAGAGTCTATCGAAGCTCATACCGCACTGGACGACATTAGCGTTCGTTCTGTTTTTGGAGGAAAAGGGGTGCTCTCTGGTGGGATCATGTTTGCACTAATAAAGGGCGACGATATCTACCTTAGGGCAAGCAGTTCAAGTTTGAAGGAAGAGTTTAAGGCGCTAGGGTGCACACCTTATGAGTTTAACTGGCGGGCGCATTCACGTAACTACCCTAGTCTATCGAACTACTACTCACTGCCAGAAACCGTCGCGCACAGTCAAAAGCAAGTAGCGACTCTATGCGAAGAAGTCTGGAGCGCGGGACTTAAAGAGAAAGTACGCAAAGAGACTCCAACGCGAATCAAAGACCTTCCAAACATGCAGTACAAAACCGAGCGTATGCTTCGCAAAGCAGGAATTCATTCTATTGACGAGCTAAGAGAGCGCGGTCCAGTCAATGCCTTCAAGGCAGTGTGTATCAGTCAAGACAAACACCCTGGAGTTAACCTACTATTTTGCATAGCTGGAGCATTAGAAGGTATTCATTGGACTATTCTACCTGAACCACAGCGCCAAACATTGACCCACCAAGCAGGCTGCGATTACGCAACACATTAATCAAATAAAAAAACGCCCTGCTGTTTTCACAGCAGGGCAAACATCAATACAATGTTGGATGTGTGTGGTTAATTGAAGTGGACAGAACAACTAAACACAGGTTTCATTAAATCACCCTAACCCGCGTGTTGGTAGCGAAGATGTTTATCAAACCGTTTCGAGCTAGTGTAAAACCGTGAAGCATTGTTTCCAAATGTGGCTGAGAGGGTAAGTTTCATTCAATTGGGCATTTCTCAAACAAAACACCCACATTCCATCGCGCCATTTTTGCGTTAGCGCCTACGATTAGTTTTTTTGCTCTAATAGACGCCCTTAATTCAAGCCTACGCCTTATTCAGCTCCAAAATAGCCAACGCTCAAGTTTTAGACACCAATTCATATAGCTATCAATAAGACCTTCATACTTCCAATATTCACTATGGTTGCCATTTTTTCCCTAGTGACCCAACACGCAACACACTATAGACTCCGCGCCCAAACTTCTTACACACACCCTATGAGAACAAATCATGAATCAAGTATTCAACTCAGCGCACATGACTAAAACGCTTATGCTAACGATCTGGATCGTAGCTGGCACTGTTATCCTTCAGAAACTAGGTATCCACGACAAATGGCCTGCTTTCCTAGCGCTTATTTTCTTCTTTGAGGCGAAGTTCGACCTATCTAAGCTAAAGAACATCTTTGCAGCGGGTATCGTTGGTATCGCAATGGGTATGTTGATCCCAGCAACACTTGGTGCGCTAGCTCCAGTCGTTGGTGGTGAGAACGCATTCTACATCTACGTTGCTGGTGTAGTACTTGTCACTATCGGCATGGGTCCTATCGCTCACTTTGCATTCAGCTACATCACATTCGCGTACGTAGTAATGTGTATTCTTCACAAAGATCACGTTGTTGAGCACGGTTTCTCTTGGATGGCTGTAGCGCTTCTTGGTGGTGCGATGTACATTGCTGGTGTTACTGCTATCGCTAAGTTTCTTGAAAAGCGTGCCCTAACAGCACAGCAAGCTTAATTACGCTATTAAGCAACAACGGCTAAATAGAAACTACTACGCGCAAATAACAAAACCCCGCAAAGCGAACGCAATTGCGGGGTTTTATTGTTAATTTAGTTGGTATTAAAATCTAAAGAACGCGTTCCACTTCACCTGTCGCTAGTTCAAAGCCTTCTTCTTCCTCAACCCAACACTCGACCATCTGACCTTCTAATTCAAGCTTGTCACAATCTTCAAGAACACCAAAACGTCCGTTGGTTAGCATTACGACTACATCCATGTCTATCTCCTGATACTCCGGTCTGTTTAACTACTACATTAGCGACTCAATCGGTAACGATCAACCCTTTAAGACTAAAGTATAATTTCCATTATCAACTTTGAGACGCTCTAAATTATTGCTGATAATTCTATGATTTACTTAATAATATCAACGGGTATTCGTCGTCTTCCGAAGGGTTTGTAATTCGAGGCGAAACGCCCGGCAATTTGAGTTTCGCAATGACTACACCGACCCGTTTCAGTAAGCGCCCAAGTTCCTAACTCAAACCAATTCCGACTCAGCACTTTATGACCGCAGTTTGGGCAATAGGTGCTACTGCACTGTTCATTATGGACATTACCTACATATACGTAATTTAGCCCATTTCGCAAAGCTATATGTCTCGCCATGACAAGCGTGTTCGAAGGTGTCCGAGGCGTTTCCATCATTTTAAAATCAGGATGAAAAGCGCTGAAATGAAGTGGAACATCGCACCCTAAATGCTCGACAACCCACTGAGTCATTTGATCTATTTCGCGCTCACTATCATTTTCGCCAGGGATCAATAGCGTCGTCAGCTCAAACCACACAGATGTCTCTTGATGCAAATATTTGAGTGTGTCCAATACAGGTGCGAGCGCTCCACCACAAAGCTTTTTGTAGAAGCGTTCTGAAAACGCTTTTAGATCAATATTAGCCGCATCTATCACTGAGAAAAATTGCTCTCTCGGCTTTTCATTGATATACCCAGCAGACACGGCAACGGTGTGGATATTCACTTCGCGACACGCCATAGCGGTTTCGACCGCGTATTCTAAAAAAATAACCGGGTCGTTGTAGGTGAACGCAATACTGTCGCAATGATGAACGTTAGCGGTGTTTGCAATCTGTTGAGGAGTTGCTCGCCGACTCAATGACTCCATTTGACGAGATTTACTAATATTCCAATTTTGACAAAACTTACAACCGAGGTTGCATCCAGCGGTACCAAAAGAGAGCACTGAGCTACCGGGATAAAAATGATTGAGTGGTTTCTTTTCAATCGGGTCAATACAAAATCCGCTGGAGCGGCCATAGGTTGTGAGTACAATTTCACCTTGATGTGCCTGACGTACAAAGCAAGCACCGCGCTTTCCTTCTCTTAAAGAGCAGTAACGCGGACACAAAGTACAACGAATACGGCCATCTGGTAACGGCTGCCAATACTCTGTCGGGTACATGCTACCTACTGACCCCATCTCACACCTTGACCATCACATTGCTATTTCAGCCTGCACCTAGGCTCCACAAAATCTATACTCATTAGAGTATAGATTAGCCCTACAGGGATTATGGAGGCGACATGGAAGTGCGACCAACCGCTGTCGCGGGTCGATTTTACTTTGCCGATGCCAATCAGCTGCATCAACACCTCACGCAGTTGCTATCCCTTTATAACGAGGTCGCAAAACTCGATGACAACCATCCGTTGTCAGGGCTGATTGTTCCGCATGCAGGGTTTATCTTCTCGGGTTCTACCGCAGCTGCGGCTTATAGCCTACTAAAGGATACGAAAAATCAATTTAAACGAGTACTCTTAGTGGGTCCAAATCATCGTGTCGCCTTCCATGGTTGTGCGCTACCGAAACATCGCAGCTTTTCTACTCCACTTGGCAATATACCTCTCGACACTAGGGCGATCGAACACATGGTCAACGACCCTCACTGTCACTACAATGATCATGCCCACGCTGAGGAGCACTGCCTCGAGGTGCAACTACCTTTTTTGCAGCATTGCTTGTCCGATTTTGAGTTGATTCCTTTGCTAACTGGCACGGTAGATCCCATCGATGTCGCTCACCTAATCGAACCTTACTGGGACGATACAACACTCCTTGTCATTAGCTCGGATCTCAGCCATTTCCATCCTTACGAAGAGTGTGACGACATTGATACTAAAAGCTGTAACAAAATAGAAGCTGGTAAACCGCTAACAAGTAAAGAAGCCTGCGGCTATCTTGGAATCAATGCAGCAAATAAGCTCATAAAACAACAACGATGCCAATTAAAACGACTGTCTCGCACCAATTCAGGAGACAGCCCTCATGGCGATAGAAACAAGGTGGTAGGTTATGTCAGCTACGCAATATCAAGATAAAACGCTAACCAATCAGGAACTATCAAAGCTACTCGATATGGTTGAAGTCACCGTGAGCTGTTATTTGGCGGAAAAGCCTTTACCTAAAGTGCGACTTGACGACTATCCAAAAGCCATAGCAGAAAAAGGCGCGTGCTTTGTCAGTCTACATGTCGATGGCCAGCTTCAAGGCTGCATTGGAACCACAGTCCCTAAAGTGCCATTAGTTCTAGAGGTGATGCGCAAAGCTTGGGCGAGTTGCTGTCAGGATAAACGGTTTCTACCACTGCAAAAATCGCAAGTCGATGGTTTGGAGATCGAAATATCGGTTCTGACGGAGCCTAAATCCCTCGATGTTGTTTCTGAATCCGCACTCATTGCTTATCTTACCAATAACAAATGTGGACTGACGTTGTCTGATGAAAAAAAAGCCGCACTGTTTCTTCCTCAGGTTTGGGAGCAGCTACCAAGTCCTATTCATTTTCTTCAGCACCTCAAACAAAAAGCTGGCTGGCACCCTACCTATTGGCCAGAAGATATGACGGTAAAAGTATTCGACGTTCAAAAATTGAGCCGTAAGTACCGGAGAATGTAGACGATCTTACTGATTTTCTCGCCGTACTTTCAATCTGTGTGCTATTTAAATCTTTGGTGGTATGATTCGCGCTCACAACAGGAGTTGAGTGAGCTTTTTAAACTGGTACAGCGAACAGTGGATGTCGCGGTTGCCACACCATGAGAGTACCTATGCTTGAAGATCTCGTTGTTGTTGTCGATAAATTTGGAAACCCAATTGGAACCGAAGATAAGTTAGATGCACACCGAATGGGCTTTCGTCACCTAGCCTTTTCAGTCATGCTGTATCGCTATCGTGATGGTGAACTTGAGTTCCTAATGCAAAAACGTGCGTCAAACAAGTATCACAGTGGTGGACTTTGGAGCAACACCTGCTGCTCTCACCCTAGACCCGACGAAGACATCATTCATGCCTCAAAACGTCGCCTAGAAGAAGAGCTCGGTATCCGAGACGCTTTAACATTTACCGATATCGGTACTATTAGCTATCTTGCCAAGTTCGACAATGGCCTTACAGAAAACGAGTTGGATCATATTGTGATTGCACAAAGCAGCGATGTCACATTAGATATCAACCCCCGCGAGGCAGAAACGTGTGAATGGCAAACGATCAGTGCGATTGAACAGGGAATAATCGCTCAGCCGCAAGCCTATACCGCCTGGTTTAAACTGGTCTTAAATAAAGTCACAGCGCATCTCAACGACTGATCATTGCACATCACTCATCTAGAGAATCGGCACTAACTCGCAAATTTTAGTGTCGATTCGCCGCTTCAATTTACAATGTAAAACAAGAACACAATTGGCTTTCAAGACAAGTGCTGTACAGCTTTAATCTTGTTTGGTGACAAATAGCTGCTCACAACGCAATAACCCCAATATCTGCCTTGTTTTGCACCAAGTTGAAACATCAATAAATCTCAAGCACAACAAACGTGCATCCTGTCATACTTCATCCCTAAATTGGTGCAATCACACCGTCAACAACTAAGCTCTTCATTGATATTCAACACGTTAGCCTCTGGCGTGTTTCTTGAAAGGTAAAAGACTAGACCTACTCTAATTGCACAATTTCAGGGAGAAATAAGATGCAAGACGTTCTTACCATCGTCCTCGCGGGCGGCATGGGCTCACGGTTAAGCCCCCTAACCGATGACAGAGCCAAGCCAGCAGTTCCTTTTGGCGGAAAATATCGGATCATCGACTTCACGCTAACCAACTGTTTGCATTCAGGCCTTCGTCAAATATTGGTTCTGACCCAGTACAAATCCCATTCTTTACATAAACATATCCGTGATGGTTGGTCCATCTTCAACCCAGAACTCAAAGAATACATTACTGTAGTCCCCCCACAGATGAGAAAGGGAGGAGCTTGGTACGAAGGAACTGCGGACGCGATTTATCACAATATGTGGCTGCTGTCGCGAAGTGAAGCCAAGCATGTGGTGGTTTTGTCCGGCGACCACATCTATCGCATGGACTACGAAGCCATGGTCCAGGAACACAAACAAAGTGGTGCTAAACTCACTGTGGCCTGCATGGACGTCCCTCGAGAAGAAGCAACGGCCTTTGGTGTTATGGCCACCAACGAGCAAAAGCAAGTCACCGACTTTTACGAAAAACCGAGCGATCCTGCCTCAATGCCAGACGATCCAAATCGTTCTTTGGTTTCTATGGGGATTTATGTGTTTGAAATGGAAGCGCTGCAACAAGCACTGGAGCAAGATGCGGAGCTCGACAGTTCAAGTCACGACTTTGGTAAGGACATCATACCTAAACTTATCGACTCGCAAGGAGTCTACGCATACAACTTTGGTGATGACAAGGGTCGTGTAGCGCGTGATTGTTACTGGCGTGATGTCGGCACCATTGATTCTTTTTATGAAGCAAATATGGATTTGCTAGAGCCCGTTCCTCCCATGAACTTATATCAAGAAAACTGGGGAATTCGCACCTACGAGCCTCAGCTTCCACCAGCGCGCACTGTACCTTCGGCGACGGGTAACGAAGGTATTTTTATTAACTCTATTATCGCCAATGGCGTGGTGAACTCCGGCGGCTCTGTACACCATTCCATTTTGTCATCCAATGTACGTATCAATGATGGCGCAACCATTGCCGATAGCATCTTGTTTGGTGAAGTGACGGTGGGGGAAGGCTGTCAGTTGGTCAACTGTATCGTCGATAAGCACGTCAATATTCCTGATGGCACAGTGATCGGCGTGAACCCGAAAGAAGACGCTCGACGCTTTCATATTTCAGAGAAAGGCATTGTAGTGATCCCTGAAGGCTATGTTTTTGAATAGTTAAGCTATTGTTTCTCCTTGAATAATACCCAATTAAAAAAATACAGAAAAGCCGCTCTCCCCCGAGCGGCTTTTGTTCATGGGTGTTCGTTACTCTCGTGTATTAGATAACACACACTTTTTCCCAGCTTCCATCACTTCCCGGTACCGAATTCGTCCACCACTTCGCTTTATATACGACACCTTGATAGCTCATCTTATCACCACCGCTGGCGTGACTTGGCTTGCCTTCCCAATCAAGGTTAGGGAAATTCGGGTACTCGTTTACGCCTGTAAGACTACAAGTATCACTACCCCCACCGCCTGTACCACCACCGTTACCGCCACCTGCATTTAGGTCTGCAAGCGGAAGATTAGGCTGCTCAAATGCGAACGCGTAATCTAAGCCATTTACATTCACGGTGTAATTAGCAGGCCCAGAAATTGGCAAGTAATACACCATATCCAGATCGTAAGTGGCACCAGCCGCTAAGTTCTTCCAACTTGGTAAACTGAACGCTACTCGATGCATTAATCCATCAAGACCACCAATATTGTTCGCTCTCGTGTGGCCCGAAGCAATCACCTTCAAACCACCACCCGATTGGTCTTTCGCATTATCTGGCGCAGAAACAGGAATATCAAACTGGAACTCAGTACCACCAGGAAGATCGCTGCCCGTGTTGTTGGTAAAGGTCACTTTCGGATTAATTGGATAGTTTTGGTCACCGACTTTGAAACCACTGATGGAAACCGTGATATCCACCGCTTTTTCAGGCACCCCTCCTGTAGCAACTTTGTTGCCATAAGGCGTAGCACTCAAGAACTTGTCGTACATGGCCTTGGTCATGCTGTTACCCATATGGTACTCACCATTACCCGTCGCACACGCACTCTCCGTTAAATCAACTGCACCACGGTTACCATTAGCATCAAGGACGTAGCAGTTATAGTCACCCGCTAACTCCCAAAACATAATGCCACCAATCTCCTTGTCGATGACGTACTGCGCTTTGGTATTGATAGAATCGACATCTTCAGTGGAAAGGAAGACATTTTTCTCTGCATTCCATAACCAAGGAGCCACTGCAACACTGTCGTAGTTACGCGTATAGGTACCAACAAACTTATCGGTAGGATCATTCACTGGATCTAGGCCATACGCCTCGGCGTAAGAGCCCCAAATACCCTTTTCAAGGTTTTTGGCATGCCACATTGGGTTAGAGCCTGCGCCCATCTCATTGCCATTGGCATCTTTGTCATGCCACATGTTATCGATACCCAGCGCACCATAGCCACAGTTGTTCTTCTCACCTTCACCCGTGCCCGCTGGACATTCTGATTGACTTGGTAACGGTGCCCTACCCCATAAGCCATTGGTACCACCGGTAACGTTCTGCCATCCACGAGTGTAATAAGGAACACCAATATTGATTCGACCTGCTGGCATCGAGCCGCGGAAGTAATGATACGCCCAATCCGTATTCAGATAACCAATCCCACCATAAGCGGCAGTGCCATAAACATTCCACATCGCAAGTTCAGAATCTTTGCCCGTATCATAGAGCGCTGCGTTGTGACCCACGTGGTCGTTCCAGGCACCGTGCAAATCGTAGGTCATGATATTAACGTAATCGAGGTACTGATTAACGGACATGGTTTCCATACCACGTAACAAGTAGCCCGACGAAGGTGCTGCGATCGTCAGCATGTAATGAACGCCATCTTGCGCACTCGCCGCATCAAGCTTCTCACGCAGCACCTTCATTAGGACTTCGTAAGACTTCCACAAATGCGGGCGCCTGGACTCGGCAAAGGCTTTATCATCTGGGTTACCCGCTCCTGACATTGAAGTTGGGTATTCGTAATCAATGTCTAAACCATCAAATTGATAGTTTCGCATCATTTCAACAGCAGAGCTGGCAAACGTCTCGATACCTTGGGTGTTTACAGATCCATCGGCGTTGGTCGTCATCGTATAAAAACCGCCATCGGCGATTCGTGTACCATCTGGAGCAAAGTGACCACCGGTCTCAGCCCAGCCACCAATTGAAATAAGCGTTTTTACACCGTGTTTCTTTTTAGCTGTCGCCAGTGCACCAAAGTGTCCTTTAAAGCCAAGAGCGGGATCGATTTCTACCCCAGACCATTCTTTATTAACTGCTACGTTGGTCGGATCGTTAACGTCACCAACATTAACCTGGCCATCAGAGCCTATACTGACAAATGCATAGTTGATATGAGTGAGCTGCTCCCAAGGTATGTCACTAACAAGATAGGCAGCCTGCGGGTCATCACCAGAACGCCAACTGGTGAAATAGCCAATCACTCGTCTTGGGTGATCGGCTCCCATGATCTCGCGCCCTTCTGCATCGTAAATCGTGCAGTAGGGAACTTGAACACCTGGGGTTTGATAGAGACCATCAGGTCGACAGTCAGGCTGCGTAGTAGTTGCAGCTGAAATTGGTGAGTAGATCGTAGCAGCGCAAATAACAGCCAGTAAACTCAGTTTACTGCCAGTATTCACCAGCTCCTTCTGAATAGAATTTTCCATTGGTTTATTTTCCATTAAGCAGTGTTTAACACTAGACATCCATACCCAACAAGCCCATTCACCTGAAGAATATATAGCTAGCGACCGATTGATAAATCACAAACACTTTAGTTACCAAGAAAATTAAGTGGGTGAAATTTGCGCTTATTGAGATTTTTAATAGGTTTTATTAAGAAATGCCTCGCAATAATTTGCTACTTAGATGTAAATGACTAGAACTTAATTTGCAGCAACAACCCAATTTTTCGATGGTGAAGAATGTTACATAACCTTTCATCTACAGCGTTTCGCTCTAGACAAAAATACTGTTTTTTAGTCGGTCAAAAAGCAATTCAGATTTTGTCGATCTATTTTCAACAAAATCGTCCTATAATGCTTTTATTACAGTCGGTTACATAGGATGGAAACCATGAAGTTAAAATCGCTTTTAGCGAGTGCTATCGCAGCTAGTTTGCTAGTGGGGTGCGGTGCCAACACAACCCAAGGAGCCGCAGAAGGCGCAGCTGTAGGCGCAGTGTCTGCTGGAATGCTTGGCGCATTAACTGACCTCATTGTTGATGGTGAAGTCGATACATATCGTTTGAGCCGCAACGTAACAGCTGGCGCTCTGGCTGGGGGGACTGCAGGTGCTGTGGATGGGTATGCCAAAGACCAACAGGCAGAAGCCAAGCAAGCGTCGGAAAGCGCCCCACCTCCACCGGCAAAACCAACGCTTGAATTCGGTCCCGATTTAGAAAGCTCCGTAACAGCATTGATAGCTTGTCAGCATGATGATGCTTACCGTGCTGCACTAAGAGCTGAGGAAGCGTCACAGCAATCCTACAAAGAAGCAGGCGTCGCCATGCAAGGCTTGATTGATTACGACCGTGACAACACAGAAGGTGTTGATAGAGCGGTGAGCAAATACGTCAAACTCAGCTCTAGTATGAACGATGTAAACCAAGCAAAAGTCCAGTTGGAAGCTTTACACAAAGAGCTTCAACAAGAGCGTCAAATCGCAGGTAGCGCGCCAAATTGTAGCTAATTTGACACCATCACACTCTTCGAAATAAACCAATCTGACTCAGGCTTCCCCTTGAAGCCTGATCTATTTGCCCCAAGTATAAGTAACAGCATTAAATTAACCGGGAATCAATTCTCCAGATTATACATACAAAGCAATACATCCAAAGCTACCTATACTAGTCAAAAGGCAAAGTCATGAAATTCAGCTACGTAAACCCTACTGTGATTCACTTTGGCCAAGGTCAGATTGAACAGATCACCAATAGCATCCCAAAAGATTCAAAAGTCCTCGTTATCTACGGCGGCGGCTCTATCAAAAAGAACGGCGTTTATGACCAAGTAACCGCGGCACTGGGCGATCATGAGTGGCTCGAGTTCTCCGGCGTTGAGGCTAATCCAACAAAAGAAACTCTTGATAAAGCCATCGACATAGTGAAAGCAGAAAACGTCACGTATTTGCTTGCTGTGGGTGGCGGTAGCGTCATAGATGGCACCAAATACGTGGCCGCCGCGTCTTTGCACGATGGCGATAGTTGGGATCTGATCACCGGAGTCTACAAACCAGAAACTGCGATTCCGCTAGGTGTCGTACTCACACTGCCAGCTACCGGCTCTGAGTCAAACATGGGCGCCGTTGTGACTAAGAAAGCGACCCAAGAAAAGCTCGGTTTCCTATCGCCTACTGTCAGACCCGCATTCGCTGTTCTAGACCCAGATGCTATGAAAACTCTACCTGAACGCCAACTGATCAATGGCTTAGTTGACGCTTGGGTACACGTCTGCGAGCAATACATCACCTCGCCAACAGGTCACATGGTTCAAGAAGGTTATGCTGAAGTGCTGCTTCGCAATCTAATAGTGCTCGGAGACTCGTTTGAGCAACGTGATGATGCATGGCGAGCGAATCTAATGTGGACAGCGAACCAAGCTCTAAACGGCCTAATTGGTACTGGTATGCCACAAGATTGGGCGACGCATATGATAGGCCACCAGCTTACTGCCCTTTGGCACGTGGATCACGCACGTTCGCTAGCCATTGTTCAGCCGTCACTACTTCGCAGCCAAATGGAGTTTAAGCAAGGAAAAATCGAGCAGATGGGTCGAAACGTATTCGGTCTCTCGTCGAGTGACGATTTAGCCGAACGCACCATCAATGCAATCGAGGCTTTCTATGCCAAATTGAAGGTAGATACGCGCCTTTCAGAAGTTGAAGGCGACAAATCTGAGGCTGTAGAAGCGGTGATTAAGAAACTCGAAGACAACGGCTATCTCAAGCTTGGTGAAAATCAAGCCATCACCATAGATGTATCACGTCAGATCTTAGAAAACGCGTTGTAAATAGCCCTTTTTATACATAAAGCTCGGTCATTTTTGCCCGAGCTTTTTTGTGTAATTAATGAAGTTTATCTAGCTTCTTGATTTTCGATATTTTGGGTGAGTAATAGGTATAGCGGATAACAAAGTCTTCGTATAGTCATGCTTTGGTGTGCGATACACCTCATCACTAGTGCCATATTCCACGACCCTGCCCGCTTTCATCACCGCAACATTATCCGAAACGTGTCTCACCACCGACAGATCATGGGAAATGAAAATAATGGCCAAATTGAGTTCACGCTGTAAATCGAGCAGCAAGTTGAGAATTTGCGCCTGCACCGATACATCGAGAGCCGATACGGATTCATCGCAGATAAGCAGCTTAGGTTTAACCGCTATAGCTCGCGCTATTCCAATCCTTTGACGCTGCCCACCAGAAAACTCATGGGGATATCGATCAATGGCGTCTTCTGGCAGGCCTACTTTCTCAAGTAGTTCTCTTACCCATTTCTGCCTCTCGATCGGATTTCCTAATTTATGGATGATAAACGGCTCTTCCAAAATCATCCCAACAGTGTGCCTTGGGTTCAATGACTCCATTGGATCTTGAAACACAATTTGCATTTTTTTGCGAAGCGGACGCATAGCCTTTGGCGACAGCTTAGTAATGTCGTTGCCTTCAAAGAATATTTTTCCATCACCCGGCTCAAGCAGCTTTAAAATCGTTCTGCCCAATGTGCTTTTGCCACATCCTGACTCCCCGACAAGTCCCAGCGTTTCTCCGCACTTTATCGATAATGAAACGCCATCCACCGCTTTCATCACGTAGCCGCGACGGAAAATGCCACTGCCAGATCGAAAATACTGCTTCAAGTCCGTTATCTTCAGTAATTCACTCATCTAAATACCTTAAGAGTCTGTAACTCAAAGGATTACCTTAATGGAACATGTCTTCGGTAATCGGTTTAATATCAATTTTGTGTTTTGGTGGATTCTCTAAGCTCGGTATCAGACCCAGTAAACGTTCGGTGTATGGATGCTTAGGATGATCAAAGAGCTCAAAGACATCGGCTTGTTCGACAATTCGCCCCGCGAACATCACTGCTACGTCATCGCAGATCTCAGCTACGACGCCTAGATCATGTGTGATAAAAATCATCGACATACCAGTCTCTCGCTGTAGCTCCTGCATAAGTTCCAAAATAGACGCCTGCACAGTGACATCGAGCGCCGTGGTAGGTTCATCGCATATCAAGATGTCAGGCTTACAAGCGAGCGCCATTGCTATCATAACGCGTTGACGCATTCCCCCAGACAGGTTGTGAGGATACTCATCAAGACGCTTTTCCGGAAGTGGTATCCGAACCTTAGTGAGCATCTCCAATGACGTAGCACGACGCTCGACTTTGTTCAGCTCCGGACGATGCAGCTCCAACACCTCATTGAGCTGTTTGCCAACGCTCTGCACTGGATTTAGCGCTGTCATAGGGTCTTGGAAGATAATCGATATTCGGTCACCCCGCATCGCGTACATTTGCTCAGGTATTAACTGAAGTAAATCAGTATCACGATATAGAATCTGTCCTGCTGTGACCTCTCCGTATGGTTTTGGCAAAAGTCCCATAATAGACATGGCAGTAACACTCTTTCCACTTCCAGATTCACCCACAATACCCAAAGTGCGCCCCGCTTTTACATCGAAACTCACGCCGTGCAGTACCTCACGATTACCCTCATCGTTATAAAAACGTACCGCGAGGTCTCTTACACTTAATATCACATCATCTTGCATTATTACCTCTCCCTGCTCGCTACTCTTCACAGTTTATAGGTATCGTCGATAATGGTGACAGGCTCAAAGCTTTCGCCTTTTTTCAGGGCTGACTTGGTCTGTGTTTTTACATCGCTATCAATCCAAAAATTTGCCACATCCGTTACCGAGAACATGGTTTCAGTCAGCTTAGTCATGCCTTTTTCTGGTACCCGTAGCCAACGCCAATGCGCTTCACGAGTGTATGGCACCATATAACCAGGAACAATTAAGTACTCATCTGACACTTTTTGTTGGATCTGATGAGACAGTTGCTGCTTTTTCGCGACATCAAACTCAACCACATACTGGTCGATCAGATTGTCCATGTCTGGGTTTTGATAGAAGGTATGATTATTGGTTTGCGGCTTAGCATTGTCTGAATGTAAATACTCCCAATACGCCGGGATTTCGCCACCGCCCATATGTAAGAAAGCAAGCTGGTGTTTTTTCTCTAAAATGAACTTAAAGGCTGACGATCCATCAACTAGGTTGAGATTAAACTCCAACCCCGCTTGTTTCGCTTGCTCTTTGAGATATGCAACTCTTGGAGTATGTGGTGGGTAGCCGTAAGTAATATCGAAACTCAAGCGCTGACCTTTGTCATTGACACGAATTCCATCCGCACCGACCTTGTTAAAGCCCGCGGCTTCAAAATAACGAATTGCCTTTTTAGGATCGAAAGCTGGCGCTTGATTATTCGGTCGGTCGTAGCCACCATGACCGGCCCCCATGCTGTGAGGCATACGAAGATAGTCACCACGAAGCACTTTTTTTAGCATGCCGTCATAATCAGAGGCGTAGACAATACCCGCTCTTACATCACGACTCTCTAACAGCGGCATTGAAGTGTTCATCCAAAGACCACCTGCACCTTGAGCGGTTTGATTGTAACCCCAAAATTTTTGGATATAGCCTTGTTGGTAGGGTTTGCTATCCGCTTTCTCATGCCAAAGGCTTGGAAGCACTAAACCAAACACATCAAGATCACCTTTCTCAAAGTGTTTTCGTGCGATATCGGAGTCACGAATTACCGTTAAACGCACTTTCTCAACATTGTAACGATTCTTGTAATAGCGATTGCTGTAACCCCACCAGTCTTGACCGACGTGTTTAAAGGTCACGCTCTTGCCTTTTTTCACATTGGACATGTAATAAGCCCAAGTCGTTGGCTCTGCCTTGAAATTAAATTTACGCACGAAATTGTCTTCGATGCCATCACCATTTTCATCCTTCTTAGGATTGGCAAAGAAGTGCTCCGGTCTTGGCTGAAGCCCATTGCTTGGCAAGTTGATTTGTATCATCAACTCTTCTTGGCTCATTTTCGTCGCTGACTTGATGGCAATGGTGTAGTCATCAATTTTGCTGACGTCTTCAATTTTGTTAGTGAAAAAGTCGTTATACCACGGCGCTACAATGTCTTTTGAACGGTTGTAAGTAAGCATGAACAGGTAGTCGTCGGCATCCACCTTCTCACCGTCAGACCATTTTGCTTCGGGGTTGAGCTTGAAGTAGACCGTTTGGTTGTCATCACCATAGGCCCATGCTTCCGCTAATTGAGGTATCCAATTACCTGTATTTGGGTGTCTCGCCGCAAGTTTTGGAGTACCGTCCATAAAGTAGTGCCGTAAACCCGAGTTAGAATCGGGGCCCACACTTCTTAGCGTTTGCGGAAAACTCGACATATGAGTGCGCAAAGTCCCACCGAACTTTGCTTCATCAGAAGCAAATAGCGGCTCATTCATATTATCAATCCAGGTCAATCCGGACGGGAGTTCATTAGCGCTGCTGCCAAAAGAGAGTGCAGCCAATACTGCCGCAGTCAACAATGTATTCTTATGCATGAGATATCCTTATCCTTACTTCCAATCGCAAGACGCCCCAAACGCCTTTTTCAAAAGGTTAATACGGTCCTAGACTCGCCCGCATTCAAACCGTGTATTTTAAACATAGCGGGTAAACTTCTTGGGGTCGAAGGCCGCTCTCACTGCTTCTCCAATAAACGTCACCATGACCAACACCGCTACAATAGCCGTTACGACAGATGTCACTATCCACGGGGAGTCTAAATTCGACTTTCCTTGCTGCAGCAACTCTCCCCAACTCGGTGTTGGTGGCATGAGACCTAAACCCAAATAATCGAGCGCCGTCAGCGCCGTAATATTCGCAGCGATGGTAAATGGCGCCAAAGTGACAATCATTACCATGGTGTTAGGCAAGATATGATTGAATACTATACGTATATTAGAAGCGCCCAATGCTTTGGCAGCAGATACATATTCCCGTGCGACTTCTTTGTACGTCATGGTGCGCATGTACCAAGTAATCCCCATCCATCCAAACATCACGTTTATTGCCACAAACAACGCGAAGCTCGGCTGCACAATCGACACTAAAATCATAATCACATACAAGAACGGTACCATTGACCAAATCTCGATAAAACGCTGAACAAACAGATCAAACTTGCCACCCAGAAAACCCATGGCACAGCCTACAGCAACCCCAATAGCGTATGACGCCGCCATAGTAAGCAGCGCAAAACCCATAGCCGTCCTAAAGCCATAAACTAGGCGAGCCAAAATATCTCGCCCTATCACATCCGTACCTAAAAAGTGCCTAGACTCAACGCTCGGCGCATTAGGTGGGTATTCGCCAGAAAAATCTTGCTCGTAAGGGTTCCAAGGTACTAAAGGCATGATGACAAAATCCTCTCCCGCCTCCGCCTCAAAGGAGAGTTGTAACGCGCGATAATTAGCCTCGCCAGCACTGTCTTGACCGAATTCAATTCCTAATCGCACATCACTGACAACTGGAAAATAATAACTACCTTGATACTTCACCAGCAGTGCTTTGCTATTTATTAAGAACTCCGCAAATAAAGACAACACTAACATTGTGGACAGTATAATAAACGACCAGTAACCTCGCTTGATTCGCCTGAAGTTAATGAGCTTCTTCTTAGTAAGAGGACTAATAACCATGAACTAACTCCCAAACTTCACGCGCGGATCAACAAACGCGACGCATATATCGGATATGATATTTCCGAACAGTAATAATATGGCATTAATTGCGACTATTCCCATTACGACCGGATAGTCGCGTTCCATAATGGACTCATAACCAAGCAATCCAATGCCATCTATATTAAATATTACTTCTATCAAAAATGCGCCTGTCATAAAAAATAACAATGAGTTACCAAAGTGACTGGCAATAGGAATCAGGCTATTGCGAAGTGCATGCTTTCTTACTGCGTGTTTGAACGGTAAACCTTTGGCAATTGCCGTTCTTATATAGTCTGCTGATAGGTTCTCCATGAGATTGTTTTTCATAGTCATTGTCAGTGTCGCAAAGTCACCAATCAAGTAACAAATTAACGGTAGTATGGCATGCCACATAATATCTTTTACTTGCTCGGACAATAACTCATAGTCTTCAAAATCATCACTCGTAAAACCTCCCATGGGAGTCCATTCGAGGTGATAACTAAACAGTGTGATCAGCAACACGCCAACGACATAACCCGGGAGTGCGTAGCCAACGAAGATGGCTACGGAAGATACTGAATCGAAAATAGAGCCGTGTTTCAATGCTTTATAGTAACCAAGAGGGATAGAGATAAAATAGCTGATAAAGAAAGTCATCCCTCCATAGAACAGCGATACAGGTAAACGCTCGGCAATCATATCCGATACAGGCTCATAATATCGGGTCGACTCACCAAGATCTAAGCTAGCTAAATTGCTCAGCCACTCAAAATAGGCCACATGAACAGGCTTATCGAGACCGTAAAATGCATTAAGCTCTTGGATTTGCTCCTCAGATAATGCTGAGTTTGTGCCCGACATGGACAGGGAACCGCCGCCATCTCCTTGAGAATGCATATTCGCTAACATTCTCTCCACTGGCCCTCCAGGGACAAACCTTGTTATCGCAAATATTAGAATTGTTACGCCAATAAATGTCGGCACTACGAGTGCCAGACGACGAAGGAAATAAGACAGCATTTATCAACTTCTCCATGTTTGCTGTTCACTAAATAGCGATACTAATTAGCCTTTAATTTTTGGCTAAAAATTAATTACTCGGCTTCCTTGCTCAGACAATTAATTTTATCACTCTTTATTTTCGACAACGTTTTTATCACAAACCACAAACACTGTCACTTTTAATTAATAACACTCATAATTTTAAAAAAAGAACAAAATTTCATAAAAAAACCCTCTCCAATATATCAAACTGGAAGATAGAGCATTGACTCTACATAAAAATGTAAGAATCGATCCATTAATTGTGCATAAATATTCAGATGAGCAGTATGAACCAAGTATACTATTGAATCTCATATCGCTTATGCATTAAAGCTTTGTTGCCCCAATGGTTAAATTATAGACGATGAGTCTATGCGATGAATTATTGTGTAATTTTACAATTAGCCAATAAGTTCAAATTCATGTTAATTTATAGAATAAAATACCAATTGTTTAATGTAAGATCGAATAATGATCTGCTTTTACGGCAATTGCTAGATTCAATGGAAATTTTTATAAATCACACTAGTTTTTGCAACTTAATTACAAGAAAACACCGTTTTAATAACAATTTAAAGAACATGATACTTTTTACAAACTAGCATTCGTTTTAACTGGCTGATTTGACATTACTTTTTTAACCCGTCATAAGTTGCGCTTGTTGTTAACACCGAATTAACGACTCAACCAAAAATGCAATACACAACAGACGTCAGTGGAAATCTGGCGAAACGGAGTACAAGGATGTTAAAAAAAAGCACATGTCTCTCGGTAGCAGTGAGTCTTGCGCTTGGTACCGCGAATTTATTCGCAGTGCCTATAGCGTTTGCTGAAGAAACGGGACAACAGGACGTAGAAAAGCTTCAAAAAATGAAAGTGACTGGGTCACGCATTTCTCGTGTAGAGATGGAAGGCGCTGAGCCAGTTCAAGTCCTTTCATCAGAATACATTGAAAATACAGGTCTAGTTGCAATAGGTGATGTCTTGAACCAATTACCTGGCGTGGGTGGTACGGTACAAAGCACATCTGTAAACAACGGCAGTAACGGCGCAGCAACGGTCAACTTACGTGGTTTAGGCGCTGAACGTACGCTCGTTCTTGTCAATGGCCGCCGTATGGTTAATGGTGGCACGGGGGCAGACGCATCCGTTGACTTGAATATGATTCCTGCTGCAATGGTAGAACGTATTGAAGTACTGAAAAATGGTGCGTCTTCTGTCTACGGTTCTGATGCAATCGGTGGTGTAGTTAACATCATCACTAAACAGAATTTTGAAGGGTTCGAGCTTAATGCTAAGCGCGGCACCACATCAAACAGCGATGGCCAGGTGACCGACATCAGCATGCTCGCAGGTGCATCAAACGATCGCGGTAATATTACCTTCTCTGCAGGCATGACCAAAGAAGATGAAATCATGGCCGGTGATCGTGGTTTTGCCAATACCGACCAACAACATGATGGCTATGGCGGCCAGTTCCAAAGTGGTAGCTCGGCTCCTCCATGGGGTTACTACGATGGTAAGACATTTGGACCAGAGGGCAGCGATACTCTACGTGACTTCAATGCGCCTGGTGATCTCTACAACTATGCGCCGGACAACTACTTAAAACGCCCAGCGCAGCGTCGCTATCTTGCTGCTCAAGGTAACTACTTACTTGGTGAAACCAGTATTTTTGGTCCAGTAACGGCGACATTCGAAGCTCTCTACTCGAACTCTGAGTCTAACTATCTACTTGCAGCTGAACCTATCTTCGGTAAGTTCAATGGCTATGACCCTATCTCAAAAGACAATGAATTCAACAACACAGGTTCTGATATCGTTGATTGGCGCCGACGCATGGTTGAGACTGGTGGTCGTAACCGCTTTTTCGAGTCAGATACGGGCCGTGTTGTATTAGGGCTAGATGGTGAGTTCCAAAATGGTTGGACGTGGGATGCCAACTACAACTGGGGTAAAACCAAAACCAAGCAAATTGAAGATGGCGTATTTATGAAAGATCGCGTGAGTAACGCGGTAGGTCCATCTGCAAATGGTCAATGTCTTGATGCGGGTGGTAACGTGATTGCTGGCTGTGTGCCCATGGACATTCTTGGAAACGTAAGCCAAGAAGCACTGGATTACGCGACATTCACTCGCCAAGATACCGGCTTTAACCAACAGCAAATCATCAACTTCAACGTAACGGGCGACATCTACGAAACCGAGATGGGCACCATTGCTTTTGCTGCCGGTTACCAAAACCGTGATGAGCAAGGTGCGAACCAACCAGATGCATTAGTTGTTCTCGGTAACGCTTCGGGTAATGCAGAATCAGAAACCTCGGGTGGCTACACAGTTGACTCATTCTACGGCGAATTACTGGTTCCAATTCTGTCCGAAGTGACGATGGCAGAATATTTAGAAGCAAAGATCACCGCTCGTCATGATAAATACTCCACATTTGGTGGCGCGACCACTATGGGTTACAGCTTCTTGTACCAACCGATTGGCGATTTGATGCTTCGCGGTACCTACAATGAAGTATTCCGTGCCCCATCAATTGCTGATCTGTACGGCGGGGCGCAAGAAAGTGCGGATGTTCTATCGGATCCTACGGGTCAAGATACCAGTGGCCGCACGCAGTTCCCTGTATTCTACGGCTCAAACCAAGAACTTCAGCCTGAAGAAGGCCACACCGCGTCACTTGGTTTTGTTTTGTCACCATCATTCGCAGAGGGTTTCTCTGCAACGGTTGATTACTGGCAGGTAGAGCTTGAGAACCTAATTGACAACGTTGACCCTCAGTTGATGTTGGATCAATGTGCCAAAACTGGTGAGTACTGTGACAAGATCACCCGTGACGGAAACGGCGACATTGTTTCTATCGATGCTCGTACCACAAACCTAGGTAAGCTTGAGAAAAACGGTATCGACTTCAACTTGCGCTACGTGCATGACTTTGACGTCGTCGTCTTCAAAGCTAACTGGGACAACACCTACAACTTCAAGCACGAAGTCACACAAGCGGATGGCTCTGTTGTCGATTACGCTGGTAAATTCATCAGCGACCAAATCGGCCTATACAGTAAGTACCGCTCAACGCTTAACTTGGGCGTAACTCGCGATGCATGGCGTGTGAACTGGAATACTCGCATGATCGCAGGTGTTGACTACGAACTGTCAGGGGCTGCTGACGCCCCACAAGACACATACAACTTTAGC
Organism: Vibrio wakamikoensis; assembly: GCF_050337275.1. NCBI lineage: Bacteria > Pseudomonadati > Pseudomonadota > Gammaproteobacteria > Vibrionales > Vibrionaceae > Vibrio > Vibrio wakamikoensis. Next base: position 137,667 of record NZ_JAKJST010000014.1, on the reverse strand, counting down.
GTACCTACCATGTTCTACCATGACTTGAGCGCTGGCTACGCGTTTGATAACGGCTTCACTCTGTCTGGCGGTGTCAACAACCTGTTTGACGAAACACCACCGCTTATCCTAGACACCATCTCGGGTAACACAGACTCCACAACCTATGACGTTATTGGCCGTTACTTCTACGCCAATGTAAACATGAAATTCTAATTAATCCCTTCCTCCTGTTTCCGGCACGTTCGCGTGCCGGCTTTTTTCGACTGACATAACACAAGGATGCACACATGAAGATTAAGGATATCGCGCTGAGTAGTCTCACCATAGCCATGCTCGCTATTGGTGGAACCAGCTACGCTGCGGATAGTGGCCAAGTCGTCGCTACACAAGCAAAAGCGAACAAAAACGCGCAAACATCGCAGGCAAAAATCGACAAATACGCGGAGAATACCGACTCGATGCTAGCAGAATACAAGGGTTTGTTGCGTCAAATCGACAGCATGAAAGCGTATAACCAGCAAATCGAAAAGATGGTGAACTCACAACAAGTCGAGATTGACTCACTCAATAGTCAGATCTCCCAGATTGACCAAACCGCAATGGAAGTCGTCCCGCTTACGCTGAATATGGTGCAAGCACTCGAAGACTTCATAGAGCTCGACCTCCCCTTCCAAATCGAAGAGCGTGGCAAACGTGTTGCCGAGCTTAAACGCCTAATGGATCGTGCTGATGTTACGACATCAGAGAAATACCGTAAGGTAATGGAAGCCTACCAAATTGAAGAAGGCTTCTCGCGCTCAATCGAATCTTACAAAGCCAGCCTCGAGCGCGATGGCGAAGTCGTCACTTATGACTTCTTACGCATCGGTCGCACAGCGCTTCTTTATCAATCTCCAGACGGTCTAGAAACAGGCATGTGGAATCAGCAAACTCGCGAATGGGAGGCACTCCCAGAGCAATATCGCGGCGCAGTTCAACAAGGTCTACGCGTTGCTAAGAAGCAAGCGCCACCAGCACTGATCAAGCTACCAATCTACACCGGGGAGAAACAATAATGACTGCATTTAAATCTATGGCCTCACTTGTGCTCTCTGGCCTATTGCTTTTGCCGTGCGTCGCGAGCGCAGAAACCAAACCGATTTCCATGAACGAGCTTCTAAAAACGGTTAAATCGCAAAGCTCGCTAGAATCTAAAGAGAACAAAGAGCGTGAAGCAGAGTTCTTAGCCGATCGAAATAACCAGCAGGCGCTACTTGAAAAAGCCCGAGCTCAACTCGCGCAAGAAACGACTCGCGGCGACACACTTAAAGCGACATTTGATAACAACGATGTCCTCCTCACTGAGCTCACTGAAACTCTTCGCCAACGTTCAGGCACTCTCGGTGAAATGTTTGGTGTCCTTAGACAGTACGCGGGTGAGTTTAAAGGGCTATTTAACGCCTCTCAAAACGCGGTTAAGTTCCCAGAGCGTGGTGCACTCTTGACAAAGCTAGCTGAGAGTAAAGAGCTCCCATCGACAGCCGAGCTTGAAGGTTTCTGGTACACCATTCTTCAGCAAATTGTGGCCTCTGGTGAAACATCAAAGGCTAACGCCACCGTGGTTTATGGTGAAGGCAACGAAGCACAAACTGAAATCACTTTAGTGGGTGAGTTCAATGCTATCGCTGACGGTAAGTACGTCACGTACGTTCCACAAACGGGCAAGTTTGAAGAGCTATCTCGTCAGCCATCTACCAACATCACTACCCTTGTATCACCGTTTGAAAGCACTGCAGACAGTTATCAACCGCTGTTTGTTGACCCATCACGTGGTGTGATCCTTTCACTATTAGTGCAAAGCCCTACAGTTAAAGAGCGCGTCGACCAAGGTGGCATCGTCGGTTATATCATTTTGGGTATGGGTCTTATTGGCGCCTTAATTGCGATCGCTTGTTACCTACGCCTTATAGTTATCGGTGGAAAAATGCGCAAACAAGCCAAATCTGACCAAGTACTCAAGAGTAACCCTCTTGGCGAAGTTATCGAAGCCTACCAATCTCATAAAGGCAGCAACCTTGAAGATCTGGAAGCGAAACTGGATGAGATCATTATGCGCAATGCGCCGCGAATCGAACGTTTTGTTGGCTCTATTAAGCTATTTGCTTCCGTTGCTCCCCTACTCGGCCTGCTTGGTACAGTAATGGGTATGATCGGTACGTTCCAAGCCATAACGTTATTCGGTACTGGAGATCCTAAGCTCATGGCAGGCGGTATTTCAGAAGCTCTCGTGACCACCATGCTTGGCCTAGTTGTCGCCATTCCACTGCTGTTTTTCTACACCCTTGTCCATAGCAAAGCACGTCGACTGGTTCAGACTCTGGAAGAGCAAAGCGCTGGGTTTATTGCTCGCTACCAAGAAAAACTGCACTCATCAGAGGCATAAGGAGCGGCTATGTGGTGGTTAGTCGAAGAATTTGAGTCGATAAGACGCTTTTTAGGAATGGGGGGCGATGTCCTATTCGCCATCTTTATTCTCAGCTTTTTGCTTTGGAGCGTGCTACTTGAACGCTGGTTCTATTTCTTAGCCGTTGCTCCGCGCATGACCAAGAAAACACTCGCAGAGTGGACTGCACGCTCTGAGCACCAAAGCTGGAATGCAAAAATGATCCGCCAAGAGCTTGTTTCTCTTCAGGATATTGAGAACAAAAAAGGGCTACCGGTCGTTAAAGTGCTTATCGCACTGTGTCCGCTGCTGGGTCTACTGGGTACGGTTGTCGGCATGATTCACGTGTTTGACATCCTTGCAGTGGTAGGCACAGGAAGCCCACGAGCCATGGCATCAGGTATTTCGAAGGCAACCATACCAACCCTTGCGGGAATGGTCGCCTCTCTGTCTGGTTTGTTCTTTAGTACACGATTGGATCATCTTGCCAAAGTGACCACGCAAAAGCTGGAAGATCAGCTGAAACACGTCGCTTAGTAAACGGAATTATAAGGATATAGGTCATGAAAAGACGCTATAGCAGCGAAAGCAATGAAGAAGCAGCGATCGATATGACGCCAATGCTGGACATTGTCTTCATCATGTTGATTTTCTTCATTGTTACCACTTCTTTCGTAAAAGAAGCCGGTATCGAAGTGAGTAGACCAAGCGCTAACACGGCGCAGGTGGTGAAAAACGGCAACATTATGGTCGCCATTGGCGCGGCAGGCGATGTGTGGGTAGATAAGCGCCGTATCGAAGTCGATGCCGTACGTGCCAACATCGAACGACTCAAAGCCGAAAGCCCGGAAGGTGCCGTGGTGATCCAAGCAGACCAGGAAGCCAGTGCCGGTGTCGTGGTGAAAGTGATGGATCAAATAAAAATGGCTGGGGTAGAAAACATCTCCATCGCCGCTACAGATAAGGGGTAACCTATGCGTTATCTGGCCTCTGTAGCACTGGCGCTCATTGTCGCCCTCGGACTCTTCTGGGGGATGGACAAGCTGGTAAACAAAGAGCGCCACGAGTTAGCGTCGAGTGACGATCTTCGTATGGTCGATTTCATTCGCGTTAAACCGCAAGAAAATGTACAGGAGAAAAAACGAGAGCTACCAAAACCACCACCACCGAAACGTCCACCACCGCCACCAGAAATGAAAGTGGCGTCGACGGTCAAGCCGGTGATGGAGCAGATCGCTATGGATATGCCTAACCTTAATCTGCCTGTGAATGTCACAGGGGGTTCTGTGTTAGGTCACTACACCCAAGGTGGTGGAGCTCAAGTGCTTGGCAATAACGGTCCTGTACCACTGGCTACTTTCCAGCCGCAATTGCCACGTAAAGCAGCGCGATCTGGAATTGAGAGAGGTTTGGTGTTGGTGGAGTTTACTGTGAACGAGCGCGGTACTGTTGAAGATGTCAAAGTCCTCAAAGAGAGCCCACGCAAACTTGGCCTTGGCCGAGCGGCTAAGAAGACCATCGCTAAATGGACATTCAAGCCTAAGCAAGTCGATGGTCAGGCGGTCAGTACTCGTATGTCACAAGAAATTGAGTTTTCTACCAACTAAGGAGTCGAACATGAATACGTTCCAAAAAATGGCTTCTGTGTTGCTTATAGCGGGCTGTTTGAGCAGCCCAGCTATCGCTCAGGATCCACCTCAGCTTTCCGACAAGACCTTTCGCACCGTCAATAAGGTACAAAAGTGGATAGCTGAAGAAAAATACGCTTACGCCATAGAAAAGCTAGAAAGCGCCATTGAATCCACCAAGAAGAAAAAGTATGACCGAGCCGTGTTGCTGCAACAGATGGGGTTTCTGTACTCACTTCGCGAAGACTACAAACAAGCGGCGAACTACTTTGCTCAGGCACTCGAGGTCAATGCTCTCCCCGTGCCTGTAGCGCAGCAAGTTCGCTACAGTTTGGCTCAGCTTTATCTCGCCGAGGAGCAGTATCAAAAGTCGGTTAATACCATGAAGGCTTGGTTTAAGGTGGCAGAAACCACTGAAGACAAGCCTAACGCTCACGCTTACATCACGCTTGCAAGTGCTTATGTGCAAATGGGGGATTACAAAAACGCCATTGCACCGACCAAAAAAGCCATTTCGATGACTAAAGATCCAAGTGAGTCTTGGTATCTGTTACTGCTTGCTTCTCATTATGAACTCAAGCAGTACAAAAGCACCGCAGGTGTACTCAAGACACTCACTTCCAAATATCCACAGAAGAAGCGTTATTGGATGCAGCTTTCTGGGATCTACATGGAAATGAACCAGGATCGAAACTCACTAGCAGCACTCGAAGCTGCTTATGAGCTCAACCTACTGGAAAGTGAAAAGGAGTACCTAAGGCTTGTAAACTTTATGGCTTATCAGGGCATCCCTTATCGAGCAGCGAAAACACTTAAGCTTGCGATGGAACAAGGGAATATAGAGCAAACGCAAAAGCATGTTGAAAAGCTCGCGTCTTTTTATCATCAAGCGCAAGAAGTAGATCAAGCGATCTTGGCCTATCAACAAGCGTACGAGATGAGCCCAACAGCCAAGAGTCAAATCCGTATTGCTCGTCTTATGCTTCAAGACAAACAGTATAAGGTCGCCTCTGAATACACTAAGACTTATGCGCCTAACGCAACTAAGGATCAAGTAGCAGAGCTGCAATACATAAAAGGAATGGCACACTTTGAGATGAAACAGCCAAAACTCGCGCTCAACTCAATGAAAAAGGCCGCAAGCTCAAAGGAGCTACGTCCAACAGTCAGCCCTTGGATCAGTTTTTTGGAGCAATAAGACTGATAAGAATATCGAGAGGAGATGGTTGTGTTCTTCTCTTGGTTAAGTGTGAGTCAGTCGCACGTTTAGGGAAGCTTCGGCTTCCCTTTTTTCTCTTCTAATCTGACGTCAGTTTCAAATTGTTAATAAAATGTCGCAATTATTTTCTAGCGAAAATCGCAGTGTTGGGCATAACATTTACGTAACAAGTGATAATCAGATATGAAGGAGCAATATCTATGCTCTCCTCTTTGCATGTAAAATTAAACGCGATTAACAACAATAAGTACTTCCAAGCATTTACTGTAGTTGTGATCATACTTGCTGCGTTGACCATCGGCGCTAAAACGTTTGAGCTACCCGATGCTTTAAGCGGAGCAATTCAATGGCTCGATGTTTTCATATTGCTATTCTTCTTGATTGAAATAATCATCAAGTTCTTCTCATACCAAAACAAGCTCAATTTTTTTAAAAGTGGTTGGAACCTTTTTGACACCGTTATTGTTATCGGCAGTTTAATACCGACGGCGGGACAAGGCATTTTAATCGCTCGCCTCCTCCGTGTATTTCGAGTATTACGTTTAGTCTCTGCCGTACCGCAGCTTAAATTACTTATTAACGCATTATTTAAGGCGATCCCAAAAATGGGCTATATCGCCGTTCTAATGTTTATCATCTTCTACATTTATGCTGTCATCGGTAGCTTGGTATTTTCCGACATCAACGAAGAACTATGGGGGGATGTATCCATATCCATGCTCACCCTTTTCCGTATTGCAACTTTTGAAGACTGGACAGATGTCATGTACGAAACTATGGCGGTCTACCCCATCAGTTGGGTCTACTATCTAACATTTATTTTCCTGACCGCATTTGTTTTTTTAAACATGATGATAGGTGTTGTCATTGAGACTATGACAGCAGAACATGCACTAGCTGAAAAAGACAATGAATCCGAACTACCGCAGCTCACAGCCGATCACCAAACAAGACAGATATTTGCTACTCACCAACAAGTACAATCATTGCATCAAGAGTTAGAGGAGATAAAAGCGCTGTTGAAATCGAAGCCCCATCAATAAGGTCAATCTCTCTGTTTTCGCGAGTTAATATCCAGAAGTTATTTTACACGATAACCGTTCTTTTATCCTTGCATGCAACTTTTAAACCGTTAACGCACTTCTTCGAACGTATAAACGAGGAATATCACGAACAGTTCAACCTTAATAACGTGACGACAACTAATTTACTCTAAATTTTCTACCTGATTATTTAATCGAGCTGCTGTTTAGAACTGCACCGAATGTGATCTTTGGAACAATTTACAAACTCAAACCGTATGCAATTCCCCTCCTTATTGACAAACTGATCAATTGTACTAATCACTTATATTGCCACAACAAACTGGATAACGATATTAAGCAGAAAATATTCAAGGTCAGTTTAGGCTTATTCTTCACCGTCTCTATTTATGGCTGTAATAGCGACAACAACAATTCTACCGGTAATGTTAGTGCAGGAGACGCTTACAGCGTCACTGCCATCGATGAAACAGAAGGTGAAGTAACCGAACCTTTTGTGATGTCAGCACCTGCAGGAGAAAGCGCGGTAACGCCTCTGACCACCATTGTTCATAACTCGATGAAGAAAGATCCTTCACTTAGTAAAGAAGATGCGGTTCAAAAGCTTGCTAACGAGTTGGGAATAGAGTCTGACGATGTTTTAGGAGACTTTATTGCAGGCGAAGGTAAACCAAAAGCAGCGTATGCAGCAGAACAAATCGTCAGTATGGGAGCGCTACCTGAATCACCAGATGACCTTGCCGAAGCTGCAGACCAGACCTCGACTGAATCCTCAAAATTTGAGCTCGTCGTGACCGCTGTGAATCAAGATATAAAAGAGATCCTCGATACGGTCTCTGACTCACAAACGGTCGAAGAGATCAAGCAGGATTTGGCCGCGATTCCACCACAGGTCCCGCCAACCGATAGTGATGGCGATGGGATTCCCGATTCCATCGACGCTTTTGACCAAGATCCAACAGAGTGGGTGGATAGCGACCAAGACAATCTCGGTGACAACGAAGATGATCCCTACCCCAACGATAGTGACAACGACAGTTACGCAAATAACATCGACCGCTTTCCCAACGACGCTACGGAATGGTTCGATGATGACAACGACGGGCTTGGTGACAACGAAGATGATCAGTCACTCAATGATACCGACAATGATGCCATCGCAAATGACACCGACAACTGTACAACTGTCGCCAATCAAGACCAAGCGGACTTTGATCAAGATGGACTCGGTGATGCCTGTGACAACAACGTTGACCTCACGTGGAACGTAACCAATTGGAACGACGCAACCTGGCAGTAGCGACAAAACAAGATTAGAAACCTTAAGGATAAGTATCATGGAAACTTCAAACAAACTTATGTTGGCAACACTGTTCAGTCACACCATCGCAGTTGGCGCTTTCGCCGCTGTACCCAACACATTCAGCGCAGGTTCACCAGCTCTAGCAAGTGAAGTGAACGAAAACTTCTCACAACTCGATTCTAGACTAACGGCGCTAGAGGGCTCTGAGTCAGATTCCTATATTACTGTTGAAGTGGATTGCTCAGTTACATTAACAAACGGCATGATACACATCTAACACTGAGAAAAGTAACATCCTATCTCAGACAGAAGCTGTCGCATGAAAATGTTGACTCGACCATTATTGCTTTGCTTACAGGTGAGGTAATCAACACCATACCTGCTGTGTTTTACCTGCAGCTTTCTCATGGATACCTGCTTCAAACCTACAACCGTTACTTGGACTTCCTGTCACACTTAACCCCAGCTCCCTCCGCCTTAACTCTGTTCGATGAAATTCCCAGCCCTTCATCGCTTGGTTCACCCCTATTTATTGAAACGGATGTATTGTCTTCAATGTTTTCCCACCTTCAGTCAAAGCTGAACTCAAAGCAGCCAAAAGATGAATACTTCCATAACAACATCACAATTTACACTCAGCTTGTTCTTGCGATTGCATCAGGCTATCGCCCCGTCACCGGTTGGTTTGGAAAAATCACGCACTTATCACTGCAAACAGGCGACTATTGGATTTCGGACAAAGAGTCCGGTATTGGCGATAATAGCCGCGTCATCAAGCTTCCAGACATCGCGATTAAAATCCTCGACAACTATTTGTGCTATTGCAAGCGACGAGTATTACAACTCGCCAACACTCAACCGGAGTTATCACTCGAATATCAACGCTTACTCGCAGGGGAGGCGCATCTCTTTTTCTACTTAAGAGAAAGTCAGTATGAACCGTGTACACCATCAAACTACACATTTTTCATTGACTCTGTCTTCCCTCTCCAAGCTAATTGGGCACGGCATCACGCTCGGTCACTATTAACGGCAAAGGGCGTTGACACCTCAGTCATTAACGCCTGGATGGGACACATGAATCAATCTAAGCGCAGTTTTCACGAGTTTAGTACTCTCACCCGCCAACATATGGTGACGATCTCAAACATCCTTAACGAACATCTGTTAGATATTGGCGTGGAGGCCACCTATGACTGAGATTGGTGTCGAGGCTCGCCGTAAAAATCGACTGAACCAGATAGAGCGAGTCAATCAAAAAGCACAGCAAGTATATGAGAAATATTTCCCAAACCCAGTCATAGTGCCCAAGCAAGAGCGTTTTTATAAAGACTGGGCGAAGTTCATCGATGACATCACCAACATATTTGGGCGAATTGGCGATTACCGACGCGCTTTTAACATCGGTGTAAAAAACGTCCTCAGTTATCAAAAACGCCATAACTGGAAGGTCAACCCTCCAAGTTACATTGTCACCAAAAAAGTCACCCAAGCCACTACGCACACTCGATTGGATGCAGAGTGCATGGAAAGGCTATGAATTCTATCAACATTGGTACTTCAGTGAGCTACTAAAGTCACCCGCTCAATCCAAAGAGCAAGCTTTTCGGAATCTAATCCTTTCGCTCATCTATCATAGCGGCAAAGCGAATCCTGATGTTGTAGACGCCTTCCAACGATTAATTGTTAGCTCAAACGTCAAAGTGAACCATTGGAATTACTCGCCTTTTATTAGCGTGACCATCGACTCTGAACGGTTTAACACCAATGTTGATGTCGCGGGAAATAAAGTTACCCAATTTCATTGCTACCTTCACCCTATTACACTTGGCTTACTGCGTTTATGGAAACGGTGGCGGCGCCATAGTTGGCAGGCGCCTAGAGATAAAGGAGAGTTGGGCACCATATTGACAGGAAATCAATGCGACCTGACTTTGAGTCAACTTTGCCAAACCTCGGTATACGTGGCAGAAAACCAATCTGATTTAGCAATCAGCCAGGCGCTCATTGAATACCAAGTGAGCAAAACAAAATCTTACGGTCTTCCGACGAGCAATCTTGCCCGCTTGATTCACCCAATGGTCTATTCATTGACGGATATCGACGTTACCCCCGCTTCGGCTTCCTCAGATTCTGAGTTAAGCGCAAAGAATGCGAAACCAAAGTCACAACATCTTGAACTCTTTGACAAACTAAAAGATTGTTTGCGCCCCAAGGGAACCCTCAAACCAGTCAGCAAAGCAACACTCAAGCAAAGCCTGGAAACGTTAATAGCGGAAATATCGAGTGAAGAAGCAATAAACCAACGCTTACTCATCCAGTGGTATCGCCATAAGCTAGAGACTTGCAGTGTTGGTACATTAAAAGCGTACCATTCGAGTCTGACTCGAAAATGGCTTTACCTGTGCGAAAGATATCCACTGAATGCACTCAACGGTGAAGAGTTAGAACAGATCTATAAGCAAACCATCGACAACCACACGACCGACAAGTCGAAAAAGTACTTTGCAGGTCGACTCAAAGACTTGCACGCTTCTGCTGTGGAAACCAATGTACTTACGCCTATCTCGAGCGATTATTTACACACTGACCCTACTCAAGCCCACACTCGCGCCGCGTTTGTCGATGAAGCTCTATTAACAGGTCTACTTAACGGCTTCTCTTCTGCTAAAGGACTTGGTGAAGCCGATAAACTATGCCTTAAATCAATGTGTATCCTCTCCTATCGATGCGGTCTAAGGCTCAATGAGTTGGCCAAGTTACGAATCAAGGACATTGAGCCTTCCAACATTGGCTGGCTATCCGTCCGAGATAATCACCTTGGTACAAACAAAACCGCGGCGAGTTTACGTAAAGTACCGCTCTACCCAATGTTGCTTAAGCATGAAACCAAAATCATCAACGACTATTACCATCTCAAACAGGAACAACAACTTGGGGAAAAGCACCCCTTCTTTTCGTTTGGGGCCGACGCAAAGCTTCCAGTAGATAACTTTCGAGTGTCTATGCTCGTAGGGGAGCTACTCAAATCCCTGTCCCAGTTGAACTATTTTGTGTTTCATCACCTGCGCCATAGCTGCTTAAGCCGACTTCAGCTTATCTTGGAAATCGATAACTTAAGCACACTACCCCAACAGTTATCCCCGTACGCTCGAAGCCAGCTCAAGAAAATTAAAGGCATCGTGTTTGGACGATCAGCTATGAACGGCTACGATGCCATTGCCGCAATGGCGGGTCATGAGTCGCCACGGATGACATTTGAGCATTATTTCCATTTTTCTGACTGGATCGTTGCGCAAAAATTGAAAAATATCGACTTTTCACTTCCTGAAGGCGCGATGAGCCAAGTGGGCTTATTGCCTCAAAGAGTCCCTGTGGAGAAAAGACTCAAACGATATGTCCTACCTTACTTGATGAAAACACTCACTATTCAAGAGCTATCAACAAACATAGACAATGGTATTGTGCCCACGATCCATATCAAAGAGGATAAAGAAATCCGTTCCGTTCCAATCTGCCGAAGTGCTTTAGAGTTTTATCAGCAAGGCTTTAGTCATGACGACATTTGTTCGAGGCTAAGAATCACCGAGGCAACACTCAACAAGTGGATCAGCAATGCCAAACACATCAAAGCATTCTCTACGGAGTCGGCTGGTCAGCAATACTCCCGTCACTTTTCTAATGCTCGTTCGAAGAAGCTTCTTCCCTCAGCACTCAAAACTTCCATTGAAATCAAAACGCAGAATCAATACATAAAAGAGTTAAAAGAACACTACCAACATCACCATGCAGCTATCGTCGATACCATTACCTATGCCCTCATGCACGCGAGTGTTTCTCGCTCAGGTATCCATTTCAATTCGCCCATTGAATTGAACAAGTTTCTGGAGACCACCCACTTATTTATCCCCAAAGCTCACTGGCGCGCAGCAACGCAGTACCTCGATAGCAGCATAAAAAAACCGGAATGGCTCGATGCCCTCAAAGGTATTAAAACTTACAAGGAGAGAAAACCATCAGGTCGAAGTAAAAAAGCACAAGGTGCGGTTAGATTGGAATTAGTACACCCAAGTTCACGAATGAATAATGAGTCAAAGACCAAGCAATCATCCCCGCTTTTGCTGCATTTATTCCATATGATGGGCATTATGATGATGAATCTAAATAGTGGGGATGAATCGGAGTCCTAAAAGGAACACCTATTTAAGATGCTAGGTCTCTACTTAATGCTTAACGTCACTTTTGAAAGCAAAGAGATCAACCACGTTATCTGGGATGGTCGCTTTCTCTTGTGACGCTTCATTCGTCATCGATGCCGCGACCATTTCCATTTGTGCCTGGATTTCCGCTATTTTTGCTTCATCTTGAATATTATCTATCATTTGACAACGTAGGGAGGAGAAAAGTGGACGAACGAGCTCCAACTCATTGTCGTGCAACTGGCCATAATGGCTTGCCCACTGCAAGAACATCTCTTCATCGGGATAAAAGTAATCTTTACTTGCTTTAGTTTTGCGAAGCAAGCTATTCACCCACTCGTCAAACGAAGCGGATTCAAGCTCATTATCAGGTAGCGTGCCCACTTGATAAACACGGTCTTCAAATTGCCAGGCTACATCATTGACATGGCTTTGCACGCTGCGGTCGCCTCGCTGGCAGAAATAAGGACGTGGATGATGAGTAAGGAAGCAGTTAAACATCTCAAGAAAGCTGTCATCATCGCCCCACTCAAACTCCCCCATAAAAAAGTGAAGATTGTTAAACAGGCGCTCTACAAGTAAGTTCGTAAATTCAAGCCAATCACCCTTCTTCACACCGCAAAATACCATCGCATAACGCGTATCTACATGCATCGCTACAATCACATTTTTTCGCTGGACCTTGATGACATGCACAAGCCACTGTGAAATGGGCTCAAGAGCAGTACCTACGTCGGAAATGGATTCGGTGGGTTTATCTTCAATAGGAGTTTGCTTTTGACCTCGACGAGAAACAGTAAAAAAGTCCGAAGCGGCTTTAGTGCAATTGAATACTAACAAAACGTCTTCCTAAGTTGATTAATGGTCACAAGTCACGCTGCCGTTAATTGCTGATATAACGACAACTATATACTGAAAGTATCTACGATACCCTACTCACAAGCCACCTCGATGTAACTATGAAAACGCTAAACGAACGCGTATCCCTTGAAGTTCGCTATTGGTAACCTAAAGTTAAGTAAGGTAGTCGGTAGCTCGCCGTTAATGAGTAAGGCTTAGCGATGGGAACTCGCCTCAGTGAATACGTGTTCCCCTTGATGTATTCACTGCTCTTTCACGTTTTGCTTGCAATCTATCAACTCTTTGAAGCAAACGGTTTGTTACAAGTTGCCCACTAAAAATGTGTACAAAACTCAACCAAAGCTAGCAACATCGCTCAATCGAGATGCTGACAGAATGCCCCTTTAAATTCAACAGAAGAAAGTCTAAGCCTGCGAGTTAATGCAAATACTGCTTAATGCGAGTGCGCGTTTTTCATACACCAACTGTTAATTTCTATCACTTGAGCCAATTTAACGACGATTAGTAGAAATAGTAGAGAACAACCAGTGTCGAAACAACCTTAAATTATACATAACCAAATGAAAAAGTTAACTTTTATATAACTTTCAATCTAACGCTGGAAACACAATATTATTAGAGGCCCCCTTTGCCCTATGCTAACCTCAAGTTGTGTTTAACCCACCTAAGGGCTTTGAAATGTTTGCTAAAATCCATCACACCGAAAGACGTACATCACTCAAAGTAGCGACCAAAATCTTAGAAAAATGGGGGTGTACACAACATCAGGTGGATCGACTACTGAACACAAACCATTTCGAAAAGCCTGAAAACGACAGCTTGATACGAGCCAGCTACATTTTGTCGATCCATTCATCATTAAGTCTTTTTTTTTCGAGCAAGGAAAGTGTTTACAGCTGGGTATCAAAAAAGAACCTTCACCCCACTCTAAGTGGTTCAAGTGCTCTTGATTTGATGCTTACCGGAGGACTGCAAGAACTAAAAAAAATCGCTGACATTGCCAAGGCAATGGCCTACTCAAACTAAGGATGTACACATTATGAGAATTCTATACTTTATGGCCCGCCGTACTCTATATTCTTATAGCTACCTGACGGAAATTGGAGCGACTACCATTGGATTAACTCAGCCTCAATTGTTCAAAACCATACCGTTCGACGTTAAGGCTGTAAATGCACTAACCACAGCAGCACAAGAGCATGGATATTTACTTTATCCTATCGACAACCAAGACATATATAGAGATCTCATCAATAGCCTCGTATTTCCTGATGATACTTTAGCACCGGATATCGACTGGGTAGGAAGAATGAGGCTTGATGATGCAGACCCAGTCAGACGCTTATTAGCTCATTCTCATCAATTAAACGTAGATTCTTGGTTCGTTTATGGTGATGTTGACCTATCTCATCACGCAACCTTCGCTGAACGCCAATTCCTCAGCAAGCACTGCAACAATATTAATCAAGATCTCGCTGACAAGATTTCATCATACACTGTAACGCGCTAGCATTGAACCGTGCGTGATTTGCCTAATTCAATAGACGCGTGATTCAATTTGATGTTAAACCTCATGCCCATACATTAAATCCAAGCTATTGAGTGCGTGAATCACTGGTAACATAAGCAAGATGTTCATAGTCTTAATGTCAGCCTATTGTCAGCAAAACTTGTAAGAGATCGTCCATAGCAATGGCATAGTGCATCTGGATTTATAGTCATACCTACTTGCCCTTACACATAATCCTCAGTTTTTTCGTTCTACCAGCCCTTCTATTAATCAATCAAATCAATCTTTACTCAGCGTTAACACTCATTTCATTTCCTGAGCACGTAAAACATCTCTCATCGACGGGGCTAGACGAGTTACAAGGAAGGCAAACAAGCCAAGGAAAACAACACATGGATTTGAATGATAATGGGTATTGTCAGGCATGTGGTGACGACATCGAACCGGCTCGCTTAGCCTTTGATGTCACGTGTACACACTGCATTAGTTGTCAATCAAAAAAAGAAATGAACCAGCACCTTTATGCTCAATAAGATTGATATATTAGCAGTAGGACTCGCCTTTTTAGTGCTTTGAATATTAAGGAAAATATGATGAACGTCACTTCTCATTCATCTAACGTTTGGTATAGCCTCACCGGACAAAGAATGGCCGACTGGGATAACAATGGACTGTCTTTAAAAGAAGCAGAAGCCTACTTAATGGAATATTTCAGTGACTTCCCTGCGGCGGGTGTTGAGGTAGGAAAATACATTGCAGAAAACTGGACCAGCCGTCGAGTTAAAATGTTAAGCCCAAGAGCAAGACAAATACTGATACAGGTCTGTAATGACTACGAGCTTGTTCTCATTGAAGGACACATTACTAGATAACATATTGCCTCGCTGTCACCATGAAAATGCCAAACGACCGCTTATGCCTTGAAGTTCTCTGCACATAAACTAAAGTTAAGAAAGGTAGTCGGTAGCTCGCCGTTAATGAGTATGGCTTAGCGATGGGAACTCGCCTCAGTGAATACGTGTTCCCCTTGATGTATTCACTGCTCTTTGCTGTTTTGCTTGCAACCGATCAACTCAGTGAAGTAAACGGTTTATTACAAGTTATCCACCCTACGTCTACGGCTCATCAATCCCAATAAAACTAGTACAAGTTCACAATAATAAGTTCATTACTTAGTAAGTCTGTAAACAAATATCGAAACAGAGCATTGATTAGTTCTTGTTCTTCATAGGCTTAACATTCACACTCGAAAAACACAGCCAGAAAGCATTCATGGCGCAAATACTAGACTTAAAGACATTCCCAAACGGTATTTGAAGTATCTGACGAACATGTATATATTTCGCGCAAACGTTCTCCTAATACTACAACAACGTCTTACAGGCTTATTACATGAATCATTCAACATTCGCTCTTCTTAAAAATACCACTCGCGGAAAAATAAAAAATATCGAAAGGATCCCACCTTGCAGTAAAGAGTCGTTACTCGATGCCGTCGACAATGTGACAGATCTAGACGACATCATCGTTATCAATCAGGCAATAAAAAAACTAATTGCACACGAGCAAGCTTCAATACCAAATTCAAGTAAGGAAGTAAGATACTGAAAAATCGGTCATTAAAACATTTTCGTGACTTATATAGACCAATTCCTATCAGAAAATATCTTGGATGAAGAACAGCGAGGAATAAGAACGAAAGTAGACTGATTCTCCAACGAAAACGCCCTTTTCTGTTGTCAGCAAAGGGCGTTTTTATTGCAAAACCAACTCCATCACTTGTATACCAGCAGGTAGATGTCTTTGCAAACCACATAGTTCATACAAACGTCATAGCGTCATAATGACTCTTTCCAATAATAGCAATTAACGCTTTACCATAAACGATAACGGCGTTCGCTCGAGTAAACAGACAAGGCTATAGGACAACGCTAATGTCCCAACCAATACAACAATGTCCTTTGACAACCCATTCAGACCTAAAATCCCACATACATTAAACATGACGATAATCACAAGAAGATGCACTACATAGAGTGACAATATTCGATTTGAGATTTTAGATACAAAAGGATAATTACCCCAATCTGGATTAGCCAGCAACCATAAAAAGCAGCCAACCGCCCACGGTACGGTACCGGCCAGATAATCGTTTAAACTAAACTCATAGCCTAGCTGATGTAAAACGCTAGCCTCGAAAAAGTGAACCATTAAACCAACTAACATTACCTTGATCGCATCTCGCGAGTTTAGCTTTATATTGAGACGTCTTATCTCACAACCAAGACTGACCAACAGCAGACTAAAAAATGGACCATTTCTTGTAAACACTGGCGCTTCATGGCCACTCATTACTTGATAGCTCCCCCCCAACAAGCCATACAAGTATAATAAAGAAGCAAACACCAAAATCCATTGAACATTTTTGAAGCTAACGGCAAACGCAATGATATAAACTGCCATCACCAAAGCAGGCAAGAACCATAAATGGACCAGCCCTCCCTCTAGGATTGAATTCAGAGGGTTAATCATTAATGAATCCCAATATCCCTGCCTCTCGGTGAGATAGCCTTGTTCCATCACTGTGCCCAAGTTAAAAGGCATCACCAGTGAAATAACCGACCATATCAACCACAAGCGTATCAAAGGTATAGAATATTGAGATGCAGTTTCAAAAGGCTTTGAATACAGTTTCGGCTGTATAAGATAACCAGACATCAAGAAAAAGAGCGGTACAGCAAAACGAGCGAGTTGATTTCCGATGTAACCTAGCCAAGGCTCCCCGGCAGTACCAACTTCAATACTCATAAGAAATTGACCGTGAATCAAGACTACTGCTAAAAACGCTATTAGCCTAGCCATCTCAATACTTGCTATTTTTCTTGTTTTACTCATATTTACCACTACTAAAAATAATACAGGCTACTTTCCACTCATAAAAATAGTCAAATACGTCATCGATACGCCCCCGGCCAGTACAACCACACTCTGGTCGTACCCATAGGTTTGATGGGTGGATAGGACTAAGAGCTAAGAGCCGTTGACTTCGATACATATACTCACCACACTTCCTTATATGGAACGATGTAATTGAGGTCTTAATGTAAATGATATTTTTATACCTTTCATACTTGATGTAGCGTATTGGCTGCATCAAGCATGAAAGAGATCTTACCTAGAGCTTTCGGGGTGCTATAGCGCCGCTTCAAATATCTCTTTAATCTGTTTCTTCGAGGCTTGCCTAGGATTAGTCATACAACAAACATCTTCCAGAGTTTTTGAAGCCAACATTTCTATGTCATTCCCATCCACGCCTAAGTCACTCAACTTTGCTGGAATACCTGTACGCTGCGCCAACTCAGCCATCGCATCTGCTGCTAACAAACTGGCTTGTTCAATATCAACGCCATCGATATCTTTTCCCATAGCCTTAGCAATTTCTGCAAACTTTGTTGGATTTGCAGGAGCATTGAAGCGCTGTACGTGCGGCAAAAGTATAGCGTTGCATACGCCATGTGGCAGGTGGTAGGTAGCGCCGACTTGGTGAGCCATTGCATGAACATAACCTAAAAGAGCATTATTGAAAGCTACCCCTGCCATAAATTGGGCATAAGCCATTTGCTCTCTTGCTTCAATGTCATTCCCATTATCAACACATTTAGGTAAATACGTTGCAATCATTTCAATCGCTTTTAACGCAACAGTGTCCGTTATTGGGTTCGCCGCCACTGATACATAAGCTTCGACAGCATGAGTTAAAGCGTCCATCCCTGTTGCTGCTGTCAACGAAGCAGGCATCGCTAGCATCAATTGAGGGTCATTAACTGAAATTAATGGCGTTACTTTCTGATCTATAATCGCCATTTTCTTTCCCCTTACAGGATCAGTAATGACACAGAACATTGTCATCTCAGACGCCGTTCCTGCGGTCGTATTAATCGAAATTAAAGGCATTGCTGGTTTTGAAGCAATATTCAATCCTTCATAATCACGGATGCTTCCACCGTTTGTCGCCACCAAGGCAATGCCCTTTGCGCAATCATGTGGCGAACCACCACCAATTGACACAATTAAATCACTGCGATGTTTAGATAACTCATCCAACCCTTGTTCTACGTTATTAATCGTTGGATCCGGCTGAGTTCCATCAAAGACATGAAACTCAATATCCCTTTTCTCAAGTTCACACGTTACTTTCTTGACCAGACCAACTTCACTTAATACTGAGTCAGTGACTATTAGCACTTTTTTAAACTCCTGGTTCTTAATGATATCCATCGCTTGAACTAGGCAACCCCTACCAATTAAATTAGTAGATGGTAAAATTATGGCGCTCATTTTTATATTCCTTTTAAAGTATGAAAGATAATATCAGATCGTATTCATTAGATTATAATAATTATATAATGGGCTGAATGTCTTTGTTGTCACCTGACATCTCGCCTGATATTAACGGACTAATGCTAGTCTACGTATAGATGACTTTTTTTCTCGATAATGCCCTGACAAGTCACACAACAACGGCAAGTAACGTCAAATTGCAACCGAGCTAACTCAACGGCTTCTCCACAATTTTGACAAAGCCCAAAATCATAGTTGTCGATACTAATAAGTGTTTGCTCAAGCGCAGATAGACGAGTGACTAAACGTCTCATCCTTTGTTCAATACCGGCTTGCTGTTGTGCTATGCCCGCAACATCGCATGAATCAGTGACTCTTTCCGTTACGGCACTTAATAGTGCTTTGGATGTTGAAAGGTCTTGCGTAACTTGCGCTAACTCAGAGCAAGTAATATTTTTGGCTGTAGTGAAGTCCATTCATCATTTCCATATAATAAATTGGTAAAAGAAGTATCTTGCTCGGGCATCTTGCCCATTGGTGTACAAGTAATAGAACGAAAAAATGCTCGTCCTTTGATACCGCAACATAATAAAAGGAGAAGAGTTAGAATAAATGACATAAAAATGTAAAAAACGGAACAAAATACCGCCAACAATGAACATACCTATAACTATTAGTAAGTTAGTAATTTTTAGCTTACAAAAAACAATACTCAACCGCTGAAAAACCACTCCAAATGTAAGCGTTATCTCACAAGCCTTAGGGTAAATATCTCACTTTGCAGTTAAAGGCCTGTATCGCATCATACAAAAAACAAATAGCAATCACGCCAGCTAGTGGTCTGCGAAATCATTCATTCCCACCCCCCCAGAAAAAAGAAGCCTGTGGCTGCTTCGTGGCTGATCAATGAGACTTACATTAATGTCAAAGGTCAGCGGAAGTATTATTACCGAACCGTTAATCAGTAGGGTAATATCATTAACTCAACTCGGTGTTAAGCCTTGTTCCTATGCATTGAATTCAAATCATTGGGTGTGTGAATTATGACTAACATAAATAAGTTGCTTATAGTCTCAATGTCAGCATAGTGTCAGCAAAACTTGTAAGAGATCGTCCATAGCGATGGACATAATGCATCTGGATTCATCGCTAAACCTACTTGCCCATACGCATAACCCTTTGTTTTATTGTTCCACCAACCCGTACATTGCTCTGTTAAATCATTCTTTACCTAGCGTTAACACCCATTTCAATTCCTGAGCACGTAAAATATCTCTCATCGACGGGGCTAGTCGAGTTAAAAAGAATGCCTTTAGGGACGGACATGGTTTTTGAGGACAGAAAAACCAGAACGGAATCATAGGACAACGCTAGGACAGCGAATGGAGCCAGGAGCTGGACGATAACAGCCCGCTCATTAAGGATGATTTGCATTGAGCAACATAAGTAGCATGGGGGCTACTGCGTCAATTTAGACCCGATGATGGTTTTACTTCTCGGGGCTACTTTATTTTGACAAATAGCTTTTTGCGCATAAAAGGAAAACAACACATGGATTTGAATCACATTCAAGCTCGTATTCAAGAAGAGCTTAGTCTTGCTCTAGCGAGTATCGACGATACCCGAACACAATTAAGCCAATCCGCCGTTCAATCAAGCGATTGCTGCGATACGGCTGACCAATTGCAACACCACTACCAACTCAACACGATTATGGGTCGTTTGAATGCACGCGCAAATGCATTAACTCTCGCTAAAG
Source organism: Vibrio wakamikoensis (assembly GCF_050337275.1). Taxonomy (NCBI): domain Bacteria; kingdom Pseudomonadati; phylum Pseudomonadota; class Gammaproteobacteria; order Vibrionales; family Vibrionaceae; genus Vibrio; species Vibrio wakamikoensis. Next base: position 117,400 of record NZ_JAKJST010000014.1, on the reverse strand, counting down.
CAAAAGTATCTTTGAATGATTACGGGTATTGTCAGGCATGTGGTGACGACATCGAACCGGCTCGCTTAGCCTTTGATGTCACGTGTACACACTGCATTAGTTGTCAATCAAAAAAAGAAATGAACCAACACCTTTATGCTCGATAAGATTGATATATTGGCAGTAGGACTCTGCCTTTTTAGTGCTTTGAATATTAGGAAAATATGATGAACGCCACTTCTCATTCATTTAACGATTGGTATAGCCTCACCGGGCAAAGAATGGTCGACTGGGATAAGAATGGACTGTCTTTAAAAGAAGCAGAAGCCTACTTAATGGAATATTTCTGTGACTTCCCTGCGGCGGGTGTTGAAGTAGGAAAATACATTGCAGAAAACTGGACCAGCCGTCGAGTTAAAATGTTAAACCCAAGGGCAAGACAAATACTGATACAGCTCTGTAATGATTACGAGCTTGTTATCAATGAAGGCCACATTGCTAGATAACGTATTGCCCAGGGCTCTCCCTCCACATTGTTATGGATACACTGCTCCGACTCTCCCTCACTAATTTAATGGATTGAAAATGAATAAAGGAAATAACTACTCTCACATTTCGAGTAACGCACGATTGAGAAATACGACGGCCATGATACTGGCCGGAGGTAAAGGGACAAGACTTAAAGGGTTAACGTCAAGTGTCGCTAAACCGGCAGTATCATTTGGTGGCAAATTTAAAATTGTTGATTTTGCCCTATCGAACTGTATTAACTCTGGTATTCGTCGAGTTGGTGTTCTAACTCAATATATGGCACACGATCTCATTAGCCACATCCAATTTGGGTGGCAGTCAAGCTACTCCGCTTTAGGAGAAGGTGTACACATTATCCCTGCACAACAGCGAGTTGGAGAAAGTTGGTATAGAGGAACGGCAGATGCCATCTATCAGAACTTAGATTTATTGAAGCGCCAAGAATCAACAGAGCGCGTGCTTATCTTAGGTGGCGATCACATCTATAAAATGGATTACTCTCGAATGGTTAACTTTCATGTCGAAAGTGGTGCAGATGTCACCGTAGCCTGTATTGAGAAGCCAATAGAGCAAGCATCCGAATTTGGGGTGATGGGACTCAACTCTGAGGCTGACATCATTAATTTTGTCGAAAAGCCGACTAACCCTACGCCCACGCCTAATGACCCCTCTAAAGCTCTTATCTCAATGGGGATCTACATTTTCAATATTGATGTACTAGATTGCGAGCTAAAACAAGCGCTTGAAAGCCCAGAATACAAACATGATTTTGGCCACAATATCATCCCTAGCTTAATTGGGAGAGCAAAACTCAAGGGTTATGTTTTCACGGATAAAGGGCACCCTGGAGGCAACGGTTATTGGAGAGACGTGGGTAATCTTGAGGAATACTACACAGCCTCTATGGATCTACTATCACCAACGCCAGAGTTAAATCTTTATGACCAACAATGGCCAATCATGACTAATCAAGTTCAACGTCCTGGTGTTAAGTTTCTATTTAATGATCCTGAACGTCAAGGCAGCGCCGTTGACTCCGTCGCATGTGCCGGAGCCATTATTTCAGGCGCATCCATTATTCGAACATTAGTCTCATCTGACGTCTACATAAATGAAAAAACCGTCGTAGAAGACTCCATTCTCTTGCCTGCCTCCCATATTGGTAAACGCTGTAAACTAAAAAAAGTCATCGTTGGTGAAGGCTGTGTTATCCCCGATGGGAGTGTTATCGGTTACGACAGAGAAGAAGATGAAAAGCACTACACCGTATCTGAAACTGGTATTGTGCTGGTGACATCAGAAATGCTCTAACGTACGACAGAAAAAACATTGAACAGTGCAGTTCCGAGTTCTACGATTGTATGAGGTAAAGGTAGCTCGCCGTTAATGAGTAAGGCTTAGCGATGGGAACTCGCCTCAGTGAATACTTGTTCCCCTTGATGTATTCACTCCTCTTTCCTGTTTTGCTTGCATTCTGTCAACTCTATGAAGCAAACGTTTTATTACAAGTTATCCACTAAAAATGTGTAGCAAATTCAACCAAAGCCAGCAACATCGTTCAATCGAGATACTGACAAAATAACTCTTTAAATTCAATAGAATAAAGTCTAAGCCTGCGAATTAATGCACAGACTGCATAATGCGCGTGCGCATTTTTCATACACCAACTGCTAATTTCTGTCACTTGCCTCCATTTAGCTATGAACAGATTCATTTAATAAATTTTACTCTATAGCGAAAATATTGACAATTTCTTGTCCCAGCGGACATTGTGTACCGCCCACGTCTACCGCTCATCAATTCCAATAAAACTAGCGCGAGTTCACAATAATAGACTCATTACTTAGCCAGCCTGTTAATAAATATCGAAACAGAGAGCTGATTAGTTCTTGTACTTCATAGGGTTAACATTCACACTCGAAAACACGAGCAGGAAACATTCGCAGCAGGAATGAGAGACTCAAATACATTCCCAAGCAGTATTTGAAGTACCTGGAAAACATGTATATATTTCGCGCAAACGTTCTCCTAATACTACAACGTCTTTCAGGCTTATTACATGAATCATTCAACATTCGATCTTCTTAAAAATACCACTCGCGGAAAAATAAAAAATATCGAAAGGATCCCACCTTGCAGTAAAGAGTCGTTGCTCGATGCCGTCGACAATGTGACAGTTCTAGACGACATCATTGTTATCAATCAGGCAATAAAAAAACTTATTGCACACGAGCAAGCTTCAATACCAAGTTCAAGCAAGGAAATAAGATACTGATAAATAAGTCATTAAAAACACATTCTAGGCATATATAGACTGCAGTGGCCAAGTCAAATTGGCCGCTGCTTCATAACTTCTTTAACTCTCTTCATGAATCCGAATTAAGGTCATCCCCAGCCTTCAACCAATAATCTATCGACTCATCACTAACCTCTCCATACTCTTTCGCGACCTTAATCACAGCCTGCTGAAATTGGTAACTGAGCTCGTGTTGTCCACAAAGCGCAAGGCTTCTGATGATTCGTGAAATACGTAAGTGGTTATGTCCACCCCGTTTCAACCAGATATGATCGCGGATATTTAACTGAGCGGTAGGAACGATTTCACCCTCTTGCCACTGCAAACCAAAAAAGCGGAGCAACAAATCTAAAGATTTTTGCTGCGCTTGCTGAAGTGCTTCCGACTCAAAAAATGCAGCTCTGTCATCAGTGGTTAAAACAGGAGCATGTCGGTTGAACTTGGTTTGGGTATCGATAGGAAATAGCCATTGGATATACTTGTGATCATGCTCAAGCCAAAAACTAGTATAGTCCCATATCTCGTTAATGAATCGCCCTTGGTGATCGGTACCTATTCCGAGTTGAAAGGCGATTAATGCGGACTGTTCAATCTTCATAAGTGACATCCAAAAGTCGAAAATCAGGGTCGGTTACATAATTACCTTCAAGGAGGGGATAAACGGCCTTATAGGTTGCCGCAGCACGCTCAGGGTCTGGTGGCACTAACCTCAGCTGATAGCTGCAAATACTGCTGAAGCAATGCATTTTAAAGGCTTGATAATAGCCTTGGTATTGTGTGCTTTCGCTAAACCTAAACATTCGCTTTCGGTTAAAGCCTTTTTCAAAGCCAGCCAAGTCTGGAAGGAAGTACTCTGCACTTTCCATCGGGACATAGTAGTTTTCACCATCTTCAGAAACGTGCTGATAGTCAGTCACTAACACACGTTCAGGTACCAATATCCATGGAAGTTCAACCGACAAAAAGAAGATACCTTGCTGTTCAATTTGCTGTTGAAGAAAGTGATACATTTCTGAGCCATCAACAGCGAGACTAGCCACTTCTCTATCTCGTTCGATAACCAATTTCTCAGTTAATGTAATGCGCGCCAGGTGATACGGATATGACTCTACCTCCGCCTTAGCGGGTAAAGAGCACAGTAATAGTTGCGCCAAACCTAAAAGGCCAATTAGCGAACGTTTCATATTTTTCTTTTCAAGCAAATGTGGTGACACCTTTTGAGTAAAAAAGCCGGAAGCTTAAGCATTGTGGATGACCCACTAGTTCTTTAAAGAAGCGTAGGTTCGGATAAGTATTGTTAATAGTGAGCTGACAACTTGACCATTTAAAATCAATTAACACCATTTTTACTACAAAAGTATCATGGTCTAGATTTGGTCTCAAAATGGTCTCAACCGCAGATAGAACGGTTCAAACTTATGGAGTTGGGGGCTTTGATCGGTTGATTTATAGAACGATTAAACACTTGAAATTAAGGGTTATTTTAGCAGTATACTTAGGAAGCAAAGATTGGAGCGTGCAGCGGGAATCGAACCCGCATCATCAGCTTGGAAGGCTGAGGTAATAGCCATTATACGATGCACGCATCATCGTGGGACGAGAGTTAATATGCCACATCTGATAGAAAAGAAAAGCCTCTTTTTGAACATTCTGGGTTAACTGCGCATCTTTGCTTCGATTTGCTTCTTAATTGCACTATCACACTGATACGAAAAGGAAAAGTGAGAGGTAAATCTCACTTTTCCTTTTCGAAGCGAAGAACCGTTCGCTCGTATAAATAGTACTTCTTCAAATCGAAATTAAATCTGATAGTCAATAGTTAGAGAAGCGTGTTAAATATAGCGACTACCAAGTCTACCTATCGTTTGTTATCAATCAGCTTTCTAAGACATTGAAACGTTTGCGGTTCGCCATCTGACTGCTGCAATGCGTTCTGTTACAGTGAATAAAATTGATAGCAAATTGAATATTAACTATCGAAAAACCCTTGAAGCTTTGGTACCTTTACGCCACCGAAGTGGCACCACGACATTGATTAGACGAACCTATGCCTTCCACTCAAACAATTAAAAAAATCGTAGATATCGGCGACACACTTCACCGCAGTGGATGTGCCCCTTATAAAGTGGAAAAGTACGCGCAATACTACGCGCAAAAACACGGCATCGATGTCATGGTGCAAGCCACCCCAACCGCCATCAACTATCAATTTCCAGATAAAGACAACACGGTTGTACTAAAGCGATTAAAACCCGCCTCCATCAACCTTAGCTTGCTCGCCAACACTATCATTCGAATCAATCAGCCAAGCAATGAGCCGGTTCCAGAGCCGGTCGGTTACCCAAAGTGGGTGGTCGCCCTGGCTAATATGGGGATCCCACCCGCTTATCTCATGCTGGTAGGCAGCACGTTGGAAGCCATTGCATTTTCTATGTTGTTAGGTTTGATGGTTTGGGTGTGTCAGCTTGTTTATCGTGGGCGCAACTCTATCGCGGTCGAGTTCATTTCAGCTCTACTCACCGGGGTACTTGTGGCATTTATCGCCAGTACCGGCGCTGCAATTCCCATATGGGCGTTATGTATTGCGAGTGTCGTTTTGTTTGTGCCCGGTTTATCTATCGCCAACTCACTTGAGTGTTTGGCATTTAATGACTTAGTCTCGGGTACCGCTCTTTTGGGGCAAAGCGCCCTCACCCTCATAAAATTGTTTATCGGTGTGATGATGGGGCTCAATATTGGTGAGGCCTTTTGGGGGCAAGCAGAGTCTCTGTCCTACACCAATGAAGTCCCGCTATGGCTGCATTGTTTTGGGCTATTGCTCATCTCAACCTCCATTGGCGTCATTTTTAACGCCCGCCCAACTGACATTCTACTGGGACTACCCGTAGCCGTGCTTGGCATGTGGGGGCCGTTCTATTTAGGGTTTGATAGCGGCTGGGTTGTGGGCACTTGGGTCACTACGGTGCTCATCACTTTATATGGCACCTGGGTTGCCAAAAGGCTTGATCTCACGGGTTCCATTTACATTGTTCAGGGCATCATTATCTTGGTACCAGGAAGCCGTGTTATGGTGAGCGCTAGCCAATCTGTGTTTGAGCAATCGATTTTACCGATCCCTAATATCGGTTTATCCGCATTATTTATGTTTTCAGCTATTGTGGCTGGTCAAATTACCGCATACTCAATATACTCGCCAAAAATAGAGAGATAGGCCTAATTAATTGGTAATTCTATAAAAACCTTTAGCACTTCAAAATAATCGTATTGTTTGCACAATCTTTACAAAACATTATTTCGAGGCGCTAAATAATGTTTTATATCAATATTTTACACATCCTACTCAGATGTTGATCCAGCGTCAAAAATTTAGCTATCTGTTTGAAATGTCATGAAAGTGCCATCTAAAAACGAGCTACACATCAAATATTCAACATTAATATATTCACCACTCTTTGACTTGCCTAAGAAGTCGCTTATATTCGTTACTGGCTAGAAAAAAAGTTCCATTGTATACAAAAAGCATTCGTTGAATTCTCGTGATTCCCCCGACGCGTTGTACGCAATAGCAATTTCATTTTCCACGCTATAGCTGCCGGATTGGCAATAGAAACAAGATAGTAAAAAATTTAGGATATAACTATGTCTAACACAGTAACTGGTACAGTTAAGTGGTTCAACGAAACTAAAGGCTTTGGCTTCATTCAACAAGAAAATGGTCCAGACGTTTTCGCTCACTTCAGCAACATTAAAGCAGACGGTTTCCGTACGCTTGCTGAAGGCCAAAAAGTTGAGTTCCGAGTAACTCAAGGCCAAAAAGGCCCTCAAGCTGAAGAAATCGTTCCAGTTTAAGACTGACTTCCAGTAACGTTTGATAAATAGCCAGCTCTGCTGGCTATTTTTGTATCAGTTAGTCCCAATCCCCTACTTTGTTAGTACCCTTTTGCGGTGAGACGCGTACTATAGAGTCAAACGATATTCACAAATTTTGAGCATTCTCATGGCCTTAAAACCAACCATTTATAAGTTTCGTGTTGCCTTGACCGACATGAATCGTGACTACTACGACTCTCTCAACCTTACCGTCGCCCTGCACCCTTCTGAAAATCAGCAACGTATGATGGCAAGACTGATGGCATTCTGCTTAAACGCATCTCCCGACCTTCAGTTCACCAAAGGATTATCGACCATTGAAGAGCCGGACATTTGGGAAAAATCACTCGATGATCAAACCTTGGTTTGGATTGATATTGGTGAGCCAGATGTTGATCGCGTTAAGAAAGCCACTCGACTCTCCAAGAAAACCAAGGTTTACAGCTTCAACACCAAAAGCGATGTATGGTGGCAACAAAACCAAGGTAAATTTGGCTATTTAGATGCTAGCGTCTATCGCTTCGATAATGAGTCTATCGAATCACTGACTGGGTTGGTTACTCGAACAATGGATCTTTCTGTCATGATTACCGGAACCTCCCTATTTGTTGATGCGGAGAGTGGCTCAGTAGAAGTCACTGTAGAGGAATTGCAAGACAAATGATTGAACTGAGGGAAGCACTGAACGACATTAAGGCCGACACGCTTAGCATTGCAGCGACGCACCAAGAAGCTCTGAATAACTTGTGCGAGCGAGAAAACCTTTTGTTCGCTAGAGCACAAGAGAATAAACCCGATCATGCCCCTTCTGGTTTACTACTTGGTCTATTCACCAAACTTAATGTAGAAGCGCTTTCCTCTCTCAATGCACATCTTAATCAAGTTCAGGCGATGCAATCTGCAATTGAGCAACAAGTGGGCAGTGAGCATGCCCGTGCATTTAAGCTCCCTGTTGTTGAAGAGCTGATGTTAGTAACCCATATCTGGGTCTATATCCAAGGGTACTTGGGAATGGACTTTAGCCTCGCCAATGATCACGCCCTGCAGACCAGCGAAACGCTCAGCCCTCTAACACAAAAAAGTATCGATGACTTACGTATAGCATTCAACCAAAGCTACTATCAGGGCTTTCGCGAATTTGAATCAAAAAAACCACCGTCATCCGGTTGGGAGAGGTGGTTTGAAAAATGGTTTAACTAGCCGGCTAATTGAACTAGCCGACAAGTTAGACTAAGCGTTATAGGTTTGCATGTGGACCAAATACTTCATAGTGAATACGTGAGCGCTCCACATCCATCGCTTCTAGCTGTGCCACCACGGCCTGCATAAAGCCAACTGGTCCACAAAGATAGAACTCACCAAAATGAACTGGTAGAGAATCTTTGATAGCTGATAAATCCATCATCCCATTGTGACAATTCGTCGCTTCATGCTTGTCCTGTGGTTCACGATACCAAGTATGTTGTTGCCAGCCGTTTGCAGCCAAAATTGTCGCCGTTTCATCAACAAACGAATGCTGCAGCTCATTTTCACACGCGTGTAAGTAAGTCACTTGCTGGGAGGAATCTTGCTTACCGATTTGTTGTAGCATTGCTTGCATAGGCGTGCAGCCCACACCGGCAGAAATAAGTACCACAGGTGCATCAGACGGCTGGTAAAAGAAGTCGCCAGCAGGTGGCATAACGTCTAGTGTTGAACCAACATTTAACTCACGATGCAAATAGTTAGAGACCAAACCATCAGCATGCTCACTCGATTGCTCTTTTTTCACAGAGATACGGTAGCTTGTGCCCGTTGGTGCTTGAGAAAGTGAATATTGTCGAATTTCCACGTTATCACTGCCCGTTGGTGAGACTTGAATTCCCAGATACTGACCTGGTTGAAAATCGAGTACTTTGCCGCCGTCTTCAGGCTCAAGAACAAAACTCGTGACTAATTTAGACTCTGATGTTTTTTCGACGACGACGAATCGACGAGTACCGCGCCAACCACCCAGTGCTTTTTCACGCAATTGGTAAAGCTCTTCTTCGCGATCGATAAAGATCTGCGCTAAAAATAGATACGCTTCTGTCCAAGCCTCCTCTACAGCCGGAGTGAACGCCTCTGGCGCCAGTTCACGCAATGTCTCAATGAGGTGGTGCCCAACAATTTGGTAGTGCTCAGCTTTGATGTGAAAGCTCGTATGCTTGTGCGCGATACGTTCAACTGCTGCTGACAAAGCAGCGAGGTTTTCAATGTTCTTAGCGTAAGCGGCTACCGCTTCAAACAAAGCAACGCTTTGACGACCCGACTTTTGATGAGTCATATTAAAAATGTCTTTGAGCTCTGGGTTATGAGCAAACATTCGCTGATAGAAATGCTGAGTCAGAGCAGGTCCAGCTGACTCAAGTAGAGGAATAGTGCTTTTGATGATTTCGATATGTTGATTACTTAGCATAGTGTTCCCTAGAAGGCTTTAAATTACGACTTTATTTATAGATATAATAATAGACTGGCTGTCTCACGTGTTTCCTGCTAACGCAGCACGCTTTTTATATTTAAAAGTGAACTATTCGCGTTCACATCTGATTTTACAGACAGTGTGTTGCAGAGTTCGTGCCAAGTATAAAAACATCGGTATTCATTGGTTTTAAAGAACATTTAGACTCTAAATTGAGTCAAAATGACTACTTCCATTTATGTCCAAATGACACTAGAATGACAACCATACTCATTTACAACGTCGTATCCCACATGCAAGATATCTCCACCTCAAGTCTTATCGACCTAACCGTTGGTCTCGCTAGCAGCAACAACGATCAAGAACGTTTCGATTCGCTGCTCAATACTATCAGGAAAACCATTCGCTGTGATTGTGTAGCGCTGCTTTCATTGCAGGGAGACACGCTAGTACCACTGGCGATGCAGGGGCTCGCTCGAGATACATTAGGACGACGCTTTGTCATTAATGAGCATCCGCGTTTCGCTGAAATCTGCGCCGCTAGTAGCCCAGTGATTTTTGATGCTGATAGTGAGCTGCCCGACCCCTTTGATGGTCTATTGATTGACCATCACGGCGACCTGCCAATGCACTCTTGTATGGGGCTTCCGCTGATTTTTGGCGAAAAAATGTTGGGAGCGCTAACGCTAGATAGCCTAGAACCGAATGTCTTTCATAGTATTCCAACGAGAAATCTCGAAGTTCTGTCTGCTATCGCCGCCTCTACGTTGAAAATGGCACTCACTTTCTCTCAGCTAGAATATCAAGCAAAGCAATCGAAGCAACTTCTCGAAGAGCTCAATGAGGAAGCTTGGGAGCGAGACGGAGGAGAGATGATCGGTAACAGTGAGCCAATGCGAGCGCTTAAATCTGATATTGAGATCGTCGCGCCCTCCGACTTCAACATTTTGATCCATGGTGAAACAGGCGTTGGCAAAGAGCTGGTTGCGCGCACGCTGCATTACCAATCAACCCGAAGACAACAACCTTTGGTCTACGTGAACTGCGCGGCCATCCCAGAAAACCTGATTGAGAGCGAACTGTTTGGCCACGTCAAAGGAGCGTTTACAGGCGCCGATAAAAACCGCCTAGGTAAGTTTGCACTCGCAGACGGTGGCACCCTGTTTCTCGATGAGATTGGGGAATTGCCACTGGCCGCACAAAGTAAGCTTTTACGCGCTCTACAAAACAATGAGATCCAACCTGTCGGTAAAGATCAGATTCAGAAAATTAACGTCCGCGTGTTGGCGGCAACCAATCGAGACCTCAAGTTAGAAGTGGAAAATGGCAAGTTTCGCGCAGACCTCTACCACCGTCTCAGCGTCTACCCGATTTCCGTTCCTCCACTAAAAGAACGTCTTGGTGATGTGGAACTGCTAACCGGCTTTTTCTTAGAACAAGTGCGCAGAAAACTCGGGATCAGCCAGATCAAACTCAACCCGAATGTCGTTACTCACCTTAACCGATACGCATGGCCAGGCAATGTTCGCGAACTTGAACATGTCATAAACCGTGCGGCCCTAAAAGCAAAAGCCCGCTCGATGGGAAAAGCGGTTGTGTCCGTCACCATCGATGACTGTGGACAATTTGATGACGCACTTCCACCACAAAATCAAACCAAAGCAACGACTATTGAGCTTCCAAAAGAGAGCGCTGGAATCCGCGAGGCCACGGAAGAATATCAACGAGCATTGATATCAAATGCGTTAGTCAGTGCAGACTACAACTGGGCTCAAGCGGCACGCGAGCTCAAAACGGACCGTGCCAATCTTATCCGATTGTCTAAGCGTTTGGGTCTTAGCATCACCAAGCGTCATAGTTTATCTAGGGAGTAAACTGCTTTAGCGAATGGGTTTATCGAGAGACTAAACGTATCGGTAAAGTAAAAGAGGTGTTAAGATTTGGCGCTGTACGTGTTGGAAACAAAAACACGATAACAACTATAAGCTCAACAAATCCCAAAGAAAGGTAGTTATGAAGTTCATCCGCATTATTTTAGGCAAAATCATTCTATTGCTGAACTTTGTGTTTTCACCACGCGGCGTAAAACGCAGCAGTGAAGCACAGCAACAAGCTGATGCCAAAGCATCGGCGATGCAGCTTTATCAATTCGAAGCTTGTCCATTTTGTGTCAAAGTTCGCCGTGAAATGAAACGCCAATCTATCAATATCGAATTGAAAGACGCGAAAAACGATCCTGTTGCTAGAGAAGAGCTTTTAGATGGCGGCGGTCGAGTTAAAGTGCCATGTCTGAAAATCGTCGAAAATGGCGAAGAAACATGGATGTATGAGTCATCGGACATTGTGAGTTACCTGCAAAAAGAATTTGCCTAACCCACTTTGAATCTCGTCACCGAATAAACAAACACCCGGCCATGTTGCCGGGCGTTTTTCTAGGGAGTGTTGGCGGACTTACTCCACACAATCCCATCCTGTTGGGTCGATAGAGTTGATCCAGTCAGCAACCAAAGCCACTCCTTCTTTGTGTACGACATGACGACCAAGTTCAGGCATCATGTTGCCATTATCGATGTTGATTCGATAATGCAGAACCGAATTGTCGGCATCCCCTGGCATCACTACATAAGGACTAGGCCCTTTGTGGAACGTAATGCCACGCGCACACAATCCCATTTGACCGACACCTTCTCGCCAATATTCCAACTTAAATGGGTTACTGGCCGCCTTACCTTCTGTTCGATGGCAATGCGCACAGTTAATATCTAAGTAAGCTTTGGCGTAGTCTTCTAGCTCGGCTGGAGTTAAATTGGTTGCCCCGGCTTCGGTATCAAACTCTGGTACTGCCGGTAAGTTGCTCGGTGTATCCGGTAAGCTCACCAATCCCAAGTTTTCCCAGTGCAATAGTTGGTTAATCGGATTACCTAAAGATACAGAGCGAACACTGTTCATATTGCGTGCTTTTGGTCCAATTGGTGAGAAGCCTGCCGCTTGGGTACTACCTACAGGATCCGCCACATCTTCGGTAACTTTGTGACACAAAGTACACTCATTACGGCTTGGTACTTCGTACGTAAATGCCAAGTTTTCACCGTTATGTTCAATAGTGCGCTCAAATGGTACAGATACTGCGGTGAGTGTGGCGTCCGTTTTATCTTCATTCCACACATATGGCAGTGCCACCCAGCCTGAATCACGACGAATCAACAATCGAGTCTCGATCAACTCTTCATCTTCGCCAATCGAATTATCAGTACTCGTTGGTAATGTGAACGTTTTTATTAGTACCGTACCAACTGGGAAATCGAACACTTCTTGAGAACGGTAGGTCGCCGACACATCTTCTGGCATCAACACATAGCGATACTTGCGAGCGTAATCTGTAAACAGTTCAACGTTCATTTCATACAACGTACCTTTACCTGATGTCGCAAGGTTAAGGTTCTTAGTCGGATCGCTAGCATCAGCGAATAGATGATAGTCAGAGAGATTCGTACAGTTTTCGGCAAAGCTTGCAGAATCACGAGTCAGTGCAGCCCAATTAATATCACCTGCCGTATTAGCACGACACATCTCATTACCAACTATGCCATTGTTACCTGAGCCCGAATCTCCATCATCTGGCGTTGCATCCGTAATGCCCCAACCATATTCCACCCTATCAATAGTTACGGTGTTTACAGCCAAAGGCTGTTTAACATCACACCCACCGCGCAGCAGTGACGTATGAGGGTTCTGGTAGAGGAAATCTGCGTTTGCTGGGTTCTCTGAGTATCGGCCTATTGCTGTTGGGTCTAAGTGATCCACCAGCACACCAACACTGGTTCCAGTATTGTTGATGACACAGTTTGAATCTGCGTCCGTAAAATTGGTTAAGTAGTTCCAGCGGTCAGTACCAAATGTGCCATTAAGCGCATCGCGCAGCTCGGTAAACATTTGCGAGCGCACCAACGACTCACCGGCGCCATCATAGAAAACGGCAGGAAACGCTTGATGCTCAAGTGAATACGCCAGCACCATATCATCAATGAGGGCACCGTTGGGGTTCATGCCCACATTGGTAACCGAATTATCGTGGAAGTACATACCTGTCGGTACTGGGTTCCAACCTTGTAAAATCGCAGCTCCTTCAGAGCTACTTGGGCCAGTAAAGCTTGGCACGTACGCTTCTGGGTTGTCATTCACCAACAAGTAGCTGGTCATTGCCACAGCCATTGAGTCGTGGTTATCGATAGTGTTGTTAAAGAACTCGCCATTACGGCCAGATAAAATCACTATACCTGTACCGGGAGGTACGATACCCACCACGCCACAACCACCAACGCCTTTATCACAGGTTGTATCAACATAGTTAACTAAGTTATTGTCGCGAATAGTGTTATTGAACACCCTTACGTCATCAACTAGACGGCCAATAGTGGTTGCACCAGGCAAATCAAATAGTAAGACGCCGCCGGTATTACCCACTGCAAGGTTGCCGTATACATCAACGCCCGAGCTGTTTTCAATTTCAATACCTGCGATGTTTTTCTCAGCCACATTGTTACGCACCACGGCACCAATGGTTTGCCCCACATAGACACCTGCATCGGCACTGCCGTAGCTCCATGTATCTTCGATCAAAACATTTTGCGATTTCACAGGGTAGATACCGTACGTGCCACGCAGTGAACCATCTTCATCTCGTTCACGGGGTACTTCCAGCCATACCGTTGCGACATCACGAATAATCAGCCCTTCGACAGAGTCCGCTTTGATGCCGTTTTTCGACGCTTCAGACACCTGCAAGTCAGATATCACGATATTGCTACCGCCACTGACTGCAATGCCGTCCTTGCCATCTACATTAGAGAAATCCAAAAAGGTCTTCGTTATCCCCGCCCCTTTGAGCACTAGGTTGTCTTTCGAATCAACAGTAAGCTGATTGTTCATTTTGAAACAGCCTTCAGGCAACGTGATAGTGCTGTTGCTTTCTGCTAGTTCTACTAGGTTTTCAATGGCGGTCACTTCACTTGCGCTCGCCCACTCCATACCATCAGCACAATGCGTTGGTGACCCATAGTCAGACAAAGCATAAGCGCCGGTGGACTGAGATTCTTCATATTCGTCACCGTTACACCCGGTAAGGATGACAGCAACCATTGCCGCTAGCGAGAGCGGTCTTAAAAGCGTAGACATCATGATTCATTCCTTATCAAAAATCGTCATCCATTAAAAACGGTGGTTGAATTGCAACGCGTACAAATAAGCGTCGCCTTCAGATTTGAAATCCACTGTCGTACCAGGCAAATTTTCTGGCTCTAACTCTTCAGTAAAGGTGGTTTCTTTCGCGTCGATGAAGCTGAAACCAAAGTCTAACCAAGTAGAATCACTAAACGCGTAGCTAGCACCTACGCTGTAGTTCATACGGTCAGAGTCCGGTAGGCTAATGCTTGGATGATTGACGTTAGGGGTTTGGTCAAAGGCAATTCCCGTGCGCAACGTGACGGCAGAAGAAACACCATAGGTAAGACCAAGTGCGTACTTGAACGAGTCCTCGAATTTTTCATCCTTTTGCAGCACAGTCATGCCATCTACCGTGCCACGAATTTCTTCGAAAGTGCTCCAGCCAGTCATTACGACGCTGTAATGGAGTGCAAGTGGCTCCGTAACCTGGTGATAGCCCGAAAACTCAGCAATGCTTGGCAAATTAAGTTCAAGTTCACCGACGACGGTTTGACCTGGCTGAGTCACTATGCCGTTGGGAACATCCGTGGTGTAATCACCCTTCAAGGTAATATCGACTTTCGAGCGATAGCTAAGCCCAAAGCGATGGTTTTCATTTAGCTCCCATAAAACGCCAAGATTAAAACCATACCCCCAACCATCTCCTTTTAATGAAGTTGCAATATCGGTGCGATTAAAGTTAGTACCATTCTGACTATTAATTGCATCAGCTAATATACCTAAGGTTCGCTCCAGTTCTGCATCAGCATAAACTGCGCTCGCACCAACCGACACACTAAAACTGTCATTGATTTTATAAGCAACGTTAGGGTTAATATTCATCGTTTTTAAGCTGGTTTTGCCAGCAATAGGCCCGGCCAAATAGTCTTTAGGATATTCAGTCATTAGACCAAAGTCGGTAAATAAACCCACTCCGACATGCCACTGTTCATTTATAGGCATGGAAAAGTAAGCTGATGGCACAATGACATCATCGACTACATCGTTGTTGGTCAGCTGTCGATTAAAACTCTCAGAAGGTCCATTACCCGTGACACGAACTTGCGGCGCAATATAGGCTGCTCCTAACGATAGTTGCGCTTTACTAAAACGAGTAATCGCCGCGCTGTTATGGGCAATCGTTGCTGCTGAATCAGCAATCGCCGCTTCACCCGCATTCGCTCGACCAAGGCCTGCAGCCGAATGCTCTGCAAGCTGAAAGCCTGCAGCCCACAAGGGTGTGGAGGATATTGCCAGCAAACCGGCTAGGGAGAGCGTCGCATACCTTTTATCCATTATTATCTACTCCATGATTTTATAAGGATGCAAAAATTCCGTGCGTTTTGGGGCAAACACACTATGATAGGAAGTCATTCCATTGTTATGCTGAGATATTGATGCACACTGTTTTCAAGATAAAACGGGTGCAATTAGACATGATGCTTTAGGGGAGTCACCTCTCTTTAAAATAGCTATTGAGCAAACTATCTAAAAAGTTAGAGCGAAAATTCCAATCCAGTTAGTCTTATGTTGCAAAAACGTTAAGCTGGTCTCGTTATTTAATTATTTAACGGATTAAAAAATAACAGAATCGCACTTTACCGTATGGCTAACCTGCAATTTATCAAGCATCGTTTTATAGCTGAATGCGCATATTTGGCTTTCTGAGTCATTTAACGTACGATATTTTTTATTACTAAAGTAGAAGGCTCTAATTCAATACATAGCTCACCTACCCTTGATTATTATTAAACGCCATGCAGTGTCAAAATAATGACTCGCCGTGACAAAATTACGACACTAGCAACTATCAAGCATGCTAGAGCAATACTAAAAGCTCTGCTTTCATGCACTGCGCATACATTGACGGTTCTCTCGACCAACACCTAGTGCTAGAATGTCCGCCCAACGGCTAAAAGTAAAAACAAAGGTAAGATAATGAATCCAATTATTGCCCTATTGAAAGAGAACAATATTAGTGACGCGCAAATCAATGAGATTTTCGAGACACTAACGCAAAACCCATTAGCGGCCATGGCAACCATTAGCCAACTGGGCCTGCCTCAAGACAAACTTCAACTATTGATGAATCAAGTGATGCAAAACCCAGCACTCATCAAAGAAGCGGTAGAAGAGCTTGGCCTCGATTTTGCTAAAGTTGAAGCGGCAAAAGAACAGCTAAACAAGTAATGCCTGAGACGTAAAAAGGCCGAGGTGACATTCGTTATCCTCGGCTTTTTTGTAGCCATAGTTTCAATTTGATGCTGACCCAAACAGCTCAACACATCATACAGGTAACAAGAACCGCCTTATTAGGCCTTCTGTTGGTAACTAAGGCGACTTCTCCATCCCAAGTTGCTAGAATCCGCACAGCTTTCAACCGTTACTCGTAAATAATTAAGTTTCCTATGTATAAATTAACCGTAAATCTCGCCGACTTCCTTGCCCAATACTGGCAAAAGCAGCCAACTATTATTAAAGGTGGATTCGCCTCTTTCACGGATCCTATCTCGCCAGAAGAGCTTGCAGGGCTATCGATGGAAGAAGAGATCGACTCTCGCTTTGTCTCCAATCTTGATCAAAATTGGCAGGCTGAACACGGCCCGTTTACTGAACAAAAATTCGCAGAGCTTGCAGATAGCCACTGGTCTTTAATTGTGCAAGCCACTAATCATTGGCATGCGGGTGCTGCTGAACTCATCGAGCCGTTTAAAGCGCTCCCTCAGTGGCTATTTGATGATTTAATGGTGAGCTACTCCGTCCAAGGTGGCGGGGTGGGTCCACACATCGACCAATACGATGTCTTTATTGTTCAGGGAATGGGAAAACGTCATTGGCGAGTTGGCGCGAAAGATATTGGGCAATACAAAGAAACTAAGCGCCATGAAGCACTGCGCCAAATTGAGTCTTTTGATGCCATCATCGACGATGTGCTTGAACCTGGCGATATACTCTATATCCCACCTGGTTTTCCACATGATGGATACGCCCTTGAGCCATCACTCAGCTACTCCGTTGGCTTTCGTTCTCCAAAAGAACAAGAACTTATCAGCAACTTCGCCGACTATGTGTTAGCTCACGACTATGGTGATAAGCACATGGATAAGCCGACTCTCAGTGCTACCAAGCACTTCGGTCAAATCAGCACCAATGATAAAGAAACGCTGACAAACATGTTGATGTCGGCACTGCAAGACGAGTCGACCATCAAAGACTTTCTAGGTTGTATGCTTAGTCAGTCGCGTCATCAGCTCAATATCATTGAACCGGAACAAAAGTGGACATCCGAAGATATCGCCCAGCACCTTTCAAACGGTGGTTCTATCTATAAAGTGGCGGGATTACGTGCTCTGTTACATGAAGAAGAGCCGACCATGGTGTACATCAATGGTGAAGTGTTCAAGTTGCCAGAAGCGCAAACTTGGTTAGCAAGAGCCCTCACAGATAGTGACGTTATTGTAGATATAGAGCCTAACTCTCACGTGGTACCGCTTCTGACTGAGCTCATTAATAAAGGCTACTGGTTCATCGACTAACAACAAAAATGGCGTCCGATTTGGACGCCATTTTTTCTTCTACTCGGGGCGGTTAGTCTTTAATACGAACAAGAGTAAACAGCGCAAAAGCAAGTGCTACTGCGGCACTTAGCGCAATAAAGGTGAACAAGCTCGCCATACCCGCAACCTCACCCACAACACCGCCAAGCGCTGTGCCCGCTGCGTAACCGCCCGCAATCGCGAACAGCAGAAAGCCTTGGGTCGCTGCAGGAGACAAAGTCGTGACCTTGGCAACAATTGCCGGCTTAACCATGTCGACCATCGACAAGCACTGCATAAACACTAGGTGCATCACAAGTGGTAGATAAAAGTATTCTGTAGAGCCAGTGACTAAGTTTGAAAGTACCGTGCCAACCACAATGTAGCCAACTAACCCCACAACCCACACTTTACCTGCCCCGAATTTTCCAAGTGCACGACCAGCAATATCCAATGTTAATAGACTAATTACCGAAGAGATGGATAGCAGCAATGCCGTTGCTGACTTGTCAATGTTAAACAAGCTTTCAAATAGGTTAGGACCTTGCGCGACTTGGTTAGAGCTTGCCAGCATTGCAATGAACACCGCCAACAGGAAAGTAACAAACGTTAGGTTCCAGCGCCCTTTTTCTTCGCTTTCACCTTGTTGTGGTGTATCCGACACAATGCGCTGCGCAGCCGCTTTGCCATCAATAGATACAATTATCATCGCAATAATCGAAAGCGCGCTAACAATACCGAAGCTGAGCGTTGCACTGATGCCTTCAGCTATAGCCAAAATTGCGCCCATGACAATCGCGCCAACAAAGATACTTTGGTTCATGCGAGTTAAGCGCAATGCCTCTTGCGCTTTATCAAAACCTGCTGCCACGATAAAGGTCGGGTTGACGGTCATTAGTGTGATAGAGCCAAGACCCACCAAGAATGTCGCCAGGTACATCGCCCACGTCGTAGGAACAAAAGCGAACAACGCCATGGCAAAGGCATAGAATACGAGTGATGCTTTTTGTGCCATGCTATGCAGCTTCAAGCGATCGACGGTTGAACCTATTAGTGGCGCAATAAAACCGCTTAATCCAACAAACGAAAGCGCTGCTCCCGTGTGTACCATAGAGCCCGTCACGTCCAGAATATGACTAGGGATCAAAAGCGGTAACGCGATAAGCTGGATAGCACCAAACATAAACGCTGCGGCATACCAAAATGAAAGTCCGTGTTTTTGCATAAGTTAATGACCTGATTATCTGATTTCTATTGTCAGCCTATTCTTATTTGCTGCCAATGAGCAGTATCAAACCAGAATAATAGGTAACATACGTCGCTGGTTTCATGAACGTTTTTAACTCGAATTAGCCAAATTAATCCAACCCATTAACAGAGCTATATCTATTTCGCGCACAATTTCACAGTTACATATTTTGTAATATTTAGTTTCTGTAAAACAATCCTTCAGTTGATGCTGATCAGTATTTAAAAGTGTCGATATCCTCAGACTATGCATTCTGTTCCACTTTCAATAGGTTGTTCCATGTCTGACTTAACTAAAGAACGTAAAGTAACGATCGGAAGCTATATAGCCTTAGCTTTTGCGATTGTTTTCTTCTCTGGCTTACTCCAATCCAACGAATGGTATGGGGTATTTGATTTCACCACGCTCAACGGTGCATTTGGCCAAGTTGCCCACAACGTCACTGAAACTGAAAATGGCGTTCAAGCTGCAACCACCTCTTTTCGCGGTGTCGGTGGCAGTGGCGCACGTGACGGCTTCATTTTCGCATTGACTCTGATTCCAACCGTGATGTTCGCTCTGGGTATGATTAATGTGCTTGAGCACTATGGCGCGCTGGATGCGGCTCGCAAATTGCTTTCTCCCCTTCTACGTCCGCTAATGGGCATTCCTGGCAACTCTGGCCTAGCATTGATTGCCTCATTGCAAAGTACAGATGCAGGTGCGGCGATGACGCGTCAGCTAAAAGACGAAGGTCACCTAACCAAGCGCGAAACCGACGTTTTCACCATGTTCCAGTTCACCGCAGGTGCGGCGATTGTAAACTTCTTCTCATCTGGTGCCGTACTTTTCACATTGACTCTTATGGACGGCTCACTTGCCGTAACATCTTCAATTGGTTTGGCCGTCGCCGTCATGTTCTTGTTTAAGTTCGTTGGCGCTAACCTGTTCCGTGTGTATTTGAACATTACTGAAGGCAAAGAAGATAAGACACCAAAACAAGACCAAACGAATACGCAGCAGGAGACCGCATAATGAGCGACGTAAAAGCTAAAAAACCAATGGTCACTGACATTTTTGTTGAAGGTGCAAAGAAAGGTTGGGTAATCGCCACCACGTCAACCGTACCGAATGTCCTAATGGCATTTGTGATCATCAAAGCACTGCAAATTACCGGTGCTCTAGATGCTATGGGCGCTATTTTTGCTCCAGTCATGGCTATTTTTGGCTTGCCTGGCGAAGCGGCGGCTGTACTTATTGGTGCTTGGATGTCGATGGGCGGCGCGGTTGGTGTGGTCATCACACTGTTTGACCAAGGCATCTTAAATGGTACTCACATAGCCATCTTAGCGCCTGCTATCTATCTGATGGGATCTCAAATTCAATACATGGGTCGTATTATGGGACCGATTGGTACTGAAGGCCGTTACATTCCAGTAATGATCGCAATCTCTGTCCTCAACGCCTTTGGCGCTATGTTCCTAATGAACATTTTGGTCTAGCAATAGCACTAATTTGACCATAAAAAAATGCCCATCATTCTATGTTGATGGGCATTTTCTATTTGTGGCGATTACACCTTAAAATTAGCGACTTGCTGATGAAGCTCGCCCACGTTCGCGGTGACCTGCTCTGTCACCTCGTTGGCTGAACGTGTTTGTCCTGCGACCGCACTGAGTGAGTCATTGATATCATTCACTAACCCTGAGATGGTTTGTGTCGCATTCGCCTGCTGCTCTGCGGTTGCCGCTAAGCTCGCCATTTGTGCATTCACAAGTTCTACTTGTTCTGCCGACAACTGAATTCGACCCAGCGCTTCATGAGTCTGCTCCATAGCATCGGAAGCAATCGAAGTTCCCTCATTGATTTGCTCTTCCACTTTATTGGTTGAACTGCGGATAGCTTGCACAATGGCGTTTATCTCTGTAGTGGATTCCGTTGTTCGGCTGGCAAGCATTCTCACCTCATCAGCAACCACGGCAAAGCCTCGGCCTTGCTCTCCTGCTCTTGCCGCTTCTATCGCCGCATTAAGCGCTAATAGATTGGTTTGCTCAGCCAACCCTTCTATTACCTCGGTTACTTTGCCGATAGCTTGACTCTCGTTGCTAAGCTGCGCGACGAGCTGCTGTGCAGTTTGAATCGCACTAACCAAATCCGTCATATTGCCGTGGTTTTCGGTCAACATCGTTTCACCAGAGGCTAACTCTTGCTTAGCATCCACCAGCGCAGAAGACGAAATCTGAACCTGGCTTGCGGTTTGCTCAGAGCCCACCGCAACCTCAGACAGCGAATGACCAATGTTATCTAGGTTTGACGACTGCAATTCAACTTGCTGCAAACTTTGGCGACTATGTTTGGTCAAGTCATCCATCTTGTCCTCAACAGCGCCAACACTTTGCGACACTTGCCCCACTAACCTAGACAGTGATTGGTTCATGCTGTTGATAGAGACCATAAGATCCGCCAATTCATCGCGGCCAGTGACCGTCAGTGGTGCACTCGACACATCACCTGCAGCGATCAACTGCGCACGCTTAGCAATTAGCGACACACGGCCACCAATTTGACGCCCTAAGAAATGGGAAACGATAAAGGCGACACCAAGAACAGCAACGCAGCTTAGCGCTAGTATTGCCAGCAGTGATTTCACGCTAGAGCCGATGCGATTTTCTGTCTCGCTTGCTTTTTGTTGAGCAAGAAGAACCACATTATCTAGCTCACTTTCAACTCGCTGAATCGATGGTAGCAACTCAGACTCCATCAAGAAATTAGACTGGTTCCAGCTCGGTGATTGGCGCAGTTCAATCACTTGTTTTGCTAGCGGTATATACAGGCCTTTCATCTCATTAAACAGAGACCATAGACTTTCATCACTGCTACTAAATAGCTGTGTTTTGTAGCCGATTTGCTCGACGACTTTAGCGTGTGATTTCAAAAAGTCATTGTACTTATCGAGGTAGTCTTGATTGCCGTACTGAAGATAATCTCGCTGAGCAGAAAGTGCGTTAGCAAGAGAGTTGTAGGCGTCGGCATAGAGTTTAAATAAGCGTTTGCGCTCACCACCCGCCACGCGGCCTGCTTCTTCGTTGATAAGCCCCTGTATTTGATCAAGAGCGACCTCAGCAATTGGCGCCGCTTCATTGATAAATAGCGCATGCGCTGGGAGGTTGTCATGGGTTTGCGCAATCTCTAATATTTTATTCGCGGTCTCTTTAATCGATGTCCAGCGCTCACTCACTGCCAAATAGGTTTGTTCCGGCAACAGTCCTTCTAAGCTAATAAGCTGAATATCAACGCGTTCAATATGTTCCAGCACCTTGGTTTTAGAAGCCTCTACCTGCTCTTCCGAGCCCACCAGCAACATATGGCCTCTTAACTCAGAAACCGTCGTTTGCAATGACTGGCCAAGTTGGCGACTGGCATCAACCGTTGGTAGGTCAAAGCGCAATAGTGAATGTGTTTGTGTTTGCAGTCCATCGACGCTTCGATACACAAACAGAGATGAGACGATAAAAAGTACTGCAAGCGCCAGATAACTCATCCGAAGCTTACTCGATATCGAGAGTTTCATCCTTAAACCTCTATAAAATACAAACGAATTATCACTATATCGGTAAATTAAAAGAATTCTAAACATTTTGTTGATGTTTTTATTACCAATTTTTTGCGATGCCATGGATTAGACTTTAAGATTGAGATCAAAGTCGACATCACAAGGTGCAGTTATGGCTAAAGATTTATTCGCAAATCTTGATTTAAACCTATTAAGAACCTTCATCATCTTGAACCAAGAGCGCAATATGCGAAAAGCGGCGGAGCGCCTGTTTGTCTCACAGCCCGCCGTAAGTAAAGCTCTGCAACGACTGCGTGATCACTTTGATGATGAGCTGTTCGTAAAAACCCATCATGGATTGCGTGCTACCGAAAAAGCACACCAATTGGCGGATGCATTAAGCCCTGTCATGGATGATTTGGCGAGTGCAGTCAATCACTCTGCAGAATTTGACCCAGCGGAACTGGATGTCACCTTAAAGCTTGCTATCTCCCCTTTTTTCCTCGCCGGGATCGCCAACCAACTGTTTAATGCTATCCGGGCAGAAGCGCCTAATGTGCAAGTTCAGCTACTTAACTGGAGTAAGTCAACGATTCAAGATATCGTAAACGACGATATTCATTTAGGGCTAAACTACACCATCAATCATGCACCAAAGGAAATCATCCAAAAGCGCATCATAGAAGACCGGTTCAAAGGCTACTTGCGTACTGGGCACCCGTACGACAAAGACTACCTAGAAATTGATGACGGTGTAGAGTTTGAAATTGCCACGCTTATTGCTGCTGACTGGAACTCGAATCAATCCATATCGGAAAAGATGATTCGTATGCGAGGCCATGATCCTAAGATCGTATTTCGATCCGAACTTCCCTCGGCAATTATCGACGTAGTGAAGCACTCAGATATGATGTTCCCAGGCTCTAGCTTTTTAAACCTCGACACACACCCGGGGCTACGTTCACTCGATATCTACTTCGGTAGCGCCGCCTTAGACACAGATATCAATGCCTTCTACCACTACAAAAACCGAAACAACACCACCACCTTGTGGCTACATAAGCTTATTAAGACAATTTTAACCGCTGATAACCCTGGGTTATCAGGCTAATAATAGCCATTTATTAATAACTTAAGTTCATTTGCATGATAAAGGCTGTTCATTAGTTCAGCCTCATCAAATTCTTTATAGTTCTCTCATCGGCTCGGAACGCCAAATCAAAAAGCAAGATGCCTCCTTTAGTTCCAATACAATTTTGAGAGATAACCATGAAACTTAAATTAATCAGTGCAGTAATCGCCGCTTCATTCCTAGCAGGTTGTTCTTCTAATGGTTCTAGTCACGATGGCGGTGAGCAAGCACCGCAAGATGGAATCGCCAACGTAACCGTTCATGAAGGTGATGTTTTCAACGCTGCGCTGGTTGAAGGCGACGAAGGCAACCACAATGTACTTGCTGTAGGGGGCACCGAAGGCAATGGCTACATTGTTCACAACGGCACAACTTATCTCGTTGAGGCGGGTGATGTGACTACCCTTGACGGTCAAGAAGTTGGCAGCATTCAAGCACAAGACGGCGGTTTCATTTTCCACGGTGTTAACGGTGGTGAAGTTAAGCTAACTAATGTTGATGGTCGTCTGGTTATTTCGGATTATCAACCACCTCGTCCTGGTAACGATTTACCAGTTACCGACCCAGATTTCGGTGTAAGTCCAAGTGATGTTTGGTTTATCGATAGCGAAACCGGTGAGCTTAAGTTTAATGGTGAGACCGTTGGCCAAATCTCTCCAACAGATGACGTGGTCGATGGTACAGGTACTTATAACGTTCGAATTGGCGATGACTACGAAGTAAAGCAAATCCAAGTGATTAACTATGGTGGCTATGTTGAGATCAAAGTACCAGGCAAAGGTCGCCTTGCGATCACTATCGATAACGGTGTGATTAGCCGCATTGGATGGGATGCTCCAGAAATGGATCAACCTATCGAGATTGACCCTGGCTTTGGTAATGATCGAGTGATTAAAGATATCGAGCGCCAAGAAACGGCAACCGGTGTTGAAATCAAACTGGTCGGCTTCAACGGCGGTGAAGTTTACGTGTACACCGACCGAAATGGCAAAGTGGAAGATGTCAAAATGAATTCAGAGGCGAGTGCGTTCATTAAAGCTCACTTACCTAAATCAGAGATCAACCGCGATGAAGTAAGACAAAAATTGCAATCGCTATCTCAAGAACAACGCCAACAAATCAAGCAAGCAGTAAAAGACCGCGTTGGTCGCTCTTAACAGACAGCATCATTAGATAAAACCAAAGGAGCCGGATTTATTCGGCTCCTTTTATTTTGAGCGAAAGAAATATGAAGAGATACATAGCTACCGCGATGGCGTTGTTGCCTTTTTCTACGTTGGCCAGTCACCATGAATTGTCCTACTACGAACCAACCATGAGTTTTCAAACCTCAAAAGTGGCAGACACTTGGGTTGGGACTCTTTCCGGTACGGTTCAAGCGACAGAAGAAATCAATCTAGGGTTTGAAGTTGATTCAACGGGCTACCTTGAGCTAGGTGCCGGCTACGGTATGTTGTTAGGCGAAACCTATACAGAAGCCTTCGCTACATATGGCAGAGCGGACTTGGTCGACATCTACAACCTTGGCGCTTTCGCCGGTCGTATGCTTAGCCACAATGTTTTAGTCTTCGCTTCAACATCCTATGAGTGGCGAAAAAATGTCTTTCAGAGTGATGACTTCCCTATTTTGAGTCCAAATTTCAGCACACACCGCGAATGGAAAGCAAGCTTGGGAGCAAGCTACACCCCGGTGACTTGGCTAACCTACAGCTATGCGCTCAACCACGACCGTATTATGTCCGAAACACATTTGGAGCCCAGTATTTTTCATGCCGACTTTACCCTGACCTTTAAGCCAAAATATGTAGAGCCATATGTAAAATACCGATATGGCCAACACCGCGTCCGTCCGGGAGAGCCAAGAACGACAGAAGGTACATTTGAGTTTGGGTTTAACCTAAATTTCCGATAATCAAAAGTGATTAAGGCCAAATGCAGTCAGCATTTGACCTATTGACTACTTGCCCTTTTGAGAAGTGGTAAGCAGCAACCGACTTACCTTCGTGCTCTCGACTTGTATTTTTTGATTGAGGCTAGGGTTAACAAAGCGAATAACGACAACATCGACGCAGATCCACCGTTTTCTTCGGCAATAGCTGGCGCTGTTGGTAATTCTGGAATCTCAATATTTGGGTCGATGCGTGAGGTAGTTTCATCACAGTGTTCATAGTCACTAGAGTCTGACAACTGACAATGAGCTATGTAGTCCACTTCCATAGTGGCACGTTGCAAATTAGGGTCAATTTGCCCACCTAACATACCTCCCATGGCGACATTAAGTAGAACAAACATAGGTTCTTTGTAGCGTGGACACTGGCTCACGTCGTGGCGAATGACTTCTTGGTCATCGATGAAAAAAGCAATTGAGTCGCGATCCCATTCAATGGCATAACGATGCCAGTCCAAGACATCTTGCGCACCATTCGTGTATGGGTGGCGATATTCAGCACCGCACCCCGCAGTATTGAAAAAGTTGGTGATATAGCTTTGTGGCTGATTGGAAAACCACTCCCAAACATCAATTTCGCTGGCACCGGAGTTTGGCCAGCCAACATTGTCGTTGTCACCTTTTACCGGCTGCTCCGCGATTCTATTTTCTAGCATCCAAAAAGCTGGCCATGTCCCGCCCTCCAAATCGTGAAAGCGAATACGAGCTTCAATCCGACCGTACAAAAACTCTCGTTTGTCTTTGCTATTAAGCCGACCTGATGTCCAAGTTTTGGTTTGCCCTCCCAACGTCATACATTGGTTGGTTTGCTTTCTGGCGATAATTTTCAAAGTACCATCAGATACGTCATAGTTACGCGACTCGCTAACATCATCGTCGGTGTAACACTGCACTTCGTTGTTGTAGTTTGCTTGTGTTTGCGCCGTCCAGTTATCCCAATTGACACCTTCTCCCTCAAAGGTATCAATCCAATGAACCTCCCATCCGGCGTGCGCTTTAGGGGCGACAACACCAGCAACTAAAGCACCCAACATCAAACCAAGGCTGTAGAGCCTGTTGTTAACCATTTCTTTGCTCCTGTATTTCAGGCAGCACAAAAACCACTTGCGACACGACGGTCTAAGCAGAATTGAACTTAGAGATTAATGAAAGTGGCGATGGCATTATTGCCATCGCCTATCGATAGTTATGTTCTAACGTTAATTGAAGTAAGACTTATGTTATTGCTTCTGATGAGAGGTACTCATACCCGGGCAATTATTCAAACCAAGAGATATTGCGAACCTGAATATCCGCATCAGTCAGACCTACTTTAGTGGTACCGTTAACGATAAACGGCTGGGTGACTTGGCTTAAGTTTGGATCACTAGAGAACTCACTGATATCGACTTCAAATGATTGCCACTCGGTCGTTAGCTGACGTTCACCTTCATTAAAGCGAATCGTGTGATTGGTTGACCACTCACCGCCAGTATCGGATTGGAAACCAACACCAAACCCAAATTCAGCGAGTGCCTTACCACCCTCAGTAAAGCCACGGATTTCAAATTTGAGTGTCTTAACCGCGGTAAAATCACGGCGGCTGTCGTCACCAATGTGAGCTCCCCATCCCCAATCTTTTGCAGAGCTAGGTGAGGTAGCCACGGTTAGCACGCCTTCTTCGTCAACACCAGCCCAAGCTGTATCTTCCCAAGCAAACGCTCCTGCACCACTAAATAGACCAGCACCAAGGACTTTGAATTCACCCTCCACTGGAGGCTGTTCAACTGGAGCAAACGGTGGTGGTAAAACATCGTCCAAAAGTGATGCGTAGATACCACCGTAGCTCGCAGTAAAGCCATTGCAGTCACGTGTCAGCCCAAGCGCATTGAGTGTATCGACTTTGTCCCAAGCAACGTACTTAACATTACAATCGATATCGATAAGGCCGAAGCTTTTCTCTGAGTGACCTGGGTTGTCACCACCTTTCCATGGCTCGTCAAACGCTTGAAAGAAGAACAGAGATACGCCTTCGTTGTTAGCGAAGTCACGCATATCGTCATGGAACATCTTTTGTTTGTACTCATCAGCTGCTTGTGTGCCACCCTCGCCGTAACCGTCGTTAGAGTTAGTCGACCAACCTGTCTCACCTATATGAATTGGCTTGCTAGGATCGACGCTATTAATAAACTGCTGCGCGGCCGCGTACTGCTCTAGCGAATGCTGATGGGCTTTTTGCATTGAGATGGCAATTTGCTGCTCTTTAGTTAATGTCTGATCTTCTTCAGCTACCTTCCAATCTTCTTTAAACTCTGGATGATAGAAAGTGTCATGGTGTGCATATGTGTGCAGCGATACATAGTCCACCGCTTGTATTAGCGCTTTTAGATCTGCTTGGTCACCGTAGTTGCCATTGGGATCTATGCCTGCCCATACTGCCCAGTTGTCTGATGTCGTAACCCAAATGTCTTCGGTGTCACTGCTTTCAAGCTTCCAGCTTTGTAGGTCATTCACGTGATTGAGGATGATTGAAGGGTGGACCTTGTAAGACGAAGCCCAGTCGACCATTGCCTCATTACCCACCGCAATCACTTTAATGATATCGGGATACGCCAAGGCGAGTTCTTTTGCTTTTGCGAGCTCTAACGCGTTATTCGGAGAGTCGGTTGCCGAATCAATCGCCTCGCCAGTCCAAGCGCCGTTCGCATCTATCCAAACACCGAGCATGACGTACATTTCAAATGTATTGCCATCGCCTGCGGCCTCATCTTTAAGCTGACGGATTGCAGCTAACAGGTTCTCAGTGTTGCTCTTGCCATCAGTGCCAATAAATCCTTGAGTGTTATAGGTACGAACCACTTTAATGCCCATAGCATTAAGAATTTTCATATCTTCAACATGATCAGCGACAGAAGGAACAAGGTCACCAGATGCACGAGTGTCGCTACGCCATGCGCCATAAGAGATTGCTTGATACTGAGGGTTACCTAATAGTGGCTGACCCGTATCAGATACAGGGTAGCTCTCTGGCATCGGTTGCTCTGCTAGGCCATCCCCTTCAAGGCGAATATTGTCCCAATAAAACACTTTGTCACTGCCCACGTTTCCAAAGTCGAAAAACAAACTCTTCATGTTATAGGTAATAGCATCGCTCAACTCGCCTTGGTTCAAATCGGCAAAATCAAAAGTCAGCTGTTCCCATTCATTAGCCTTAGTCGTTGTCACTAGCACTTCAGCAAACTGAGTAGCATCGTTAGAATTTTCAACTTTAAGTAGAATTGGTACATCGACCTCTGGTGAATAAACCCATGCAGTGACAACGCTTCTTTCAGCGCTTAGCTCGAGGCTAGTACTATCTGCAATCGTACTACCAGCCCAAGTTTCTGCCCCGGCTACTTTCGTCGTCTTAAGTACCGAGCCTGTTACAGACATGGACGTTGGATCTGGGTTGATAGCGTTCGTTTCTGTGAACGCATTGCCAAAGTCAATTGGAGCTTGAGATTTCACATCCATTTGATAATCCGGCGTAACAGAAACAGTAATTTCACTACCGCCTCCATTGTCTCCACCTTGGTTACCACCATCCGTTGTAGTATCTGTAGAGTCTGAACCACAAGCCGCGAGCATCGCTGCAGCAGTGGCGAGAACAAGAGGTTTCAAACTGCTTTTAATCATTGTAACTTCCTTGCGTATTGGAATTTCTTATTGTTGAAGGCGCGAGGCACCATCATTGAACAGCTCAAAAAGTGGCATTATTTGAGTAAGCGCTTTCTTTTAAAGAAACAAGAAAACACTGATAAAGCCTCCTTTAGTTTCACCAAACTTGGCGAACTCACTATTGGTGAAAAGCTTGTATATCTAGTATTAATCAACATTTTCTGAGTGTATAGCGGTTAAAGAAAGTTGTTTTCGTAAACAAGAAAACCATCACCAATAAGAAAGCGCTTACTTTTATGGGAGGTTAGTCGACGGTTTATTGTTCAATATATTTAGAGGCTAGTTATCCAAACACACGCTCTCTTAGTTCATCATCCTACCTACTTGTCATCCTCGAGAAATCGAGGATCTCTTATAACGCATAGACATCTGAAAATTGACGATATGTATTTTGCATTTAGATAAGGTGCAGGCTGTGGAAGCTCCCCTTTTTCAAGGGGATGACAGGATTTGAATTTCTAAAACTAAAAAAGGAGCATACGAATATGCTCCTTATGGCCAGTTAGTCTTATGTATTAATTAACTATCTTTCGAATCGAATATTGTCTAACTTAAATGTCATCGCGCCTTGTGGTTCAAAGACTAGGAGGTTGTTTACCGCTTTTGGATCCGCCTGGGAGCCAGGCGCGAAGCTGTTATCACTATCTAAAATATCAGCGATGGCTATCTTCACCTGTCCCCATTCGCCTACCGCTGGCGTTGCAACGACATAGTCACTCGTGTTTGGCCAGCCACTGTCCATCTTGATTAGTAGCTCAGTATCTGAGCCTTGTTCTACTTTGATATCAAAAATTAAGGTGCCATTTTTCTTCCAATCTGTCATGTCAGTCACCGGAGATCGGAAATAGAGGTTACCCGCACCGTTTTGCTTAGTGATTTCAAGTACCGAACCACGTCCCGCTTCTTCAACGACTGCATGTTCCACTAGGTTCACCGGATCGTAACTTGCGAACGCCAGTGCTGCATTCAACGTATCCGTGAAAATATCCAGCGTTGGACTATCGGCATAGCTATCGTCCATCGCCAAGATAGCCGGCGCTTCGTGACCTTCGACGTGTTTCGCTAGTTCAGAGCGACTAGAGCAGCCCTTGCCTTTCCAGCGGTCGACGCCACATCGGTATACTTTGACATAATCCACCAGCATGGTTTTCGGATAATCACTATCATCAACACCCTGTTGATTGGCATTTGCAGACCAAGAACCACCAATCGCCAGATTTAACAGTAAGTGGAACTTCTCATCAAAAGGGGCTGCGCCTTTTGCATTGACCAATAGGCCTTTCTCTTTTTCATACTGGCTATACCAGCCATCTTGAGTCTGCGTGGCGTAGTGCAGATTATCAACGTACCAGCGGATTTCGCCTTCTTCCCACTCAATGGCGTAAGTATGGAATCCATCAGCTGGATTCACGCCCTCTGGCAACGTCGCACCTTGGCCGCTGTACACATTGTCTGGCCACTTCTTACCATAGTGGAGGCTGCCATAAATGCGGTTTTCTTCATCGCCAGATTGTGCATTCGGGGCATCGGATTGAGTCTTTAGGTTCACGGCCTCCATAATGTCAATTTCACCAGATGCCGCCCACGTCCCGTATTTATTTTCGGTTGGAAGCATCCAAATTGCCGGCCATGTACCTTGACCTGTAGGCAGTTTGGCGCGAATTTCAAAACGACCGTATTTTTGGTCGCGCTTGTCTTTAGTACGAAGCCTCGCCGAGGTGTAAGGCAGCGTTTTTTCCGGACCCGCTTTTCCTTCTGGATTATCAGACCCCGTGTAGCGCTCTTTGTGCGCTACAATGTGCAGCATACCATCTTGGACAAAAGCGTTCTTACTTCGGTTGGTGTAGCACTGCTGCTCATTATTGCCACCCCCCCAGCAGTTTTGCTCCAAACTCCAGTTTCGTTTGCTGATGCTGTCACCTTCAAACTGATCCTCCCATACCAACTGCCAATCACCACTTACTTCTACTGGAGCATTGGTAAGCATAACGGGTGCTTTGGTTTGGACGAGCCCTGTATCCGCTTCCTTCTCTTTGTCTGTACTAGCGCAGCCAGACAGCAGAGCTATTGAGATTACTGAGCCCAGTACTGTTGGGGTGAAATTTGCTGTTCGCTTTTCCATTCGCATCACTACTCCTTGAATACGAGTATGCCTAAACCGATTAAAACTGATTACTCAACTCACTGACCAAACTGCCCACCCACATTGAAAGCGCTTACTTTCGAAACTAAAAAAACGCGCGTTAGCTTTGATGGTAAAATCAATAAGTTTTGTGTCATTTTGCTGCCTATTTGACTCTTGCAGCCCGTATTAACTAGTTCACTACAATTCAGACACCTTGTATACAGCGATAAAAATTCCTTTCTCTAAAACTAGCGAACCATCACCAAAAAGAAAGCGCTTTCAATTAAAAATATAAAACCGCGGCTATTTATTGAACTAGCCGCGCTGGCGCGGCTAAAATGCAGACAGCGAGACCAGAGTTTTGGTGTAATCTTGTTCTGGCCTAGCAAACAGTTGCTGAGTATTGCCTTGTTCAACAATCTGGCCGTCTTTCATCACTATGGTGTAATGGCACAGCGACTTAACCACATTCAAGTCATGACTAATAAATAGATAAGTGAGCCCGTGCTTTACCTGAAGTGCTTTAAGCAAATCCAGCACCTGAGCCTGAACTGTACGATCCAGTGATGAGGTTGGTTCATCGAGCAGAATAAACTCAGGCTTTAAGATCAACGCCCTCGCTATTGCAATTCGTTGACGCTGACCGCCGGAAAACTCATTTGGATAACGATGACGCGTTTCTGGATCTAAATCGACTTCACGCATCACATCGCAAATCATAGAATCCAATGTTTGCTCATCATGCTCAAAGTGAACACGAAGCCCCTCACCAATGACTTGTGCTACTGACATTCGTGGGTTAAGCGCAGAGAACGGGTCTTGAAACACCACCTGCATTCGGCTTCGATATGGCAGCATTCCTTTTCTGTCCAAAGTTTGAATGTCTTGCCCATCAAACTCAATCAGCCCTTCACTTTGAACCAACTTGAGTATTGCCATTCCAGTGGTCGATTTGCCTGAGCCACTCTCCCCTACCAGACCAATTGAATGCCCTTGCCGTAACTCAAAGTTCATGTTGGTCACAGCTTTCACGTGGTCGAGAACCCGCTTAAACAGTCCCCCCTTAATTGGGAACCATACCTTGAGATTTTCTACTGACAGTAATGGTTTTGCGCTAGTGCTGACTTCAACCGGTAAACCGCGTGGATCTGAATTAATAAGCTTCTGAGTGTAAGGGTGAGAAGGCTCATTGAACACCTGCTGACACTCACCGACCTCTACTAATCTACCTTGCTGCATTACCGCTACGCGATCAGCAATACGCCTTACAATACTCAAGTCATGGGTGATGAAGAGCATAGCCATGCCCATCTCTTCTTGGAGCTCTTTAAGCAAGTCAAGAATTTGTGCCTGAACCGAAACATCAAGCGCCGTGGTTGGTTCATCTGCGATAAGAAGCTCTGGCTCATTGATAAGTGCCATAGCGATCATCACACGCTGACGTTCTCCACCAGACAGCTCATGCGGATAAGCGGTAACCTTCTGCTCCGGGTTGCGAATACCAACTTTCTTGAGCCAACTAATCGCGTGTTGTTCCGCTTTATTGGTGCGCATACCTCGGTGAATCGATAGGGTTTCTACCAACTGCTTACCCACTTTGTGAAGCGGATTGAGCGACACCATCGGCTCTTGGAAAATCATACCAATGCGACCACCACGAATGCCACGAAGCTGTCGCTCAGAGCAGTTCAACATATCGATATCATCGAACTTAATATGACCGTTCAAGTAATGGCTGGAGCCCTTTGGCAATAGTTTAAGTATGGAATTGGCGGTAACTGACTTACCAGAACCACTTTCACCTACCAATGCCAGCGTCTCTCCTTTTCGGATATCCAGTGAGACATCGAAGGTCACTTGTTCAACATTTTTGCCTCTGCCAAAGCCAACCGACAAACTATCAATCGAGAGCACGTGTTTTGGATCGTCTTTAGTCATCATCCTCTCCTAGCCTTGTTGATGTGGGTCGAATGCATCGCGCACCGCTTCGCCAGCAAAAACCAGTAAAGTCAGCATCATAGATAACACAGCAAATGCGGATAAGCCAAGCCAAGGCGCCTGCAGGTTAGCCTTGCCTTGCGCCAGCAGCTCACCCAATGATGGAGAGCCCGCAGGCAAACCAAATCCTAAAAAGTCGAGCGAGGTAAGTGTGGTTACCGAGCCAGAAAGAATGAACGGCATCATAGTTAATGAAGCCACCATCGCATTGGGTAACATATGTCGCAGCATAATGCGCTTATCGTCGACCCCCATGGCATGAGCTGCTCTCACATAATCAAAATTTCTACAGCGTAAAAACTCGGCACGCACCACGCCGACTAAGCTCATCCAACTAAAGAGCACCATAATACCAAGTAGCCACCAAAAGTTGGGCTCCACGAAGCTGGATAAGATGATAAGCAAGAACAGCGTCGGCATACCCGACCACACTTCAATAAATCGCTGCCCAAATAGGTCAACCCAGCCACCGTAGTACCCTTGCGTGGCACCAACGCCAGCGCCAATCACGCTGGAAACAATGGTTAAAATAAAACCAAACAATACCGAAATACGAAAACCGTAAATCACTCGCGCCAGTACATCACGGCCTTTGTCATCGGTACCCAACCAGTTCACATTATCTGGTGCAGATGGTACTGAGGCAACAATGTCGTAGTTGATGGTATCGTAGCTAAAGCGGATCAATGGCCAAATCAAATAACCTTTCTCTTCAATTAGCTCAATGACATACGGATCGGTATAGTCAGCTTCGGTTTCAAATTCACCGCCAAACTCGGTTTCGGCGTATTGCTCAAATATCGGGTAATACCATTGATTGTCATACTCCACCAATAGCGGTTTATCATTGGCAATAAACTCAGCAAAAAGACTGAGAATAAACAGCAACATGAAAATCCATGTAGACCAGTAACCACGTTTATTGGCTTTAAATCGCTGCCAACGCGCTTTTGTAAGGGGATTCATTGCCATTTATCGCGCCTCGAAATCGATACGAGGATCGACCCACGTATAAGTTAAGTCAGAAATAATGCTCAAAATCAGACCCAATAACGTCATAATGTACAAGGAGCTAAACACCACTGGATAGTCACGCTGAATCGTCGATTCAAAACCAAGCAGACCAATGCCCTCTAACGAGAACATCACCTCAATCAGCATTGAACCAGTAAAGAAAATGCTAATAAAAGCCCCAGGGAAGCCGGCAATAATAATCAACATGGCATTGCGGAACACGTGCTTATAGAGGATGCTGCTTTCATCCAGACCTTTCGCACGTGCTGTCACCACATATTGCTTGTTGATTTCATCTAGGAATGAGTTCTTAGTCAGCATACTAAGCGTCGCAAAACCACCAATCACCATTGCAAGGATGGGTAGCGTTAAATGCCAGAAGTAATCGACGATCTGCTGATACCAGGTTAACTGGTCAAAGTTGCTTGATACTAGGCCACGCAGCGGGAACCAACTGAAATAGTTACCACTAGCGAAAAAGATAATAAGAATGATGGCAAACAAAAAGCCGGGAATGGCGTAACCGACAATCACCACGGCACTCGACCATATATCAAACCGAGAGCCATGATGAATCGCCTTCAAGATCCCAAGAGGTATGGAGATCAAGTAGATAATGAGCGTGCTCCACAGACCAAGCGATATCGAGACGGGTAGCCGCTCTTTGATCAAATCAATCACATTACCACCGCGGAACAAGCT
This sequence comes from Vibrio wakamikoensis, assembly GCF_050337275.1. NCBI lineage: Bacteria > Pseudomonadati > Pseudomonadota > Gammaproteobacteria > Vibrionales > Vibrionaceae > Vibrio > Vibrio wakamikoensis. Next base: position 82,150 of record NZ_JAKJST010000014.1, on the reverse strand, counting down.
ATCGCCAAAGTTAAACATGGCGTAATTTTTCAGCATATCAAAGTAGCGTTCGTGAAGCGGTTTATCGAAACCAAACTGAACCTTAATCGCTTCTACGACTTCAGGGTCAAGGCCACGTGAACCCTTGTAGCCTGTGGCGACATCACCCTGCCCCGCATCAAGCTCTACCTCTGTACCACCACCACTAAATCGTTCCATGATGCCAGAATCCAAGCCTTGCATCTGAGCTAAAGCTTGTTCGACAGGCCCGCCAGGGGCGATCTGAATGATGAAAAAATTAATGGTTATGATCGCCCACAGTGTTGGTATCACCAACAACAAGCGTCGGAAAATATAGGCCGCCATGCAATCCTCTTATCGACGTTTTTCAGGAAGGATTTGTGCCTTCTGCTCTGAAATCCACCAAGTATCTATACCCAAATCATAAGTAGGCAGAACATCCGGACGCTCAAACTTATCCCAAGTCGCGACACGGTACTTTTTGATGTACCACTGAGGAATGATGTAATAATTCCATTGCAGCACTCGATCTAATGACCGTCCGAGAACCTTTAATCTTTCCGGATCGTCTTGGCTGTCTGCAATCATATCGGTGAGTGCGTCAATAACTGGGTCTTTAACGCCAGCTTGGTTATAGGTGGAGTCGATAAAATTCGAGTTCCAAACAATTTTTAGGTTTGAACTTGGGTAGCGATGTGCCGAGTAGCTAGAAGAAACCATGTCATAATCACGGTCACGCCAGCGTTTTAGGTATTGAGTGGTGTCAACCGTACGTATGCGCATATCGATACCCATAGCACGCATGTTCTTTTGAACAGGTATCGCGATACGCTCTGTGGTCGGGTTGTAGATCAGAAGCTCAAAACTCAGTGGCTCACCTGTATCAACATTGGTCATCACCTTATTTTTAAGCTCCCAACCTGCTTCTTTGAGCAGGGCAAACGCTTTGCGCATTTGTGGACGAATACGGCCAGAACCATCCGTTACAGGAGGATTATATTCGTCAGTGAATACACGCGCTGGAATTTTATCTTTAAACTTATCCAGTACTTCTAGCTCTTCCGACGAAGGTAACCCTTTCGCCTCGTAATCCGTATTTTGGAAATAGCTACGTGTTCGCGTGTACTGGTTATAGAACATGTTGCGATTCATCCACTCAAAGTCCATGGCATAACTCAACGCCTCACGGACTTTCGAATCACTAAATGCTGGTCGCTCGGTGTTGAATACAAACCCTTGAGTGCTCATAGGCTTGTGGTGTTCAATTTCTTCTTTCTTGATATAGCCACGGTCAAAATTACTGCCTGTGTAAGAGCTAGCCCAAAACTTAGCACTCGACTCTTGCCTAAAATCAAACTCACCCGCTTTGAATGCTTCTAACATTACCGTGTCATCACGGTAATAGTCATATTGGATGGTTTTAAAGTTGTTTCGGCCAACATTAACCGAGAGATCTTTCGCCCAGTAATTCTCGTCGAGCTGGTAAGTAAGGGTTTGCCCCATTTTGAAATCGACAATTTGGTAAGCACTGCTGCCTACTGGAGGCTCATTGAGGGGCTCGGAGAAGTTTCGATCTTTCCAATAGTGTTCCGGTAGAACTCGGGTGCCCTGCGCTAAACCGAACAGTTTCTCTTTGTTGGGAACCGACATATCAATTCTTACTGTAAGCTTATCAATAGCTTTAACGCTTTTGACATCCTTATAGTACGCCTTGTACTGAGGCACACCTTCCGCCATGAATTTGTTGAAAGTGAACTCTACGTCTTTGGCAGTAATCGCTACACCATCACTAAAACGTGCTTTAGGATTAATATCAATCTCTAGCCAGGAGTAATCATCGGAGTAACGGATTTTCTCCGCGATGAGTGGGTAGTAGGCATCGACCTCATCCCCGGAAGGAAGCATCAACGGATCGTATAACTCGCCAGTCGCAGCGGCAGGTTGACCACGAGATGCATAGCGGTTGAAATTATCGAAAGTGCCCATCTGCCCAAACGTAACTTTGCCGTACTTTGGTGCATCAGGGTTAACATAATCAAAGTGTTTGAAATTTTCTGGATACTTAGCGCTACCGAATCCGGTCAATGAAGTGGTCTCAACCACATTAGCTGCCATCACCGCCGATGAAAACAGCCCTACTCCCATCGCAACTACCGCGTGTTTTATTAACGTCATCCTTTCCCCCGAAATAAAGAAAGGGCGTCAATGTGCGTCCTTTCTTCGCTAGCGTATTTTTTTGCTTATTTTCTTAAGTATATATCTATAAATAGCTGTATTTGACGGGGTTTTCAAGGGTTCGAGGGGGGAGTTATTTCAATATTGGGTTAAACCTATAGGGTGATGAGGCCAAACGATGAATTAATCGCCACATTGACTACTTTGTTGGATCTTATGTGTTTCTGGACAGTACATGTGTACTCGGCCTGAATTACCTTTTTTCGATTTGTAGAGTGCCTTATCAGCTAGCTCGATAATGTTACTGTCATCAGAGCTATGCGTGGCAACACCGATCGAGCACGAGACGTTAAATCGACTTCCACTGCTGCTTTCAAACTCCAACGCATCTATCTTGCGGGACAATCGAGTTGCCAGTGTATACGCTTGATGCACGTGACTGCCTGGTAGCAACAGCACGAACTCATCACCACCATAACGGCACAGTTTATCCTCCGAACGGGTAAACTGATCGATCACTTCGACCACATCAACCAAGACTCGATCGCCAATAGAGTGACCATACTTGTCGTTAATCGGCTTAAATCGATCGACATCAATAATCAGTAAAGAGCTCGGTACACCCAATTCCCTGTAGTTAGTTCTCTCTTCTTCCAATGCAAGGTGCAAGTAGCGGCGATTAAAACAACCCGTTAGCCCATCAGTGTTTGCTTCTTCCAACAGCACCTGTCTCTCGGCCATATCTTTTGACACATCAACAGCAAAACCGATAACACCTAATACTTGATTGTTCTTTACGATAGGCGATGACACGGTAAGGTGATAAAGCTCACTATCATCAATTGAAAAAGGAATCTTTTGCTGACTAGGCTTACGATTCTCGACGACTTGCTTATCATTGAGACGCATCATTTTTGCGGTGCGAAAACTAAATAAATGCCAATCAGTTTTGCCCTTAATACCCTCAAGGGTTACGCCAAAGGTATCGAGCACTTTTTTATTCACGTACTGATAATGACCATCCACATCTTTAATAAAGATGTAGGCATCGACTGCATCGAATACCTCAGATAGACCAAGTAGTTCTTCGCTGGATTCATGTTGAGTCGATAAAATCAGATCAAGCATACAATAACGCTTTTAGTGCACCACGTTGAATATAATAGCCTTAGAGTTTATACCCAACTTTCCGAGTTTGCAGAAGAAGGTGGCTATTTTGTCGCCACAAATCCTAATTTTGATAGCTGGAACACATTTTGAACAAAGGTCACACAGTCATCCTGCAAAAACTTCCCTAACAGATTGACAGAGCGAGAACTTAACTTGGAAAAGCATCATTATAGGGGATGAAAACAGGGGGATTAACCGCAGATACAAAGAGAAATAGCCCTGTTCCACAGGCTTGATAAATAGCCGATAGCCGCTAGTCTTAGTACGATAGTTGTGATTTAAATCACATTAATTGAGTCATTGAATCTTTAACTTCAGGATTGCGTTATGAGAGCACTACTTATTGCAGCCCTAGCATTGGGCTTTTCCCTTTCAGCGAATGCCGCACAATTAGAGCCTGCCGGAGTGGCAACTGGACAAGGCGGAGCGAATGTCTGCCTCTATAAAGCGGCGGGCACTGAAACGGTTGTTTATGCCCTATATAGCAACACGCCTTGCCCTACCCTAACAAGCAAGTAAGGTAATGACAGAGTAGTAAATAAACTACTCTGTCACTTACGTCTAATACTTCTTCATTGCCTCAACAAAAGCCTTCTCCGCACTTTGCGAACCCAGCGCTTCTGCTTCTTTTGATAGCCTTAATGCTTTCTCAAATTGTCCTTTCTCGACGGCACGCTCAATAGCGGCATTAAAGGCTTGTTCTTTTTCCCCAGTAAGTACGCCCTCTGGTTCTGCCTCAACATACTTCTCCGCAACTTGTTGGCGCTCTTGCTGCTGAGCTTCTGTTTCGAGACGTGGCCCTGTCGGTTGATAATCTAGCTCGAGAGTCACAAGTCCGACGGCGGCGTGAGGTATCTCGTTGGTGGAATAAAACGGATCACTGGCCGACACTTGTCCTGATTGCAGAGCAAACTCACTTGGTGGCATTGGCTCTGAGCTCGTCGCCATGGCCTTATCTGTGGTGACGACGACCAAATAGCTTGGCTCTCTCCCATCAGGATAGCGGTTTGGAACCGAATACTCACCAATAAAACCCGATTTGTACAATAGCGAACTTTCGCGATGCTGAATGACGTTGTCGTCAATTACATCAACAACTTGATGGTCGCTATCGAGGATGAGAACGGTGGGCACCAACACTTGTTTGTCGATCACTGAGTACACGGTAAGATCGATGTTGCCAAGCGCGTTGGGCAGTTTTATTCCTTGAGCAAAACTGCGCCCGGTCTTTAGTGCTACTTTTGCAGACTGAGGGGTAAGCAAAACATCCAACGAACCAGGCTCTGTGACATTTTGATAATTGAGGCTTGCCATTGATTGGCAACACCCTTGAGACGAGGCAAGTTGCTCATACCCGAGCACATCATCACCACTTGGTACGATTTGATCTTGTTTCGCACAACCAAAGGTGGTCGCGAGTACTATCGCGAGAATGGTTTGTCGTAACATGGCAACACTCCTTACTGCTTATGGCTACGTCATGGTATGAACTATTTTAACCAAAAAGTAACCGCTTTCACGACATATTGTCGGAAAGTTAGAGTTCAAACAAAAAAAAGCCACTCTATAATTAGAGTGGCAACATAAAACTAGCTTTGATAAAGCGAGAACCAAAACCCTTTATCTTTAGCATAAACACAATACAAATCATGAATATTGTGAAAAATACGGATATGCTCTCTCCCCGTGATACACATATCCGTCCCCTCTATAGACAGTGGTTTACATTACCACCACATATCCGCTTGGATACCTACTAGCAGGTCTGCCTTATCGCGGCTTGAACCATCAAGGTACGTCGCTAGGAAGCGGATTTCTGGAGCAGGACCAAAGCCTGTACCTACTGTCACTGTTGGTGCGATAGTCAGTTTGTAGTCATATGCACTGCCACCAACATCATTTGCGTCAGACCAATCACCGTATTGATAGCCCGCTTCTGTTGCAATTGACCAGTTCTTAGAAATTGGGAATGTTGGACGTACCATCGCCGATGCCCAAGAATCTTTACCACGTTTCTCTAGGTCGTTATATTGACCTTGAATTGAGTGGAAAATACTCACGCCGTTTTCAAAGAAGTAACCACCCCAAATTAACGCACGTGTTGATACGTCACCCGAGTCGATTTTCTTCATATTAGCAGGACCAGCTGCACCGCCGTAGCCTGGTTTCCATGCATTATATGTTGTGATTGTACCGCCCAACAACTGACCAGAGCCTAAGCCTTTACCTGCTTGTGCAATATATTTAGTGAAGCCCTTTTCAGACAAACCAAATACAGTATCAGAATGGTAGATACCGGTAATTTCCATACCTGTGTCAGCATATTCTACGTCATCAACGAAGTTATCCGGGAGGTATTTACCCATAGCGTGAACTTCGAAAGAACCAAAATTAACACCAACATGAGCTGAGTGCATTGGGTTGTTATCATCGAGTCCCCAATAACCACCTTCCGCATTGTCACTTGCGATATAAGCGAAATCCCATTTGTTACCACCAAGTTCAATGCCTTCTACGCCTACACCAGTACCAGACATATCGGTATAGAAGAAATCTGTCATAAAGATGTAATTATCTTTACCATAGAAACGCTTACCACCCCACATTGTGCCCGTTTCTGTTACACCATCAAATTCAACGAATGTTTCAACCAAACCAATGCTACCGTTAGCTGCATCCGCGTTGGTACCTAATTGGTTTTTACCCTCAGACTGCGCGTTGTCTGCACCAGCACGAGTCTTAATACGAATAGCTTGACCGTCTGCAGTATCAAAGTTCTTTTGTAGAGCAAGCTCAAAGTGGTTATCTGATTCGATACCGAGACGACCTAACTTCTCTTTTGTAGCAGGGAATTTTGAACGTTTAAAATCATCGTTCTTACTATACAATGCACCTGCACGGAAATAACCATGGAATTCGAAACCTTGTGTATTTTCAGCGGCGATCACGTTTGAACTAGCAGCACTTAGACCAGCCATTAGGCAAGCAAGCGAAATTTGTGATAATTTCATTATCAGCTCCTGATTTATTATAAATTGTTTTCCGTTTTTAAATACCAAGAAAATAAATTAGCAACCACTGCTTTTATTTAATTAGCACTGACATTTAGAAAAAGAATGAAATCAGACCCCCACCTGAATTCACACTATTTCTAGTTTTCACCTCTCCCTTAGATAAAGGAAGAGAATAATTCATTGTTGCTCTTTCTATTACTAATCAAATTTTTGGCCGCAAGAGTCCCCCAGCATTTAGCCGAAATAATCATTTTTTTGCGTCACCTCAATGTAAGCGCTTACTTTAGTAAGCTAACACTTTTACGTTTGATCAGTTCTATCTTACACAACACTCAGCCTATCACTTGATATGGCGGCACTTTCACGTGCCTTCGTCTGAAAGCCACCCTTACTACATAGAAAGCGCTTTCATAATTTGTGAGATTTTTGAGGAATAGTGACGATTGAAGCGCTTGTTCCTCATTGCTTGATAACCATATTAATAGCAGGCAAACACTATGTACACAGCATCCATTTCAATGAATGAACAAAACATGAGGCTCATCACCAGAAAGAAAGCGCTTTCTTTTGCTAATGTGGCGTCTATCACTAAACGTGAGAAAGCAATTCGATATGATGCTTTCAAGCCTACAAATCGCAAGCCAGATCACAGAATGCCGTCGTGGATTATGCGTTCCACGCTCGGATTACCAATGACCTGTCTATTTGTAGTATAGTTAAAAGGTGTTATTGAATAAATTTCCAATAATTTCAATAAGATTGAATGATAGGATCGAAAATTGATTACGATAAAAGAAGTCGCAGAACTTGCCCAAGTATCCCAAGCGACGGTGTCGAGGACACTCAATGGCCACTCTTCTGTAAAAGAAGCCAACAAGCAAAAAGTGTTTGCTGCGATGGAAGAACTGGGCTATCAGCCTAATACCTTCGCGCAAGCGCTTGCATCAAATCGCTCATGCAGTATTGGTATGCTCGTGGGTACTTTAGACGGTCCTTTCTATGGTCCAATGATGCATGAAGTTGAGAAAGTGGTACGTTCAGAGAATTATCATCTGATCATCACTAGTGGTCATGAAGAGTACGATGAAGAACATGAGTCAATCCGCTTTCTGCGTTCAAAGAAAGTTGACGGTTTGGTACTCACTGTCGATACCCTTTCCGATAGTGAGCTACTTGAGATTTCTCGTCAAAATGAAGCGACGGTACTGATTAACCGCTACATTCCAGAAATGGCAGATCGCTGTATTTGGTTAGATAACGAAAAAGGCGGCTTTCTCGCCACTGAATATCTAATTAAAAAAGGTCACACTCAAATCGGTTGTATCAGCGGTCAGTTAAGCAAAGTGGACAGTCGCGATCGTCTGCAAGGCTATCGCAATGCGCTAAGTCACTATGGTGTTGCTTATAATCCGAATGCTGTCGTTGAAGGTCGATTTGATAATCAATGCAATCACGATGCGATTCGTCGTCTTTTGGATCGCGATATTCCACTGACCGCCATTTTCTGTATGAACGATAACATCGCAATGACGGCTTACACGCTTTGCTTAGAACGCGGCATCAAAGTGGGTGAAGACATTTCAATTATTGGTTTCGATAACGTACCTTTTGGTCAACATATGACACCAGGTCTCACCACAGTTGATTTCCCTATTCAAAAAATGGCCACCGCCGCCGCCAAGAAAGTCATGGCCATTGTTAAAGGTAAGAGTACCGCATCGCAGCCTATCGAACCCATTGAGCCAAGTATTATTAGCCGTGGTTCAGTTAAGACATTGAGTAGCTAATACACTTAGTCATTAATACATAGCACCATTAGCTCAATTCTTAACACGTTTTTCTCCCATTCATTCATAAAAAAAGGCAGGACAATTCATTGTCCTGCCTTTTTATTTACGTTTTGTTTCTAGATAACCAGTTTTTCCGCTGGAATCGTCACGTATACCGCTTTCACCTGACCACTACGATCGAAAATGTGTTTGCTCAAATTCTCAGGAATCATATTCGACACTTTTTCAATCTTAGGACCATTAACTAACTCTACCGTAAGAGAAACTTCATTTTGCTCTTCACTCAATGTGTACACAAATGGTACCTGACACAATGTGAATGCAAGACTACCTACTTCTACATCAATTTGATGCTCCTGACCATTAAGGTCGAAGTAGTCAAACGCAACTGGCTCAGTTAAGAACTCAGACTTATCGAGTAGGTTCGGAGTAATTTGAATCTCACCATCAGTGATTGCAACCCCTAGCTCACCGAAGCGAGTGATCACTTCCTCTTTCACTTGACCGGTCATACCTGGTTGCTGTGCACCGGCTTGTTTTGGTGTGTGTGAGTATGGGTCAGTTGGGAACGCACCATACACTAGAGGCGTTTTGTTGAAACCGATACCTTCACGGACTCGGTAGTAAAACTCAGCCAATTGCTTAGTTTTCTCTGTATTGCCCAGCTCTACCCACGCTTGCTGATAGTTCTCTTGAACCGCTAGCAATAGCTTTGAAACCATGTGCCAGTAAATACAGCCTAAGCCCTCATAGCCAAACATGGTGCCAGAGCGCCCCGTAAACGCTTTGTGATTAAAGGTCTGTTCGTAGATATCAGCGACTTTTTCCCAGTCCTGACGACCAAAACGTGGATAGTCTGCAGCAACTTGTGCGATGCGTGCTTCCAGTACACCTGCATTTTCGAAATCAGCATTGAAGTGAACACGGTTTTCAATATCTTGATTCACAATACGCTTGTCATCGTTCTCTAGCATCGCTTGCAGCAGCGGGCTATTATCCACGAGGTTCTTAGTAATGTGATTCTTCTTCAAGAAAGCCGTTAAGTCACGGTCTGGATAGAGCATAAAGCTCAGTTGATCTTCACGGAACATCTCGCTATCGAAAAGCTTGGTTAGCAAATCAACCGCTTGTGTCGCATCTAAGATGCCCGCACTTAGAATAGCAACTTGACCTTCAAGCATCGGGTACAAGTACTCAACATTGGCACCATCACCTTGTAGATCAAGAATGTTGTAAGCGTTATACAGGCCGTCTTCACGCTTGTTGCTATGAATCGTATGGTCAAGTAGCGTCTTGGACACGCGAAGTAGCTCTTCCACTTCCGTCATCTCAACCGTCGACTTTCCTGAGAAACCGTTGGCGTAAATGCCCACACGGTATTCTTCTGCTACTTTTGCAAGCTTAGTCAGTAGCGCTTTACGTGACTGAGGTGTAATTTTCTCAACACGCAATGATGCTGCCGCTTCTGATAGCACTTCACTGGTTTTAGCCAGCCACGTTGCCACTTCGCTTGATAGCGCAACGTTAATTGGCGCGCGACAAATAAGCTTTTGCATGAATGTTACGTATCGGCGCATGTAGTACAGCGTCACCATAGACAAACCGTTACCAACAATCGCGTTGTTCGCATCATTCCACTCTGGACGTTGCGTATTGAGCCAAATACCGCCATCGATCACGAAGTTACTAAGCTTAGAAAGTAGTGGCACCAACAATTTCTCTAGCAGGTTAACTTGGTAGACCTCACCATTGCCACTCATCACTAAGCGACCATCACTGCCCATGGTTTCCGTTAGTTCTTCAGTTGTCGCTTGCTTTTGCTCGTTGAACGTGACGGTATCTTTCGGGTTAGCAAACAACTGCTCTACACCAGAAATTTCATAAGGTACGTTAGCGTAACTGTATGTCTCTTCACTTAACCATTCGATAAGGTCATTGCTTTGATACTTATCCGCCAATTCAAGGAACTTAAGTAGGTAGATGATCTGGTGATCACCCCAGTAACCAATGTTGCTCCATGGATCATCTAAATCTAGAAGTTCCCAGTCGACACCCTCTTTAGTAATACGGTAAGGGTTGTAACCATCAATAGTCGATGCGTTGACAAACTTCGCTACAAAGGAACCAATGAAGTTTGGATAGCTGAGCGCCATCGCTTCCCAGTTTTGGAAAATATCACGCCAGTTACCTTGGTACGCGAGCAAACGCTGACCTTCTTCATCACGCACTTTGATTTCAAAATGGTTCCATGGGCGGCTTGGATCACCGTGGCGACGACCGAATGTAAGTGGTAAATACTCGTAAGCCATACGCAGTAATTGCTGGTCACCGGTATCTTTCGCCATAGACACCAATTGTGGATGCGATAGGTTTTCTGGCAGCGTGCGCAGCAATGCAGAGTGCTTCTCTACAACCTTCTTGTTGATACGAGTGAACGTTGCCAGCACATCGCTGCTATCAAGCTTATAACCATCCACAAAAACGCCGCCACGCATGTTGTTAAACAACACATTAGCGTAGTGGTGAACCGCGGTTTCTTCCGATGACGTCAACTGCCATGCATCCGCTCCAGCCATAAGTAGCTTGAGCTCATCACGATTCGCTTTCACATCTTTGGCGACAGTCGCATAGATTTCATCGTCTAGGACAAGCTGGTTTTTCAGAACAGCAACGTCAGCGTGTGACTTATCGATATCCGCGATGATAGTCCAAGATTCACAGTCACCAGCAGAAAGCGTCAGGGACTGAGTGATAAGGAAAGCACCACGCTCGCCGCGAGTCAGTGATTCCGCGTTTAGCGGTAATCCTTTACGGAAATTCGCTACATCTTTGGCGTTCAGCGTCACTTGCTGAGCGTTAGGCGCGATGCCGAAAACCGTTGTTGCACGCAGTGATTCTGCTGGCTCAGCACGGTCGCTAAGCTTGGCGTACATGCTGTACGTTGCCATTGGCAAATCTTCAATGCGCTCATTCCATTTGTACGCGTCTACCAGTGCACTGCGCGTTTGCAGAGCTTGAAGCGGTGCACCTGAAGGTAGCAAGTTTTGAATACCATCAATGATGTCAAACTCAACCGCGTTCTCACCCAAGTTAGTAACATGAGTTTCACGAACGAAGCCAAACTTGTCTGATGTAGACCAGCTATATTGATAGCCCAGACCTAGTGTATGGTTTAACTCTTCAAAGATGACCTTATCGCCAACTGCGTTTTTATACAGATTACGCTGCACATCATACAGACCATCATGGTGCGGATTGAACGGTTCCCAAAGTGCTGGTTTGCCCTCGCCTTTTTTAACGCGTAGCACCGCTTTTGAGCCAGTGTTGTCAGCATTCTCATGAATATGATCAACTGAACGATATGGGAATAACGCGTTCTCAGGGCGAATGCGACCTGCAGATAAGCTTCCTGTTGAGGAAATAAATAGCCAATGGTTGCTGGCAGAGACGACACTGATAAAAAACGGTGCCATCTGATCGACGTTAGAAATCTGGTAAAAACGTTCGTCGTTGATAGTAATAAATTTTCCGTGTACTTCAAACGCTTGATTAGCTTGTAATTGTTCCGTCATATTGGTCACTTCTGATTTTGTAAGCGCTTTCTTCTAAGCGCAAAATTTTTGGGATTCTTTAAATTACATGTTGTGGCAACGAACAAAGTGCTGCTCAGAGATCTGTGTCGTCTCAGGCATCTCTTTAGTGCATATATCGGTCGCGTTCGGGCAACGTGTCGCAAATGGACAGCCTACGCTCGATGGTTTCCAAAGCGGGATTTCACCTTTCTTCACAGCGAGGTCACGACGACCAGCCTTACCTACCTCAGGTACTGCAGACAGTAGCAGCTTCGAATAGGGGTGCTGAGGATTCTGAGTCACACTATCACTCTCGCCCCACTCCACCATATGGCCGACATACATCACCGCTGTTTTTTCAGCAAAGTAACGTGCTGTCGCGATATCGTGAGTGATATACATGAACGAGATACCATGCTTATCTTTTAGATCCGCCATCAGGTTCAAGATACCAAGACGTACGGATACATCGAGCATTGAAATCGGCTCATCAGCTAAGATCACCTCAGGATCAACGGCAATCGCACGTGCAATCGCAACACGTTGTCTTTGGCCACCACTTAGCTCGTGAGGGAACTTCTCTGCGGTTTCTTTTACTGGAGTTAGACCCACCAGCTCAAGCAAGTCATACACCAATTGTGGGATAGCTTTCTTGTCTGCACGGTTGTGAATCATCAACGGACGTGCAATGTGGTGATAAATCGTGTGCACTGGGTTGAGTGAGCCAAACGGGTCTTGGAAAATCATCTGTACCTGACGTGCATATTCCAACTGGCCGTTGTTCTCAATGTATTCATTCAGTGGCACACCTTTAAAGTGGACATCACCTGCGGTCTTGTCATAGATTTGAGTCAAGATACGTGCACCAGTACTTTTACCAGAGCCTGATTCACCTACAATCGCCAGCGCTTCACCTTTACGAAGTTCAAACGACACATCGTTTACCGCTCGCATTAGGTTTGATTTAGCCGATTGGCCTAGAGGGAAATCTTTAACCAAGTTTTTTACCGATAGGATGACTTCGTTACTTTGCATCATTACTTCCTTAAACCAAATGACAAGAGACTTGACGGCCGTTCGCTAGCGTTGAAAGCGCAGGTTCTACCTTCTGACACTTCTCAAAACACTCACCACAGCGAGCTTGGAAATTACAACCTGTTGGGATATCAAGCAGGTTCACTGGGTTGCCTGGAATACCAAACAGTCTTTCTTTAGGACCATGGATGGTCGGGAAAGACGCAACCAAACCTTTAGTGTATGGGTGCTCTGGAGCACCAAATACTTGCTGAGCTTCACCCATTTCAATCAAGTTGCCTGCGTACATAACACCAATACGGTCGGCAATCTCACCCATAAGGCTCAAATCGTGACTGATGAACAAGATCGAGAAGCCAAATTTAGTTTTTAGATCGTACAGTTCGTTAAGGATTTCACGCTCAACGACCACGTCTAGCGCTGTTGTTGGTTCATCCATGATGATGAGCTTTGGCTCAAGAGCTAGCGCTACCGCAATGACCACACGCTGACGCATGCCACCACTTAACTGGTGCGGGAAACTCCCCATACGATCACCGTGAATACCAACGATAGACAGCAGTTCCACCGCCTTTTCGTGAGCTTGCTTATACGGAATTTTCTTATGTGCCAAGATAACATCAGTCAGCTGCTCACCAATGGTAATCACCGGGTTTAGTGAGTTCATTGCACTTTGGAATACCACTGATACGTCGTTCCAACGGAACTGGCGCAGCTTACGGTCGTTCATTTTTAGTACATCTGTACCCTTGTACAGGATCTCACCTTCTGAGATAAGCGCTGGTGCTTTGTGTAAACGAGAGATAGCAAACGCTAGCGTACTCTTGCCACAACCTGATTCGCCCGCAATACCTAGCGTTTCACCTTCATTGATGGTCAAACTCACATTGTTTACCGCGCGAGCGACGCCATTCGGCGATACGTAATCGACACAAAGGTTATTGATTTCAAGTAAAGCGCTCATCGTAGGCCTCTCTTTTTATCTGCTTCTTTTTTCAGTTTGTGCCACAGTTTGATGTGTGGGCCAGTACGAAGTTTCGGGTTACTCACTTGGTCAATCGACATGTTAATCAGTGCCAGTGCGCCACCAGTAATTGCCAGTGCCATTGCTGGAACCATCATTTCCCACCATGCGCCGGTGTAGAGTGAAGACGAAGTTTGTGCCCAGTAAAGCATTGAGCCCCAGCTCACTTCCGTTGCATCACCTAGACCAAGAATACCAAGACCGGCTTCTGCACCCATTGCGTAGATAACGGTACCAAGGAAGCCACCAAATACGATTGAGATAAGGTTTGGCAGAATCTCTACCAGAATAATGCGAATTTTTGATTCACCCATTACTTCAGCAGAAATAATGAACTCTTTGTTACGAATTGCCATTGTTTGAGAACGTATCACCCTCGCGCCCCACGGCCAGGAGGTGATACCGAGCAACACGGTAATAACGAGGGACCCCACCTGCCCTAAGAATGCTGCGAGTACAATCAATAACGGTAACTGTGGGAACACCAAAAATACGTTAGTTAAGAAGTTTAAGCGTTCATCAATCTTGCCACCAAAATAGCCAGACGATACACCCACCAGCACAGCAATACTCATCGCAATCACACCGGCAGTCAGTGCCACTGTTAGTGATTTGCGTGCTCCGTAAAGCACCTGGCTGTAGACATCACGACCACTACGAGTAGAACCAAGCACATGCTCTGCGTTTGGTGCCACATGAGGGCGAGCAACGCGGCGCTCTGGATCATGTGTTGCAAATGCGGGAGCAAAAACAGCACCAGCTAAAACGATAGTCAGAAGAAAACCACCAATAATCGCTGGCGGGTTGCCATAGAAAAAGGCGTACACCTTACCCAGTTTTGATTTGATATTTTTCCACGAGAAAGCAGATTCTCTCACCGCTAATTTGCTCTCGCGGTCATATTTATGAGCGTCAATTAACTTTTCCATAATACGGCCTAGTTGGAAATTCGTGGGTCAAGCCAAACGTATAGAAGATCGGCGATAAAGTTAGCAGTTAGTACTGCGGTCACTAAGATAAGCAGAATGGCTTGGATTAGCGGGTAATCACGAGCAACGATACCTTTGAGAAGAATGTTGCCAAGACCTTGGTAGTTGAACACCACTTCCGTCATGATTGAGCCTGCGAACGAGAAACCAATCGCCATCGCAATAGCGGTTGCAACTGGCAAGATAGCGTTACGACCCGCGTAGCGATACATGACTCTAAAGCTGCTAAGACCCTTGGCTTCTGCCATAGTGACGTAGTCTTCACCTAACACGTTGATCATCGCGTTACGCATGTTGAACACCCAAGTCGCAATACCAACCACAACCATTGAGCCCACAGGTAACACAGCATGCTTGGCAACACTTGCAATGAACTCCCAAGTCCAACCCGGCTCTAGAGAAGGGTCGTAAGTGTACGCGAGCGGTAGCAACTCCATTTTCAAACCGAAGAAGTAGAACAAAAGCAGCGCGGTTACGATGTACGGGAAGTTACTGATGAAAGCCAATACTGGCGGTACGACCTGACCAAACAACCCTTCGCGGCGGTAAGATGCATAGGTACCGATGCTCACACCAATGATCAAAGCCACAATCAGTGAGCCAAGCGCTAGGAACATAGTCCAAGGCAGCGCCATAGCAATCACCTCAGATACGTTGATTGGGAACATCAACACTGAAGGGCCAAGGTCAAGAGTGAACACACTTTTGATGTAGTGAATGTATTGAACAAATACGTTGCCATCAACGAAGCCGTACATTTCACGAACAGCATCCATTTGAGCTGGATCCATACGGCCTTGAGCAGCAGCAAACAGAGCGTCGACTGGGTCACCTGGCATCAGACGTGGCAACATAAAGTTAAATGAGATTGCGATTAAAAACGCAGTAAAATAAAAGCCAAAACGGCGAGCTAAAAACGACATAGCAATACCTTTTAATGTGGGGCCTCAGACGAGACCCCAAATGTTACGAGTTACTTAAGGTGCAAGTTATTTAGGATAATGACTCGCTTACCACCATCGTAAAATACAGGTTGAATGTATGGGTTTTCTTCACTTGGCCAACCAACAATTTTCTTAGTGTTGTATTGGAACCAAGTCGCATTAGAGAACAGCGGGATAAACGGTAGGTTTTGCGCTGTGAACTCTTGCAGTTCAGAGATGATCTCTTGCTGCTTCACTTTGTCACCCGTCTTACCGAAGCTATTAATTAGCGCATCGATTTCTGGGCTATTTACACCGTGACCAGCATGCCAAATCTTACCTACATACGCAGATGAGAAGTAAGCTTGATACGCTAGAATTGGGTTAGTCGATACCATCGACCAGTTGATAGACATCTTGTAGTTACTGTCTTTTAGGTTCTTGTCGTAAACCGCCCAGTCAACCGTTTTAACGTTCGCTTTTACGCCAACTTCATCGAAGAACTCAGTTGCCATTTGAACCACTTGAATCCAGTCTGTCCAACCGTTAACGACTTCAATGTCAAATGTGAACTTGTCGCCGTTTGGCATATCACGGTAGCCGTCACCATCCACGTCTTTCAGACCTGCAGCATCAAGTAGCTTTTTCGCTTCTTCTGGGCTGTATGTCGTTAGGTTACGGTACTTGTCAGTTACACCTTGGTCGATGTTTGCTTTGTAAAGCTCAGCAATACCGCCCGCATTGTAGTTCACTGTTGGGTAACCGTAAGCCGCAATATCAACGATCATTTCACGGTCAAGTGACATAGAAAGAGCCTGACGAACACGGATGTCATCAAATGGCGCTTCTTTTGTGTTCACATAAAGGTGAATGGCATCATTCGCTGGGTACCAGAAGTGGTGATTGTCAGGGTTTTGCTCAACAAATGTGCTTTCGATGTCAGCGATGAAGTTTGAACCCCAGTCGATTTCGCCTTTGATAAGTGCAGGTTGAATTTGCGAGTTATCGTTGTACGAGCGGAACGTCATACAATCTAGGTAAGGACGGTTATCTAGGTAGTAGTTCTCGTTGCGGCAAAGCTCCATTTGTTGAGGCTTAAGATACTTCACCGTCGTCATTGGACCGCTGCCAATTGGATTTGGGTTGGTAAAGGTCGTTAAGTCTTCAGCTTTGCTCCATACTTTCTTAGGAACAATATGGTAGTCCGCAAGGTTCCATAGGAATGTAGAGTCGGCTTCTGTTAGGTTAAGCTTAATCGTACGAGCATCAACAACGTCGATACCTTGTAGGTTACCGCCAGACCAAATACCTTTAAGGTCGAATGCTGGCGCTTTCTTAGTCATCTCGAAACTAAATGCCACGTCTTCAGCCGTTAGAGGGCTGCCGTCCGACCATTTAAGACCGTCACGTAGTTTGATAGTGATGGTTTTTAGATCATCAGAATAGTCAGCAGACTCAGCCAAACGCCAGTGCGTTTCACCAGTCATGTTGTTGAAGACCATCAACGGTTCAAACATCGTACCGTTATAAATGTCTTTCACTGTGTATGGGTTAAAGTTATCAACGAAACCAGTGTTGATGATTGGCACCGTTAGTGTGCCCCCTTGCTTAATCTCTTCCGCTTGTGCAGTCACTGCACTACCAGCAAACAATGCACCACAAATCACTGAGGCGATAAATGTTTTCTTTTGCATCACTTTGTCCTTTAGTTTTGTTTTTGGGTCGAGCGATTTTCAATTTAAGTGGAACTGAATCAGTTCGGGGGTAACACTTCATGAAAGCGCTTTCTTAAGATGCTAAGCAATCCATTGCTCGATAACAAAAACGTCCCCCAAAAAGCCCGTGCCGATCACAATAAATAAAATCATTTAAAAACAATAGGTTAAATTCAAAGATTAATAATTAACCGCATAAAACTCAAAGATATTACTCTTAAAATTCAATCAATTAGCTCATCTCAAGCTCTTTAAAATGTCTCTTTCGAGAAATGTGATCTCAGCAACTTTGTAACTCAGATTAACATGCGACTCACGACATTATCGCTAGCAAACGCCATGCATAAGTGAGTGAATTTTAAGCTCATAATGATTCATTATTATCTTAATAACAGTAACTTATAATACCAAACCAAACTATTAATCCGTTATGTGATCTGCTCACTACCACCATTTTTCCAAACTGATATTATCCAAAAAGAAACCGCTTACTTTTTGGTGATCAATGTGACAACGATTAATTCGGTACGTTTTTGGAACGGAAACAAGTCTGCGTATCGTCAACAATTTGAGCTTGATGTGCTCAATCTACTGCTTTCTGTTACCGCTGAGAGCCATGGCGACGTCAGTATCATTGACGATCGCACCGACTTGCCTTCAGCTAAAGATGAAGGCGCTGTTCTCGACAACGGTAGCGATGTACTCGTCACAGTAAAAGGCAATGCTAAATTTGCCGGTAAACGCTTTATCGAGCTTGCACTGTCTGTTACAAAACAGCTTTTGGGGCAGCGCATTTTATTTGCGCGAGATGATAAGCTTAATGAGTTCTCATCGGTAGAGGCCATTAAAAATAAAAGCGTTGGCGTACCCGAGACATGGGTTGATGCCGAGCTATTTCGAAGCAACGGCTTTACTGTTGTAGAACGCGGCAACTTTGATGGTTTGTTTAAGCGCTTAACCGACGGAGAGTTCGACTTTGTCTGTTTCGGCGCAAATGAAGCACTTGAAGTGTTTGAAAGCCGTGTTGCCAATCAATATCCAGTAAGCCTAGTCGGCGGAGTGATGATCGAGTACCCCTTCCCTTTAGTGTTCTACGTAAATGCAGACAACCCAGAGCTTGCTGCACGTCTCCAGCTTGGCTGTGAAATTGTGCTTGAAACGGGCGACTATGAAGCGCTCTATCAACAATACTTTTCAGACATCGAGAGCACCTTGAAAATTGAGCAGCGTGAACGACTTGAACTGAACAACCCATTTATCTAAATCTTAGTAATCTAAGCTCCCAAAAACGATAGAAAATAACAGGAACTGGAACCCAATTATGCCCTTCACAAACATTGAATTAGCAAGGCAAGCCCTTGCGCCCGTCAGCCGCCAAGCCGCTGCTGAAGGCATTGTTTTATTGGAAAACATCGACAACACTCTCCCACTGCACACACGCAGTCGTGTATCGCTTTTCGGCCGTTGCCAAATTGATACTGTTCGCAGCGGTACAGGCTCTGGCGGTGCAGTAAACGTTCCCTACTCTGTCAATGCACTAGAAGGGCTCAATTCTCACCCAAGTATCGAAGTGAACCAAGAATTGGTTAGCGCTTACCAAAGTTGGCTGGATCAGCACCCGTTTGATGATGGCGGTGGCGGCTGGGCGGCCGAACCTTGGTTCCAACAGGAAATGCCACTCGATAAAGAGACGATTGAACGTGCGAGCCAGCAAAGTGATCATGCTCTCGTTTTTATCGGCCGCACAGCAGGTGAAGACCAAGATAACTCAGACGAGGCAGGCAGCTACCGACTCACCGATATTGAATACCAAATGCTTTGCCAAGTTTGTGAACAGTTCAACTCAGTAGTGGTGATCCTCAATGTGACCAATATTGTTGATATGTCTTGGATGGAGTCCGTCACCAAACCAGAATCCATTAAAGCTGTTCTATATAGCTGGGCGGCAGGGATGGAAGGTGGTCACGCACTTGCTGATGTTCTTTCGGGCGACCTATCGCCAAGCGGAAAGCTAGCGGACACCATCGCTTTTGAGCTTAGTGATTACCCTTCTCATGCTAACTTTGGCAACAAAGACAAAAACCTCTACCAAGAAGATATTTACTCAGGTTATCGCTACTTCGCCACTTTCAAACCCGAAGCGGTTCGTTATGCGTTTGGTGAAGGTTTGAGCTACACCCAGTTTAAACGCAAACTCATTGCACACTCTATCGAAGGCCGCGGCAACACACGTGCCGTACACTTTCACATTGAAGTGACCAACACTGGCAATCAATACAGTGGCAAAGAAGTTGTGCAGTTGTATGTTGAAGCGCCGCAAGGCAAGCTTGGCAAACCTGCCCGTAGCCTTGCAAGTTTTGGTAAAACCCGCATGCTTTCGCCAAACGAGTCTGAACTGGTTCGTATCGTCGTACCACTCGAGGTGCTAGCGTCTTATGATGACTCCGGTGTTACTGGTCATAAGTCTTGCTATGTTCTCGAAGCCGGTCGCTATGATTTCTATCTCGGCGGTAGTGTTAGAGAAGCGACATTAGTCGATGCGCCATTCAACGTAGATACGCTACAAGTTATTGAGCAACTCTCTGAATCGGCAGCGCCTGTTGAGTCATTCCTCCGCATTAAGCCTGTCCAAAGTTCACAAGATGGTCGTTTCTCTATTGAGCACGAATCAGTGCCAACTCGAAACGTCGATATGCAAGCGCGCATTGAGTCTCGCCTGCCCGAGAGCATTGAGCTTACCGGTGATAAAGGGATTAAATTGCAGCATGTGGCAAACGGCAAAGCCTCACTGACAGACTTTGTTGCTCAGTTCAGTCCATCCATGCTTGCAACTATCGTACGCGGCGAGGGTATGTGCAGTCCCAAAGTGACTCCAGGCACCGCAGCGGCATTTGGTGGAGTGAGCGATGCCTTGTTTGATCTTGGTATTCCTGTTGCCGCCGCAGCGGATGGCCCGTCGGGTATTCGCATGGACAGCGGCCATAAAGCGACACAGGTGCCTATTGGTACACTACTCGGTTGCACTTGGAACACCGAGCTTAATGAGCACCTATTCTATCTCGTTGGTGGTGAACTGCAGAGCTACCAAATTGATACATTACTTGGTCCAGGTATTAATATTCATCGCCATCCACTTAATGGCCGTAACTTCGAGTACTTCTCTGAGGATCCACTACTAACGGGCTCAATGGCAGCAGCACAAGTTAGTGGCCTTAAGAGCGCTGGCGTATCAGGCACAATTAAGCACTTTGCGGCCAACGATCAGGAAACCTCGCGTTTCTTCGTCGACGCCGTCATGTCTGAACGTGCTCTTCGTGAAGTCCACATTAAGCCATTTGAGATTGCGGTGAAAAAAGGTGGCGCAACGACGATAATGACCTCTTACAACCCAATTAATGGGCATTGGGGCGCATCACATTATGATCTTAATACCACCCTTCTTCGCGGCGAATGGGGATTTGATGGCATTGTCATGTCTGACTGGTGGGCAAAAATGAACCACCCAGTCACCGGAGGTGAAGAGTCTAAAACCTATACCTCCTACATGGTTCGTGCTCAGAACGACCTGTATATGGTGGTCGACAATGATGGTGCCGAGCGCAACGCGATGGATGATGACACACTTAGCGCAATGGAGGCGGGTCAACTGACTCTTGGCGAGTTGCAGCGAAGCGCCATGAACATCTGCCGATTTATTTTAAGTACCCCGGCGATGCAACGTCCATTAGTTCGCTATAACCCTATTAAACCGTTCAACGCGTGTGACGAGCAGCCAGAAGGCTCTGTACACACCATTGATGGAGCGGTCGCACTCGAGACCAAGAATGATACCAATATCGTTCTTCACGTCACCAAGGCTGGTCAATACCAAGTCAGTATGAATGCCAGTTATGACCGTAATGAGCTCGCTCAATCATCCTGTAGTTTGCACCTCAATGGCAACTACAGTATGTCATTGTCTACGAATGGCACAGAAGGCAAGCCTGTCGACGTTGAAGGCCTCATTGTCGAGCTGCAAACCGGCTGGTATGAATTGGACGTGTCTTTTGTTAAGCCTGGACTTACCCTGCATCACCTAAACTTCAAGCAGGTTTAGGCTCTAAAATCGACAGTGGTAAGTTGCAAATAAACAAGGGCAGACGTTAACGTCTGCCCTTTTTAATTGTTTTTATTAGGTCAATCCCTATTACACCGCTGCTTGACGCTGGCTCACCACCCAAACTCGAACATGGTCGTAAGTCAGGTTGTAGACAAACGCATAAACGGTCACGAAGATCGTCACGCCGATATCCATAATAAAGGCTTGCCATAAGTTCACGCCAAGCATCACTGCCATTACAGGCACCGTTGCCAACAAGAGTCCCGCTTCGAACAGTAGCACGTGAACCACGCGAACCATCACAGTTCGTTCTACTCGCTCACCTTTGACAAAATAATCGAAAATCAGATTGAAGAGATAATTCCAACACATTGCCATTGTCGCTATGACTATCATTGTTCCTGACAGTCTCGCCACGTCATGGTCGGTAAATACTGCTAATCCCGCGATTGATAGGCTCACGGCTAATACTTCAAACAATACTGAATGAAAGACTCTCTCAAGCACTCCCATTGTTAACTCCTCACTGGTTTTTATTTGGTTTGTTGATAGTTCGCCTCTGATTATCCTCACCCAGCAATAGATAGAAAGTTAACAACCATCACAGTTCGTGATACCTTGGGCGCTGTTTTGTGACTAAGGATTGCCGATGTACAGTTTCGAACAACTCAAGGTTTTTGTCGCAGTCTGTGAGTACGGCTCGTTTTCGGCCGCTGCGCGCAAACTCAATCGCGCCCAATCTGGCGTAAGCCAAGCAATATCAAATCTTGAAATTGCCATCAATCAAACCTTATTCAGCCGCGAGAAAAACACGCCAGAGTTGACGGAGAGTGGTGAAGCTTTACTGCCCATTGCTCGGTCTATTCTTCATCAGCAGCAGTATTTCGATCAGAAAATAGATTCACTGGCTAATGATTATGAGCACGAACTCGTCATCGCCGTGGACGAAAGCCTGATGAGCTCTGCTTTATTGTCGATTCTTACACCGCTTGCCACCCAGTACCCCATCACCAACTTTGAAATCATCACCGCTTCTACATTTGATGTTGAAAAATTGGTGAGAGAAGAGGTGGCGCAAATAGGCATTGTATATGCCGATGGAGAACTGCGTGTCGATATGGATTTTTTTGTCATGGGGCAAGCTCGTTTTCTGACCGTTGTCGCACCAGATCACGCCCTCGCGACACTTACCATCGTTAAAGACTCGGATCTCAAAGCGTATCGCCAATGTGTACATCGTAGCTCTGACAAACAAGAACTGTGGTTTACCTATGGAATAAGTACCAATGTTTGGTACGCGAACACTCATCAGAACTTAGTCGATATGGTATTGCAGGGTATCGGCTGGTCAAACTTACCTGAAATGTTGGTAAAACAACCCATACAAGAACAACGCATGGTTGCCCTTCCTGTCGCACATGAAAAAAGCGGCTGGGTTACTACAGTCGGCTGCTTAGTCTCTCGACGTCATGCCAACGGGCCAGTACTTAGCGAGCTGGTCAGTGTTTTACAAAAGCACCAGTTTGTAAATGACCACTGGCAATAGCATGAAGTGACAGCGTCACTGAAAATTATATAAAAACGTGACCGTAGATCGAAGTGAAGGTTACTGAAGTATCTATAATTTACAAAATGTTATGCCCAAACTTATTTCAATAAAAGGTCTAAACCATGCAAATACCCTCCCAATCAAAACAACAACGCAGAAACTTGGGGATTTTAGTTGAGCTTTTGGCCTTTATCCATCCTTACCGAATGAAAGTGTTCGCCGCACTGCTGGCTCTTATTGTCACGGCTGGATTGACCCTCTCGGTTGGCCACGGCGTACGCATTCTCATTGACCAAGGTTTTACTCAGCAGTCACTGGCTGATCTACAGAGCGCGATACAGTTCATTCTCCTCATCACGTTGTGTATCTCTATCGGCACGTTTTTCCGTTTCTACTTAGTCTCTTCTGTTGGTGAGCGTGTCAGCGCCGACATTCGTCAAGCCGTGTTCGACCATGTGATTACGCTGCATCCGAGTTACTTTGAAACCAATGGCAGCGGTGACATCATGTCTCGTATCACCACAGACACAACGCTACTGCAAAGCATTATTGGCTCATCATTCTCAATGGCAATGCGCAGTGCCTTGATGTGCGTGGGTGCCATCATCATGCTATTTGCGACCAACGTTAAGCTCACCCTCATTGTGCTTGCCTCTGTGCCATTCATTCTAGTGCCTATTTTGTTTTATGGCAGGCGCGTAAGAGCACTATCTAGGCAAAGCCAAGATTCAATGGCGGATGTGGGTAGCTATGCAGGAGAGGCCATTGAACATATCAAGACGGTTCAAAGTTACAGCTTTGAAGCGCAAGAGCGCGCCTCGTTTTCCAGTGAAGTAGAACGGGCTTATGATATCGGTCGCCGCCGAGTTAAACAGCGCGCAATCTTAATCTCGGGCGTGATTGTGATCGTGTTTAGTGCTATCGCCGGCATGCTTTGGGTAGGCGGCAGCGATGTGATTAACGGTGTGATGTCGGCAGGCGATCTCGGTGCTTTTGTGTTTTATGCCATCATGGTAGCTTCATCCCTTGCCACCATTTCGGAAGTCATGGGCGAGCTGCAACGTGCAGCGGGAGCCACGGAAAGATTGGTCGAGATTTTACAAGTCGAAAGCCATATTACCGCCCCAGCAAGTGATATACTCTCACCAAACAAACTAAAGCCAGAAGTCGTATTTCACAATGTGATGTTCCACTATCCATCTAGACCTACACTGGCAGCGGTGGAATCACTGGATTTGGTCGCCGAAGAAGGCAAGGTTTTGGCATTGGTGGGGCCTTCTGGCGCCGGAAAAACCACCTTGTTTGAGCTGATGCAGCGGTTTTACGATCCTGAAGCAGGGCAAATCACCTTAGGTGGCATCGATATTCGACGCTTTGATCCTCATGAACTTCGCAAGCAAATGGCATTGGTTCCTCAGCAGCCTGCTCTTTTCAGTAATGACGTGTTCCACAATATTCGCTACGGCAATCCGAACGCCAGTGATGCTGAAGTGATTGAAGCGGCGAAGAAAGCCCACGCTCACGATTTTATTATGAATTTACCTGAAGGGTATCAAAGCTTTCTGGGAGAGCGAGGCGTGCGACTCTCTGGCGGTCAGCGACAACGCATTGCCATTGCGAGAGCGATACTTAAAGATCCTAAGATCTTGTTACTCGATGAAGCCACCAGCGCTCTTGATAGTGAAAGCGAACACCATGTTCAGCAAGCACTAGAGGAACTCATGCAAGGCAGAACAACCATCATCATCGCGCATCGACTTTCTACGATTCAGCACGCGGATCAAATCGCTGTATTGGATCACGGCCGTTTAGTCGACAAAGGTAATCATCATGCGCTGCTGCAAACCTGTGAACTTTATCGACGCTTAGTGGACTTACAGCTTAAACACCTTGCGAGCTAGCGACTTTGCTCGCTCCATATCTCTCGGGATAAACCATAAATGGCATGATCCACCACTCGCCCATTAAGATTTTCAGCTCGAGTGATAATCCCTTCAAGAGTAAATCCAAGCCGCTCACATACGCGGCGGCTTGGGCTATTTTGTTCCGCTGCTGAGATTTGTGCTTTTTCCATATTGAGCTGGGTAAAGGCTATCTCTATCATTTTCGCCACAGCTTTGGTCACAATACCCTTGCCTTGCTGAGGCCGCGATAGCCAATACCCTATTTCTACTTTTTTCAGTGAGTGATTGATGGTGTTAAAGCTTATATTTCCCACTAGTTCACCTTTAAAGACGATTCCGCAAGTCATCGACTTACCAAGCGCATAGTCATGTAAAGATTGCTCAATAAAGCGCGCGAAAAACTCTTGGTTCTTGCCATGCTCTGGCCACACCAACCACTGAGCAAGATAATCTCTGTCTCGTGAAACAATCGCAAGGTAATCAACAGCAAAGCTAGGTTGAACCAAAGCTAGTGAAAGCGTGTCATCGATATCAAGTTTAAACATAACGTCCTTATTCTCGGGTCTTTGAAGATTTTATACAGGTTGAGGGACTCCAAGAGAAGCAAACCTTAATCAAACTCTGCTAGAGCATCTCGATAAGCACTCTGAGCGGAATCACTTAAATAATTGTCCATTCGAAGAAACAGCTCGAATAACTCAGCGCCATATTTAGCTCTAAATGATGCGTCAGCCAAGACAAGCTCTAGTTCATTGGCTACCGTGAGCTCACAAAAATCGGCGGCTTGCTTATCCGTTAGCGCAAATTGCGCATCCGTATAGCGGTCTCGAAACAGAATCGATTTTTTATGCCCGAACTGCGCGAAAACCTCTTCCCTGTGACAGCTACAATAGAGGTAAACTAAAGACTCTGCTTCATCCCCTATCACACCCGAAATCTCATGGCGCTGGCTCAATGACACCATGTTGTCATCAAAACCTGCGGTTCCGTACGCAGCATGAAACAAACCTGCATCAACCAACACGTCCCTTGAGTGCCATTGTTGTAATAAATCAGCCGTTCCCTTTAGATGCGCTTCTAAACTACCGTTAAGGTGCTGAAAGTCGCCAGCGCCCAAGGCTTTCAATAATTCAAATTTTTCCATCGAGCCCTCTATTCTAACCACGCTTAACTGCTATCACCGAATAGATATGCCAATGTTTCTCAATCCCAATCGCCGTTATACCTGGCTCATTCCGCTCGTGAAATCGAATCACATCAAAGTCTTCAAACAGGGATTCTACTTCCAGTTGTGTAAGGGGGGTGGTTTGTGAAGGATACTCAGACGCCCAGCTGTCACTCTGCCCCAAAAAGTCGCCCACAAAAATGCCGCCTTCAGCAATAGAGTCGCTGATACGCTGCCATGTTTGTTTAAACTCTGCGGGGTTAGCAAAAAACAGACTCGCGCCTGCGATAACAACGCCAGCATTCGGGTAGGAAAAATTCTCAAAGGTATCTTGTGATACCTCAACCAACTTATCGTCTGAAAATCGGTCACGACAAATGGCGACAGCTTCTGCATTAATATCGAACCCGAAGACTCGATAACCCTGCGAAGACAAATAGCCGATATCACTACCCGTACCGCACCCACAATCTACCGCAATCTGAAGTCCAGATTCATTCAGAGATAACGCGAACTCCGTGCGCTTAGCATGAGGTTTGGCGAGCGATTTTTCGTAGTAGCGTTTCCATTTTTCTGCGTGGTTATCCATACCTAATTATCCATTTTTAAATAACTACTCTTAGACATCTAAAGTAACGGCTTGGCTATCACGATATCAAGATTAACACTGCAAGGTATAGCTAGGATTGTGTGATAACCGTCTAATTTAGATAGAATAAAGAGAACAGAAAACAAAAGCTTAGAAGTAAAGGCGAACAAAAAAACCAAAGCAATCGCTTTGGCTTAGCACTAATCGGCGTGAATCTACCAATGCACATCCAAATCCTGATCAATACCATTTTGGATGGCTTGCCATTGATCCATTAACGAACTGGCTTTTTCAGCGCTGATCGGTTTTTCGAGTGACGCGTTTTTATGGTCATTTACCGAAAGCATATACGATTGTGCACTTAGGTCAGCCTGGATGTTGTGATAGTCCTTGATGCATTGAGCTGTCGTTTGGTTAGGTCCCCAGGCAAGAACCAGTTTACTACCGTTTATATCCATTGTGATGGCTAGTGAGCTGCAGTCCATGTCATTCTCCTTATCGCTTTTAGAGCTGTTACACCAAAAGCATAGTAGAGCCAATGAAACGGGGCGATATTAATACTCATTCCGTGATCGCCACCGACATCAACTGACTTAGCATGTACAAAGCTTACAGTACACTAGATGGTTTCTGCTCGAGCCTTTATTTTACTCGCTCGATTCGAGGTTTTTCGCCATTTTCTCTGCGGTGGCATTAAAGCTATCCAGTTCTTCTTCGCTCAGCCCCTGAGCCATAGCCGCAAGTACCTGTTTATCAATATCTGCCAAACAGGCCATGACCTTCTGCCCAGCTTCTGTAAGCTCCAAAAAATGACTTCGCTTATCACTTGGATTGGGCGCTTTAACCAATAGAGACTGTGCTATTAGCGTATTGATCAACCGAGTCACCTGCGCCTTATCCCTGTTTAAATAATGCGCAACATCGATAGACGTACAAGGTGATTTTTTGGTGATGATCTTCATGACTCGCATATGCATGGGAGCAATATCGTAGTCGAGACTTTCTATCTGCTCGGCCATCTGGCGCTTAAGCGAGTGAACCAAACGAAAGACAGATTCTAAAGACGTGTTTTCAGACATGACCGATCCTTTCTAAAATATAGTTGACAATATCAACCATTGAACTTATAGTTGACATTATCAACTTAAATCGAACTTATTTCAAGACTGGGGAATCGAAATGACGACACAAGCAACACTGAATCCATTGGAGTCAAACGCCTCTCTAGAGACCACCAAGAAAACGCCTGTCCTTCTAAAAGTTCTCGTTTTGGTGAGCATGATGAGCCTAATCGGAGGTTCGCTCACTGCAGTAATGACGTATATGAACGTCGGATTCGGCGACACATTTATTCAGCAGTGGCTCTCTTCATTTGCTCTTGCCGCCACAGTAATGATGCCCCTCGGCATGGGAATGATGGCGCTGATGACCAAAGTCGTAAGCAAACTCCTTCCAGAGAAAGGTGAACATGTTCGCAACTTAGTGACAGGTCTAATTATGGCCGTGGTTATGGAGTCCCTTTTGGCGTTTATAACCGCAGCAAACACCGTTGGATTTTCTGATGCTTCAGATTTTACCAATGGATGGTTTAACGGCTTTATTGCCGCACTCCCAATCGGCTTAACAATCATGATTGTTATGTCGATGACTATAAAACCTAAGATTGAAAAGTTTCTTAAAAGCTAATTCAGTAACCGTTTTTTTGGAGAACCCTATGAACAGTAAACACAATCAATACCGTATTACTATCGAAGAAGTAAACACCAAAGCAGATCGTGAACTTCAAACGCTGACGTTCGAGATCGAAGATCGTGAGGACATGTTCGAAATCATTGAGAAAATGAAGCAAGGTAGCAGCCTCGATGAGCAGTCCGCAACGCGCCTAGGACTAAGCATTCGTCTGCTTGGGCCAATGATGATGCAAGACAGAAAGCACCCATTGTTCGCAGATTTCATGCCTCATTTCAAAGAGTTCATGCAAAACCTTAAGAAGACAATCAAAGATCAAATTAAGGGTCACTAAACCTATCTAGCCTCGTATCTGCGAGGCTTTTCATTTTTCTCTTCCCCTGCACGACATACCTCGAGTTTTTACAAACAGTAACGTCATTTCTATCAAAAAGTGAATGACTTAACGGCGAACGCGACTCTTAACTGCTAGGGTTTAATCTCACCCATAGATCAATCTAGGCGATGTATGTCAAAGACAGCGAAATTAGAAAACGAAGACAAGTTGTTTAAAAAGGCACTTGAGGTAGGGTGTAAAATGGCGGCAATGCAGGGTTACCCGATTCATGATCCTTCTGCGAGTCAATCAATGAAAGCCAGGGCGCTGTATCTCTTCTTAGTGGAAGTTCGCCAAATCGTCCCGCTTCCAGAAGATAAAGTAGATGGGCAAAACATCAAAAAACGACTGGCACTTTGGCTCCATAGCGTACTGCCAGACAATGATCCTCTTAAATAAGTCCTCAGTCTTTATGACATGATAAATGAAAAGCCCCAGCACTATAGCTGGGGCTTTTCATCGCTATTTCTTATGTTCAGGAATCGGCTGGTTTATGTCGTTTCAATGTCATTTGATTCATCCGTCCAAACACTCCTAAAATCAGGCCAGGACCAATCGGTGATTCTCACGCCTTGTAAGACACTACCCCAGCGCAGTGTTTGTCTGTGGTGAAACAGTGGTAGAAGTCTGTTTTCTATCAGTAAATTCGTAGCAACAGACTCTAGTTCCTTAATATAGTTACGTGGACTTTGCTGCTCTCTGATTTCAGTTATTTGGGTATCCAGCCATTTTAAGACAGGAGCATCAAGCCCTTGCCTTAATACAGCATCAGAGCAAAGCCAGCGGAATACAGATACAGGAAGGTTGTCATCGACAATAAAGCTGGCAATAGTGATGTCTTCTGAGAGTTTTCCTTCGCTCGCTTTACTGTGCAGCGTCTCAAGCGTATATACATTGATTTGGCACTCAACGCCTAACAAGGCTAACTGAGCTTTGATGCCATTAGCGCAGTCTAGTATTACTTGGTGATCGTACACGGCTATGGTTAGTCTCTCTGGGAGAGTGACTCTATCCGCAACACGTCGTTTAATTTTGGTCCAGCTTGGCAAAATGTTAAAAGCAGGAATCGAGGCTCTTGAGAGTGGGGTGAGATCAGGGTTCTCTAATATCAAGTATGGGGAGAGAACACTGAAAAGGTAGGCTCGTTGCAAGGCGTTTAAAGGGAGTGAAGAACTGTTGGCATTCATCAGCAAATACAGACATCCGTTCTCGATACGGGTTTGAGTTTGCCCGTACTCATCAGGCGTGTCACTTGGTGTTGAGCCCCCTTCCGATTGAGGGTGTTCAAGCTCTATCCGTTCAGTTGAGGTTTTATCAAGCTGCCAAATCGTAACCGTATCGGTTAGTGCGGGAAGATCGAAAAACCGATCATTGGCTTCCAACCGCAACCGCTCATCTGAATGTTCGATGACTCGAAATGCACCACATCCATCCACTACTCTCTCCGTCAAACCATCAAGTTGCGTTTGCGGCTGAATCGAATAGCGTAAATCCGATATCAAGGCATCAAACCCGCAGTCTGGGCGACCTAACTCAAAAGTAACCGTTTGATGTCCGTAGTTTACCGCCCTCACATGAGCCAGTTCTGAGTCATATTCAGGTAACGATTTGAGCTTTAAAAACAGCTGAGCAACAGTTGCAGGGGTGAGCGCTAAACCTGAGTGAAACTCTAATCTTGGCCTTAAATAAAAGCGCCATTGAGTATAATCTTCGTTGGCCGTCCAATGGTGAGCAAGCTGTGGCGTTACCTTCCCTTCATAGTCGCAAGCCGTCAAGCATGAATAAACCTGGCGAACCAAAAAACGCTCACTATTTCTTAGCGGTTTATGAGGCAAGATAGGTTGAAACGCACGCTGATAAGTAAGCTGAATATGAAGCTGCCCTTCCCGAACCATAGTTCCAGAGGTTTGTTGCAACAGCTGTGAGAACTGCTCTTGATCGCCATGCAGCATGGAGAATGCTGATTCGTAATAACCTTGTTCAATCAGTTCTCGTCCCAATAACTGGCGAAGGGCTTTGGGGTCAAAGTGTAATATGAGATGCGAACGCTGGTTTCTGCCAACTTTAGGTGTCCAAGTTAGCCATCCTCGCTGTTGGAGTGCTTGCAAAACGGTTCTCGCGTGCCGTGTTGTCGTAAATAAAACTTCTGCCACAGCAGATAACGGCAGGTGATACTCATTTTTGGCGACTGAGCCTTTGGAGGCCAATTGCTTAGTACCAAGACTAAGTAGCCTCTCGTAGTAATGCAGTGCTCGTTCATCTTTCATAAGATTAGAATATAGGGAAGTTATTGAAACTATAATTTCCTTATAATAACTAAAAAACACCAATAACACCTCATCAAAGCAGGAGAGCTTACTTTTGGGGAAATTTATAAACCAAATCCAGCTCTTTTTATCTTCCTGTTTAAGCCGGATACTAGGTCTATATTGAACAAGCGCGCATTCACTATGCTCGCCATCTAATCTCATCAATTTAGAGGCTTCTATGACGCAATTTCCTGACAATTTTCTTTGGGGTGGCGCGATTGCCGCAAACCAAGTTGAAGGCTCATTCACACTCGATGGTAAGGGACTATCAACGTCAGATATGTTGCCTTCTGGTATTCTGAGCCCACACCAAACTCGCGAGGCACGCACTCCGGGTATCAAAGATATTGCTATCGACTTTTACAATCGCTATCCAGAAGACATTGCCTTGTTTGATGAGATGGGTTTTAACTGCTTAAGACTCTCTATTGCCTGGACACGCATCTACCCTAATGGCGATGATGCTGAGCCGAACGAAGCTGGCCTTGCCTACTATGACCGTATTTTCGATGAATTGGCAAAATACAACATGACACCATTTGTCACCCTATCGCATTACGAAATGCCTTACGCCTTGGTAGAAAACTACGGCGGTTGGGGTGACCGCAAGTTAATTGAACTGTTTGAGCGCTACGTAACAACAGTATTTGAACGCTACAAAAACAAAGTGAAACTTTGGCTGACGTTCAACGAGATCAACATGTCTTTGCACGCCCCTTTCACTGGTGTTGGTTTGCAAGAAGGGGCAACAGAGCAAGAGATCTACCAAGCGATCCACCATCAACTGGTCGCCAATGCCAAAGCGGTACAGACATGTAAGCGCATTATTCCAGATGGCAAAATAGGCAATATGCTATTAGGGGCATTAAACTACCCTTACACGTGTAATCCGGATGATGTCATTGCCGCTATGCACGAAAACAACAAATGGCTGTTCTTTGGCGATGTGCAAACTCGTGGTAAGTACCCTGGCTATATGCTGCGTTATTTCCGCGAAAACGAGATTGAAGTTGTGATGGAAGAAGGAGACTTGGAAACCATCGCTAATGCTTCTGTCGATTTTATTTCGTTTAGCTACTACGCCAGCGGCTGTGCGAGTGCCGATCCAAAACAGAAAGAAGTTGGCAACATTGTTGATAGTGTGCCAAACCCATACCTTGAGAAAAGTCAGTGGGGATGGCTCATCGATCCTAAGGGTCTTCGTGTACTGCTTAACTTCTTGTACGACCGTTACCAAAAGCCACTGTTCATCGTTGAGAATGGCCTAGGGGCACGTGATGAAGTCGATGAAAACGGGGAAATCCAGGATGACTACCGTATTGCCTATTTGAACGATCACTTAGTTCAGGCTCGCGAAGCCGTAGCCGACGGCGTCGAGTTAATGGGCTTCACAAGTTGGGGACCGATTGATTTGGTGGCTAACTCAACAGCGGAAATGAGTAAGCGCTACGGCTTCATCTATGTCGATCGTCACGACGATGGTACTGGCACACTAGAACGCAAACGCAAGAAGAGTTTTTATTGGTATCAAGGTGTTATTTCAAGTAACGGGCAGTCACTGTCAGATTAGTTCCAACTGCTTTTTGTAACTGGTAAAGAAATCATCAGTCGCGCTCAAACATTCAATAAATGTCTAGTTTCGGCGCGCCTTCAGTGTTAAATTTATGAAAAAATTAACAAGGAGTTCACGATGAATTCGAAAATCGCAGTGGTCATGGGCATAGCGTTAGCAGCAGTGCTAGCAGGGTGTGCTCCGTCGAACGAATATCGTAATAACCAAGAAATTGGTACCAAAATGGAAGAAGACGCTAAGCGTGAAAAAGAGATTTGTACCGCATTAGGCGATATCAACTGCGCGCAGCAGCTTTAGTCAGAACGAATGAATAGTAGAAAGGGAGCACAGGCTCCCTTTTTTGGTTAATTTCTTAGCTTAATCTTTCTTGGAATCAGCTCAACACCAGGGTTATAGCGTTTAGCCGATGCATTAAGTGCTAGCTCAAGCGCACTATCGCAGATGAGTTCAAACTGCTGCGGAAGCGAATTAACGCGCAGTGGTAAAAAATCGAGTAGGCGATTGTCACCAAAAGTCCCTATCTTAACTTTCCCCATCAAATCCGGGTTGTCAATCAGGACATCGAGCACACCTTCAAGTAAGGTGTAAGAAGTGGTGACCAATGCATCCGGTACGTTGCCCTGCTCTATCCACTCCATGAAAACTCGCTTGCCTTCATCACTATTAAAGTGATCGCCATACGCAACAACGGAGCTAAGCTGCTTTTCTTTGATTGCAGTTTCAAAACCCAACTGGCGCTCTCGAGAGATATTCAGCTCTGGTAAGGCGCCAATTAAGCCAACGGTATCAACCTTGCTATCCAATACCGACTGAGTCAGCTCATAAGCCGCACCATGATCTTCACTAATCACGCAGCTAAAGTGTTCATCATCCAAGCTTCGGTCTATCGCAATAACCGGCGTACCGCGCTGCTGCACTGGCAGATAGTAGTCGCTGGCATCGGTAATAGCACTGGCAACAAACAACGCATCAATACGACGAGAAATCAACGCATCGGCCACCAGCTTCTCTGTTTGCGGATCGTCATCGGAACATCCAATCAATATTTGAAATCCAGCCTTACGAGAGTTCTGCTCAAGCAACTTGGCAATGCGGGCGTAACTGGTGTTTTCTAGGTCTGGGATGATCAAACCAAATGAACGGCTCTGTCCCGCACGTAGCGATGATGCGGCGTGATCCGGTCGGTAGTTGTGCTCCTCTACCACGGCCATGACTTTGCGCTGAGTCTTCTCTGAAATTCTGTATTTTTGCGCTTTGCCATTGATAACGTAGCTGGCGGTGGTTTTCGATACCCCTGCCAGTTTGGCGATCTCGTCGAGTGTCATGTTTCGATCCTTTTCTGTGCGATGGATCATATAAATGAATTCCAAGCTAACTGATGAATTGAATTATAAGCTGAATCGGTTCAGTATAAAAGCTGAAAGGATTCAGCAGAGTTCACAAATTTAAAACTTAGTCCATACTGAGAATGGACAGGAAGTGAACATAGCCAAGGGTGGCGCTAAGTCTGATGCTACAAATCACGCATCATTACGGGTAATAACACCGTAATTAAGTCCACCAAAACAACAGCAAAGGACTTGCTGACTTTTTTTGAGATTTTTGCTGAATCGATTCAGTTACGCTTAAAGCAGTAAGCATCAAGCCAACATGAATCGGTTCTTTAATAGAATTAAACAGGTGAGCAACTATGCTTCAACTCGACACGAACACGATTACACTGAATCAATCCTCCGATAATAAACTGAATGCTATTAAAGCGATCGCCGCAGACCTTACCGCTAAAGGTTTGGTGCAATATGGTTACGTTGACGGCATGCTAAATCGCGAAGGCCAAAACTCAACGTTTCTTGGTAATGGCATTGCGATCCCGCACGGCACAACCGATACCCGTGATCTGGTTAAGCAAACCGGTGTTGCCGTTCACCACTTCCCTAACGGCGTAGATTGGGGTGATGGCAATATCGCTTATGTCGCGATTGGCATTGCGGCAAAATCTGACGAACACTTAGGTATCCTTAAGCAGCTTACGAAAATCCTATCTGCTGATGGCGTTGAGCAAAAACTTAAGCAAGCGAAAAGCGAAAAAGACATCATCGCCCTTCTAAACGGTGACGTTCAGCTAGAAGCTGACTTTGATGCCTCACTTATCCAACTTAACTTCCCAGCAAGTGACATGGTGCAGATGGCAGCGGTTGCGGGCGGTCTTCTCAAAAACACTGGCGGTACTGGCGCCGAGTTTGTTGCTGATCTCGTCACCAAGTCACCGACTCACCTAGGTAAAGGCCTATGGCTAGTCAGCAGTGATAAAGCGGTTACGCGCACTGGCATGGCATTTGTTTCTACCATCAACCAATGCGAATTAGATGGAACACCAGTGCAAGCGCTGATTGCTTTTGCCGCTTGCAACAATGCTCACCAACCGATGCTAGACAAAATTACTGAACTGGTATTCAAGCAAGAGCAAGACAAACTGATGTCACTCTCTACCGAACAAGTGCTTGGTTTCTTCACTGGCGAAGATGTTCAAGCGGCTGACGCTGAAGATGGCAACGTTGCTGTATTCAAAATCAAAAATGCTCACGGCCTTCATGCTCGCCCTGGCGCCATGTTAGTGGCGGAAGCGAAGAAATTCGAATCGTCTATCAAGGTGTCTAACCTAAATGGCGATGGCAAAGCAGTGAACGCGAAAAGCCTGATGAAAGTGATCGCCCTTGGCGTAAAACACGGCCACGAGCTTCGGTTTAGCGCTGAAGGTGCAGATGCTGCAGAAGCATTAGAAGCGATTGGCAAAGCTATCGCATCGGGTCTGGGTGAAGGCTAAGGAATCTGTTATGACCACTACGAATAAAGTCGTCACCATCACGCTAAACCCTGCACTGGATCTCACTGGCAGTCTAGAGACTTTGAATAAAGGTTCCATCAGCCTAGTGAACCAAGGTTCTTTGCACGCAGCTGGTAAAGGCGTAAACGTCGCAAAAGTACTTAGCGACTTAGGCGCTAACGTCACGGTTACGGGTTTTCTTGGTACCGATAATCAAGAGCTGTTCTGTCAGCTGTTTGCTGAGATGGGCGCGCAAGACAAATTTGTTCGCGTTGCGGGTTCTACTCGCATCAACGTCAAATTGGTCGAACAAAGCGGCGACGTTAGTGACATCAATTTCCCGGGTGTTGAGGTTGACGCGAAGGCTATCGCCGCATTTGAGCAAACCCTTAATGAGCTAATGGCAGAGCACGATTACTTTGTCTTCGCGGGCAGTTTGCCACGCGGTATCACACCAGAGCAATGTGCGATTTGGATTGCACATCTGCAGCAAAACGGTAAGCGTGTCTTGTTCGATAGCAGTCGCGATGCACTAGCTAAAGGACTGGACTCAAAACCGTGGCTAATTAAGCCAAATGATGAGGAGCTATCACAGTTTGTTGGCCGTCACCTCACCACGCAAGCGCAATGTTTAGAAGCCGCCGAATCACTTTCTGACAAAGGTATTGCCAACATTGTAGTGTCAATGGGCGCCGAAGGTGTGCTGTGGTTAGAAAACGGTGAATGGCTACAAGCAAAACCGCCAAGAATGTCAGTCGTGAGCACTGTTGGTGCTGGTGACACGCTCGTTGCAGGCCTATGTTGGGGCCATATGCAATCTAAGCCGAAAACAGAATTACTTTCTTTTGCAACCGCCTTATCTGCGCTAGCAGTGAGCCAAGTTGGCGTCGGTGTTGCGAGTGTGGAAGAAGTTTTATCCCTACAACAAAAAATAGAGTTACAAAAGCTTAGCCACTAATTTACCTAAGTCTTTGACTTAGATTCTTGTGGCAAATGGACACGAAGGTCGAACCTATGAAAATTTCAATTATTACCGCTTGCCCTAGTGGCGTAGCAAACAGCATTATCGCAGCAGGTCTTTTAGACCAAGCGGCGAAAGCACTTGAACACGAAGCGAATGTCGAGTGTCATTCTAGTGTGGTGGAAACACAAACTCTAACAGAGGCTCAAATCAACGAGTCTGATGTCATTGTTGTGGCCGCTAACGCGCCAGTAGATACTCAGCGCTTTGTAGGCAAAAAAGTCTATCAAGCGAGCATCTCCGACTGCACATCGGATCCAAAAGCATTCCTTGCTGATGCCATCGAAAAAGCGACCGAACTAGAGCAAGGTGTGACTGTTGCAGCGACAGCAGACACATCAAGCAGCGCGAAAAAAATCGTAGCTATTACAGCCTGCCCTACTGGCGTGGCGCACACCTTCATGGCGGCAGAAGCGCTTGAAGACGAAGCTAAGCGCATGGGTCACACCATTAAAGTGGAGACTCGTGGTTCTGTAGGTGCGAAAAACCAACTGACCGCACAAGAAATTGCCGATGCGGATTTGGTTATTATCGCTGCGGATATTGAAGTTCCACTGGATCGTTTTGACGGCAAACCAATGTACAAAACCAGTACTGGCCTTGCTCTTAAAAAGACCGAACAAGAGATCAATAAAGCGTTTGTTGACGCGTCTCCTTACAAACATACCGCTGGCGCAAGTCAGTCTGGTGCAGCCGAAGAGAAGAAAGGCGTGTATAAGCACCTAATGACCGGTGTATCTCACATGCTTCCTGTGGTTGTTGCTGGTGGCCTTATCATCGCGCTGTCGTTTGTATTCGGTATCGAAGCGTTTAAAGAAGAGGGCACGCTTGCAGCAGCACTTATGACCATTGGTGGTGGCAGTGCATTTGCTCTGATGATCCCAGTACTAGCAGGCTACATTGCGTTCTCAATTGCAGATCGCCCAGGTCTAGCTCCAGGTCTTATTGGCGGCATGCTAGCAAGCTCTACAGGTGCGGGCTTCCTTGGTGGTATTGTGGCGGGTTTCCTAGCAGGTTACTCAGCGAAATTGATTGCCGATAAAGTCAGCCTTCCACAGTCAATGGAGGCGTTGAAACCTATCTTAATCATTCCGTTTGTAGCTAGCTTGTTCACAGGCCTTGTGATGATTTACATCGTTGGCGGCCCAGTATCTGGCATTATGGCGGGTCTGACTGATTTCCTAAACAACATGGGTAGCGCCAATGCGGTTCTACTAGGCGTACTTCTAGGCGCAATGATGTGTTTCGATTTGGGCGGACCGGTGAACAAAGCCGCTTACACCTTCGGTGTTGGTCTTTTGGCTTCTCAAACGTACGCACCTATGGCAGCTATCATGGCAGCGGGTATGGTACCAGCGCTTGGTATGGGTCTAGCCACATTCCTAGCGAAAGATAAGTTTGAAGCTGGTGAACGTGAAGCAGGCAAAGCGTCATTCGTACTTGGTATGTGCTTTATTTCTGAAGGTGCTATTCCATTTGCAGCGAAAGATCCTGTACGCGTTATCCCTTCATGCATGATTGGTGGTGCGTTAACGGGTGCACTATCTATGCTAATTGGCGCGAAACTAATGGCACCTCACGGCGGTCTGTTCGTTCTGCTTATTCCTGGTGCAATCTCACCAGTACTGATGTACCTAGTAGCGATTGCGGCGGGTACTGCGGTAACAGGCTTTACGTATGCCTTCCTAAAACGCAGCTCGGATAAGAAGACGCTAGCTGCGGCTTAAGAGATCTATGATTTAAACGATGCCACCCCCTAAATAAGGCATTTCGAATAGCGCTGCACTAGCAGCGCTTTTTTAATCTCATGCAAACACTCGTCTGCGTAGCCAACCAAGGCTTATCAGACTCAACGACAGCAGCCAAGACCAAGCGCCACCACCGCCTCCGTCACCACCGCCAGAGTTCACTGTTCCACCCTGAAAAATAACGCGGCCGTTCGCTTCTAAATATTCGATGCGATCTTGCTCAGTCACTATCAGAGTGGGTACTTGCTGACCACTCAGCACACTATCAATCCAGCCTGCGTAATCCGCAATTTCAGTATATGCCGCGGTCACTGCTGAAGTCGCATCACCGCACTCGGCAGGGCCAAAACTGGTGATTCCGACTTGCTTGAACACGCCATTATCATTCCAGTAGATAGGTCCTCCAGAATCACCTTGGCATGTTCCCGCTTTAAGACCATTAGCAATTGAAGTCGCTCCACTAAAACAAATTTGTTTATCTGTCAGGAAGTTGCCGTTAGTAAAATTGTTAGCGCAGGTAGCATTGGAGACCCAGAATAGATCTGCACGTTGCAGAATATTGGTACCATTCACTCCGGTTTCCACGTCACCATGCCCTAGCGCAACGAACGCAGCGAGGCGGCTTCTATATTGACTCGACTCTGTGGACGTAGCGCGTGAAACTAAGCTCCCCCCCGACACAGAGCTCTCTAGACGAATAATTGCAATGTCATTGGGGAGCAGTTTGGTAATGTTGTTTTCAAAGTTCGGGTGGAAGAACACTGCTTCAGCACGCTGTTTTTCAGCGTTAAGAAATTGGTTCTCGTTTTCCAGACCGACAACAGCGCTGGTAAAGAACACGGCACCTTCATCATAACTATTAAAACTCGATAAACAGTGTCCCGCAGTCATCACATGGCGGCTATCGAGTAACGTACCCGCACAGTATGCACCCGACGAATAACGTCCGTCATACTCCAACGAATCAATAAAAAGGCTAACGAAAGATGGAAAGTCTAAAATCGATGCATTGGTGCCATTCACAATCATTGGGGCGATATCAACCTTTGGGACTACCTCACCTTCAGGAGTAACATCACTTTCGGCATGCACTAACCCTGCCACCAAACCTAGCGGCAGAACCAATGATGCAAACAACCATCGTTTCACGTTTAGATTCATTCGGAATCTCCTTTTCTGAATAATCTGTGGGAGTTAACGTGATTTAGCTCTCACTTTCAGTATAGAGTGTTACGAACGATCTCGTAGGTTCGATTAGGTATGTCTTAACAATGAGTCAAAGATGATCAAAAACGCCGAGCAAATAGCTCGGCGTCGCAACTGAAGGGGTTTAAATCAATCTAACCATCAGTGAGCTTTCTTCTCGACCAACCAGCATAGACAAGTAGCGCTGTGAATATCCAAGGGAAGCTCCCACCACCACCGTCGCTTCCAGTTGACTTATTGGAATTTGGTGACACGCGTTCTCCAAAATTTACGCGCTCTTGTTCAGTCGGTGTATAGGTTGGAGTTTCGTGCCCTGCTAGTACACCTACTATCCAGTCGTAATGGTGAGCTACCTCAGTAAAAACCGATGTCACTGGAATGCTTGTATCACCGCATTCTGCTGGACCGAAACTGGTGATACCAATTTGCACCAAACTGCCATTGTTCTCCCAATATACCGGACCTCCCGAATCACCTTGGCAGGTTCCACCATTTAATCCAGTCACGTTACTATAATCGCCAGAAAAACAGATATAGTCATCTCGCACACCACTTAACCCAAAAGCCATACATTGGCTATTGCTGACATAGTTAAGAGGCACCTCAAGTAGTTGCTCAGAATCATCGACATTTGAGCGAGTATCACCATGCCCGACTGCTATAAAGCTTGCTGGCTGGTAACGATACGCTTTTGAGAATCCGTAGCTAACTGGCTCTCCCAATTGTGCCGACTTTTCTAACTTCAAAATAGCAATGTCATTGCGCCAAAGATAATCCTCTCCATCCCTGTAATCTGGATGTAAATATATCTCTGCGATACGCAAGCGCTCGGCACTACCTGCCTCATCAGTATTTTGTAACTTGGTTATCGCGACGGTAAATAATTGATTCCATTGAGCGGAGTTGCTGTCACCATAAAAGCAGTGTGCTGCCGTCAATACATAGTCTTGACTGAGCAACGTGCCACCACAAATCGGCCCCTCAAGCGAGTAATCTGTATAGGCCTCCGGATCCGAAAATAAAGATACAAAAGAGCGATAATCTTCAATATCAGCTACGTTACCGTTC
Organism: Vibrio wakamikoensis; assembly: GCF_050337275.1. Lineage (NCBI taxonomy): Bacteria > Pseudomonadati > Pseudomonadota > Gammaproteobacteria > Vibrionales > Vibrionaceae > Vibrio > Vibrio wakamikoensis. Next base: position 41,623 of record NZ_JAKJST010000014.1, on the reverse strand, counting down.
ACAATGTATGGTGAAACCGACTTACTATTGTCAGAAGCAAGAACTTGGTCAGCGTTAGCATGGAGTGAAATAAAACTGGTTGATAAAACCGCAACTGCGATTGCACTACGGTTAAAAAAACGTCGAAACACGAAACGCTACTCCTTGTTGTGTGTGTCGTGACGCTGCATGTAAAGCAGCATTCTATATTTAGGTGCAATAGTAACGTCCTTGTTTACCCCGTTTTTTTGCACTTCTCACAGCATGACAAAATTCATACAAAAAAGCACCACTGGGTGACAGTAGTGCTTTGTAGTGACATCAGGTTTAGAAACTAAACCTAGCCGTCAATCTGAGCTGAAGCTCATTTAGCCTCGGTAATAACGCTGTGGCACGAACGGCATTTTTTCGACCGTCATAGCAAGCTTTTTACCGCGTACTTCTGCAAACACTTCTGTACCAATTGCCGCAAACCCAGTCTCAACGTAACCCATAGAGACCGGTTTTCCAGCAGTTGGACCGGCTGTACCACTGGTTACGACACCAATCTCGTTGTCGTCGGCATCAAACAGCTTCGCGCCTTCACGCACTGGCGCTTTAGTTTGACCAATCAGACCAATACGCTTGCGAGCCACATCTTTAGTTTCGATTTGGTTCAGAACGATATCTGCACCAGGGAAGCCACCCGCACGCTCACCTTCATTACGACGTACTTTTTGAATGCCCCAAAGTAAGCTTGCTTCAACAGGGGTTGTCGTTGTGTCTAGGTCGTGCCCGTACAAGCACAGACCACATTCAAGGCGAAGCGAGTCACGAGCACCTAGACCAATCCACTCTACTTCTTCATATTCTGTAAGCGCTTGAGCCAATGCTTCGGCATTTTCAGACGGTGCTGAGATTTCGTAACCATCTTCACCAGTGTAACCAGAGCGACTAACAATGCACTCAACGCCGTTGATATCAAGTTTACGGACATCCATAAACAGCATCTCAGCAACTTCAGGCTGAATACGAGCCAAAACCTCAGCCGCTTTAGGGCCTTGCAGTGCAAGCAGAGCGCGATCTTCGATCACTTCCATCTCGACACCTTCATCAAGGTGCGCTTGAAGGTGTGCAATATCCTGCTCTTTACACGCAGCGTTGACGACAACAAACAGATGATCGCCTAGGTTTGCCACCATAAGATCATCCATGATGCCGCCTTGCTCATTAGTAAAGAACGCATAACGCTGTTTACCCGCTGGCAGGTCAATAATATCTACAGGAACCAATGTTTCGAGAATTTTAGCGGCGTTTGCACCGTGCAGGCGAATTTGCCCCATATGCGACACGTCAAACAATCCCGCTGCATCGCGACAATGAAGGTGCTCCTTCTTTACACCCAACGGGTATTGAACTGGCATATCGTAGCCGGCAAATGGCACCATCTTAGCGCCAACGCTTACGTGCAATGCGTGTAGAGGTGTTTTCAATAGATCTTGGGTTGCTTGTTCTTGAGCCATTGTAATCTCCATTGGGTTGTACCACAGTCTGTGGAACCTGCTCCTGTTATAGGGTAAGTGACGATAACTTAGTCAACTAAAAAACCAAGTTGACTAAAAGCCATGCCAACGGGAAACCATGTTTCCTATAGTGAACAAGGATGCGGGTATTTTTCTCATTTAACAAGATACAAACACCGCAAAATGTGACATTTAACATCTTATTCACAGAATTAAAGTCAATAAAAAAGCGCCATTTCGACGAGCTTACCGTCAAAACCGCGCCAATTCAGAGCATTTTCGCCACAAAGCAAACGTTTGCCTTCATTATACGAAACCTAATCAACTGATGATTATTTCGCCGTAACCCAAAGAATATGGGCGTCTTCTTCACTGGTTGATATGAGCATGTGCCCCATGTTTGCATCGTAGTAAACACTGTCCCCTTCGCTCATTATCATCGGTTCATAGAACTCGGAAAAGAAGGTGACTTGACCCGATAGAATCAGCAAAAACTCTTCGCCATCATGCCTTACCCAATCGCTGTATTCTTCAAAAGCGCGAGCTCTCACTGTGCTTTTGAATGGCATCATCTTTTTGTTCGATAATTGCGTTGCGAGCAGCTCATGTTCATAGGTTGGCGTAGGATGTGGTTTCCCTTCTCCACGCTTGGTAAAATCACGACGACCTGTAGCAACCTTTTTCTTTGGTGGTTCAAAGAGTTGCGGCATATCGATGTGCAGGCCGGACGCCAGTTTTTGCATCGCCTGAAAGGTTGGTGAAATCTGCTCGTTTTCGATTTTGCTCAGTGTCGAGCGCGCAAGCCCTGTTCGCTGGCTCGCTTCTTCAAGCGTGAGTCCCATCTTAGAACGAATGTCCTTGATGCGTTCACCCAGTTTAAGAGGCTCTATATTTTCATCCACTGACTCACGAGCGAGAGTTAAGGACGGATACTCATCATAGATGTCTTCTGACATGCGATCCTTCTTTTTCATGACTTCCTGTTTTGCAAATTCATTGTTGCATGAAGCGACTTCTATATTAAAGACCAAGTATAAAAATAAAGCGTGCTCTCGGTAACATTTTCGGAAACTGTGTTTCCTATAGGAAATTTCTGATTGATTGTTTGAGCCGACAGAGGTATGTTATCGGCTTGTTAGATGAAGAGATGCACTTACGCGCTGGTGAGTCAACGGAAGTCCCCTACTCGACAGCACGTTTACTGAATGATTTTTGTCCTACTTATTGGGACTAATTCGCGCCGCTGTTTTGAACAGTTTGCCTGTTCTTACAGTACTAAGACACGACGCAATCGACACCATGAAAAACACAAACGTCGATTGAACAATGGAAGGTTTACCGCCATGAATGCTCAGTACTCAAAAAGCTATCCAAATCACAGCCTAGAAAACTTCTTCTCAACCAACTTGTCTGCGACAGACGATGCTGTGTTCACAGGAATCCAAGCAGAGTTCGCTCGCCAGAATGACCAAATCGAGCTGATTGCTTCTGAAAACATCGTTTCCAAAGCAGTTATGCAAGCACAAGGCACTTGCCTAACCAATAAATACGCAGAAGGCTATCCTAACCGTCGCTACTACGGTGGTTGTGAGCATGTTGATACTGTAGAAGCTATTGCTATCGAACGTGCAAAGTCTCTTTTTAAGTGCGAATACGCAAACGTTCAACCTCACTCCGGCGCTCAAGCGAATGGCGCAGTAAAACTGGCGCTACTTCAACCTGGCGACACCATCATGGGCATGTCTCTTGATGCAGGTGGTCACCTTACTCACGGCGCTCGCCCTGCGCTTTCTGGTAAATGGTTTAATGCCGTTCAATACGGTGTGGACAAAGAAACCCTAGAGATTAACTACGACGACGTACGTGCTCTAGCTGTTGAACACAAACCGAAAATGATCATCGCTGGCGGTAGTGCAATTCCACGCGTTATCGACTTTGCTAAATTCCGTGAAATCGCGGACGAAGTTGGCGCTATCCTAATGGTCGACATGGCGCACATCGCAGGTCTGATTGCAACAGGCGCGCACCCTAGCCCACTGCCACAGGCACATGTTGTCACCACGACAACGCACAAAACTCTGCGCGGCCCTCGTGGTGGCATGATCCTAACCAATCACGAAGACATCATTAAGAAAATCAACTCAGCGGTATTCCCTGGCCTTCAAGGCGGTCCGCTGATGCACGTGATTGCAGCCAAAGCTGTCGCGTTCGGCGAGGCTCTTGGCCCACAATTCTCAACTTATATCGATTCAGTGATCGCGAACGCAAAAGTACTTTCTGAAGTATTGCAAACTCGCGGTTGCGACATCGTGACTGGCGGCACTGATACTCACCTTATGCTGGTTGACCTACGTCCAAAAGGACTTAAAGGCAATAAAGCTGAAGAAGCCTTAGAGCGTGCTGGTATCACATGTAACAAAAACGGCATCCCGTTCGACACAGAAAAACCTATGATTACATCTGGTATTCGTTTAGGGACGCCAGCTGGAACCACCCGTGGTTTTGGCACCGAAGAATTTAAACTCATTGGTGAGTGGATTGGTGACGTGTTAGACGGCCTCGTAGAAAGCCCAGAAGGTAATCCAGAGGTCGAGAAACGCGTACGTAAAGAAGTCAAGGCGCTGTGCGCTCGCTTCCCACTCTACACTTAAAGAACAAAACATCCTTAATTTTTGGAGATATAGCAATGGACAACACTTTGAAGTTTTCTGACAGCCACGAATGGGTACGCGACAACGGCGACGGTACTGTGACTATCGGTATTTCAGAGCACGCTCAAGAAATGCTAGGTGACGTAGTGTTCGTTGACCTACCAGAAGTAGAAGACGAAATCGAAGCAGGCGAAAGCTTTTCTCTCGTTGAGTCTGTAAAAGCAGCGTCTGACATCTACGCACCAATCACTGGTGAAATCGTTGAAATCAACGAAGAACTAGAAGACAGCCCAGAGCTTATCAACGAAGAGTCATACGAAGGTGGCTGGATTGTTAAGGTAAAAATGTCTGATGCTTCTGAGCTAGACAACCTTAAGAGCGCTGAAGAATACCTAGCGTCTATCGAAGACGAATAAGCAAAACGTAACCGTTGCCCGAATGTACCGAATAAGCGAGTCATCAACAAAAACGTCGTCATTTTAGCATTGCTAAGCATGTCGTCATCCCTGCGCAGGCAGGGATCTTGTTTAAGTTGGGTACTCGCTTTTAGTAGATTCCTGCCTGCGCAGGAATGACGTACAAAGTGGAAACACGTAAAAAATTCGGGCTACGATTTTAAAGGTCTCGCAGAAGATCTTTGAGAAGGTAAGGGAACCATGACTGAATTACTCAACAGCCTAAGCACACAAAATGAATTTGTTGCTCGCCACAATGGGCCAAACAAATCTGACCAACAGAAAATGCTGGACGCGATTAACGTTCTAAACCTAGACACGCTTATCGACGAGACTGTCCCAGCACAAATCCGCCTAGAACAACCAATGACGCTAGACGCTCCAATGAGCGAAGCGGACATGCTGGTAGAAATGAAAAAATTCGCGGATTTGAACCAAGTAAAACGCACATTCATCGGTCAGGGTTACTACAACACCTTCACACCAAATGTGATTCTGCGCAACGTACTAGAGAATCCAGGTTGGTACACGGCGTACACGCCATATCAGCCAGAGATTTCACAGGGTCGTCTTGAGTCATTGCTGAACTATCAGCAAATGGTCATGGATCTAACAGGCATGGAAATTGCGAACGCATCTTTGCTTGACGAAGCGACCGCAGCAGCAGAAGCGATGACGCTGTGTAAGCGCGCTGGTAAGAGCAAGAGCAAAGTGTTCTTCGTGGCAGACGATGTCCATCCACAAACACTAGAAGTGGTGAAAACTCGTGCTGAGTTCATCGGCTTTGAAGTTCAAGTGGGTTCTTTAGAATCTCTACCAGAGCAAGACGTATTTGGCGCGCTCGTTCAATACCCTGGCACAACAGGTGAAGTTCGCGACCTAACTGACATCATCGCTGCCGCGCAAGCAAACAAGACGCTAGTCACTGTAGCGACAGACCTACTTGCTTCTGCACTGCTTAAGCCAGCGGGTGAGATGGGTGCAGACGTGGTTATCGGCTCAGCTCAACGCTTTGGCGTTCCTATGGGCTACGGCGGTCCACACGCTGCGTTCATGGCAACCAAAGATAAGCACAAACGTACCATGCCTGGTCGTGTAATCGGTGTGTCTATCGATACTAACGGCAACCAAGCTCTACGTATGGCAATGCAAACTCGTGAGCAACATATCCGCCGCGAGAAAGCGACATCGAACATTTGTACTGCCCAAGCACTGCTAGCTAACATGGCAGCGTTCTACGCGGTTTACCACGGTGAAGAAGGTCTAAAGACTATCGCTCGCCGTACGCACCACATGACGGCAATCCTAGCGGCTGGTCTAACTAAAGCTGGCTATGAATTGGCGCACAACAGCTTCTTCGATACCATCACGGTTAACACCGGTGAGAATACAGACAAGCTGGTTCAAAAAGCACTGGCGTCTGACGTCAACCTTCGTCAGCTTGAAGGTCAAATTGGTATCAGCTTCGATGAAACCACCACTATCGAAGACATCAATGCTCTATTTACTGTATTTGAAGTAAAAGAAAGCGTTGAAGCACTATCTACAGAGATTGCTGGCAACGAGTTGGCAGCGATTCCTGAAAACTGCCGTCGTACCTCTCGCTACCTAACCCACCCTGTGTTTAACACTCACCACAGTGAAACACAGATGATGCGTTACCTAAAACAGCTAGAGAACAAAGACTTCTCACTAACACACGGTATGATCCCACTTGGCAGCTGCACCATGAAGCTAAACGCAGCCGCAGAAATGATCCCTGTGACGTGGCCAGAGTTTGGCTCTATCCACCCATTCGCGCCACTAGAGCAAGCAGCAGGCTACACAGCCCTAGCTGATGACCTTAAGAAGAAGCTATGTGAAATTACAGGCTACGATGATTTCTCACTTCAGCCTAACTCAGGCGCATCCGGTGAGTACGCAGGTCTAATCGCAATCCAGCGCTACCACGAGAGCCGTGGCGAAGGTCACCGTAACGTGTGTCTGATCCCAAGCTCTGCGCACGGTACTAACCCTGCAACAGCGTCTATGGTGTCAATGAAGGTTGTGGTTGTTAAATGTGACGACAACGGCAACATCGATACTGATGACCTAGCAGCGAAGATCGAGAAGCATCGCGACAACCTATCAAGCATCATGATCACCTACCCTTCTACGCACGGCGTATACGAAGAGCATGTAAAAGAAGTGTGCGAGATGGTTCATGGAGCTGGCGGTCAGGTCTACCTAGATGGCGCTAACATGAACGCTCAGGTTGGTCTAACGAACCCAGGCTTCATCGGTTCAGACGTATCGCACCTAAACCTACACAAAACCTTCTGCATCCCGCACGGTGGTGGCGGTCCAGGTATGGGTCCTATCGGTGTTAAATCACATCTAGCACCATTCCTACCAGGTCACATCGAAAACGGTGTTGAAGGCGAAGACTACGCAGTGTCTGCAGCCGATCTTGGCAGCGCTTCAATTCTACCAATCTCGTGGGCATACATCGCGATGATGGGTGAAACTGGTCTAACGGATGCAACGAAAGTCGCTATCTTAAATGCAAACTACGTGATGGAGCGTCTACTTCCACACTATCCTGTTCTTTACCGTGGCACCAACGGCCGCGTAGCACACGAATGTATTATCGACATTCGTCCGCTGAAAGAAGAAACAGGCATCAGCGAAGAAGACATCGCTAAGCGTCTAATGGACTACGGCTTCCACGCGCCAACTATGTCGTTCCCTGTTGCGGGCACACTCATGGTTGAGCCTACCGAGTCAGAAGATCTTGAAGAGCTAGACCGTTTCTGCGAAGCGATGATCGCTATCCGCGAAGAAATGACACAAGTGAAAGACGGCGTATGGCCACTAGACAACAACCCACTAGTGAACGCACCACACACCCAAGTTGACCTTTCAAAAGATGCATGGGATCGCCCATACTCTCGCGAACTAGGCTGCTTCCCATCTGCTCACCAGAGAACTTGGAAGTACTGGCCAACGGTTAACCGTGTCGACAACGTTTATGGTGACCGTAATCTAATTTGTTCTTGTCCTTCGATTGAGAACTATGAAGATTAATGGAGTTGGTTAACTTCTAGAAATTGAAAAGCGAACCTTAGCGGTTCGCTTTTTTAATCAATTACCACGTTTGATTCGAGATAAAAATTACCCAGTAAACTCTTCAGAATCGGGACGATTGGTAAACTGCACACCATTTAAGAAGTCGCACAGCAGTTGGTCTTCACACTGTTTGTAGTTTTTGTTGTTTGGCTTGCGGAAATACGCACCAATTTCGTATTTACTTAAACTAATACCAACCACTTCTAATACGTCCAACACATCTTCTGCTTTCATATCTAGCGCAATGCGCAGCTTCATGAGAATCATGTTGTTGGTCAACGCGACTTCTGGCTTAGGTTGCTCGCCGTCTTTTTTGCCTCGCTTGAGGTTAATAAAGCCATTTAAGAATACCGCTAACTCTTGATCCTTCATCTTAACGCAAGATTTGTCGCTTTCATCTTTTAACCAGTTTGCCACTTTATCGTGAGCCACAGTGACTTCTGCCTGCTCGAAAGCTTTCATTATCTGTGCATTTTTAAGGTTTAACGCGTGTTGGATACGACGTAAAATTTCGTTGTTAGTCACTAGGGATTCCTAAAATGAGTTCTAAGGGTGAATAAAAATCCATCAATTACATGCGATTTGTGGGTGTCTTTATTCAATAGCGTAGTTGACGGTGACTCTAACAGAGAACACGTTTCTTAGGTAGGTTAAAAATGGAGATAACACTGCCTATTCGAACTAGTTAGCGAAGTATTGGTAAGCCCCCGATAATCTGGACATTGCGCAGATAAGAATAAGTAGGTCAAACAACCACGTTGTGGTTTGTGAGATTGAGTGTTGCTGCCACACTTTGGGACAGTTCTAACGCAAGTAGCCAACAAACAATGAGAGCCCAAAAAAGAACAACACTACCCCGGCCACTCTTTCGACTACGTGTATATAGTTCGATAACGGTCTTTGCACGCTGGGTTGGCTAATAATTGATGCAACAAGTAAATCCCAAGTTAGAACCGCGAAAAACATCCACAAGCCGCATGACACTTGCTGTGTCAATGTAACCTCGTTACCCAGAATCACTGTCATTAAACTCATATAGAAAAGCGCATTCTTAGGATTGAGTACCGCTGAGTTGAAACCTAGAACTAACTGTTTTGGTACTGACGGTACTTGTATTTGCTCAAAATCCAAATCAGTATTTCGTTTTTTACTTCTTAGCAACTCAGCCCCAAACAAAAGGAGCCAAAGCCCACCAATAGCTTCAACCATCTGATAGATAGCCTGATTATCACGAATAATCGTCCAACCAAATATTGCGACTCCAATATAGAACGCATTCCCAAGAGCAACACCCAAACAAATGAAGCGGCTCCCCCGTAATTTATGACGTATGGAGTGAGCAACGATCAAGAAAAAGTCTTGGCCAGGACTCAACAGCGCTAAAAAATGAGCAATAGCTAATGCAGGAAATGCAGCAGGGAAAAAGGTAGAGTAAGACATATTTGAGTATCCAATTAAAACACCCAAGTACTATGCTGTACTCCGTTTAATCATTATTGTCGAAAATTGACTTTATCTGTTGATATTGCTTAGGCGTTGAGGCTGTATAGGTCACAAAAGCCCGGTGTAACTGACTCTGATCAAAAAAACCGAGTTCATTAGCGACATCGGTAATGTCCATACCCCCTTTCAGAAGCACCTTAGCCTTCTCGACCCTATAATTGCTGAGAAATGATTTAGGCGTAATCCCAAACTGTCTTTTGAACTTTCTAATTAAGGTTTCAGGGCTATACGTTAGCTGGTTGGCGATAGCATCAAGCTGCGGAGCATTTTCAATATCTTTTAGCAGTAACTCTCTGACTTTGTATGCTAGGTCATCATTATTGTCACTCATGCAAGGTGTACAGTATCGACTTAACAGATGGAGTATAGAGTTTTCGATTGATGACGCGATATGGTGCGATTCACGCTCAATGAGCATAGAGATTGAACTTCCAAGTCCCAACTCACTAGCTTTATCGGAGAGAAAAATATGATCAACTTTGAAATTTTTTACTTCGACACTAAACAGCTTCGATAACGCACTACAACACCATTGATGATCTATGTAAAGCATGTGGTAGCTTCTAGAGTTGTTGTCTACAGGACTGCAGGCATGAACCAAATTAGGCTCAATAAGAATGATGTCACCTTTATTTAGCAGTACATTTGTATTGCGTAGAGACAAACATGTTTGACCAGCAAGCATGATTCCAATAGAGAGCTCCGGATGGTAATGTGCTTTGTAGCCCTGGGTACTATCTCGAGTTGTCCGTACCGTCAGATAGGGTGTCAGTTGGCTGGTCCAATACCCCTGACTGATGTTCCTTACATTACTCCCCATGCTAACAAATCACCTTTCCATTCAACGTTGGCGTATCGAGGCTTCCACATTACATAAAGTAAGTCAAAAATTCGACTTTGGTTTTAAGGTAATGAAAGAATAAAGCACAATTTGGGGCAAAAACGGTTTAGACCTACTCCACTAAACCGTTTCTATCAAGCTAGAAAAATACACTCAAGCAACAGCCTCGTCTTTCAGGCTCTCTAACGAAAACTCGGAATAATCGCCGGAATCCCAGGCAGCAAACCCACCAACGCCATCACACTACTTAGCACGATAAACATGATTCCAGGCAGTACCCAACGGCTCATTTTACTGAGTTCACCGCTGCGTTCTTTGCAGCCAACCAAGCCTAAATTGTCCAACAGCATGGTGAGGGACCAGCCAAATGCTGGGTTAACGAGCACCGAAGAAAACACAACAATCGCTGCCGATTGTGTGGTTTTCCCTTCACGCGTCATTTCCATTCCAGCCTCTAGCAATGGTACGAATACCCCAACAATGAGCGCAACACAAAGGACAGGTTGCCATATCGCAAGATCCATTGGGTAGCCCCAAACAGCAGCGATAATACAGAACAGTGCCGTTAGCAACGCACCAGCTGGTATAGGACGTTTAGCAATCGCTGCTGGCACGATATAAGTGCCCCACGACGAAGTAAAGTTAGTACCGCCAAGCAAAGAACCGAACGTTTGACGAATCGAGGCCGTAGTCATGGTGTCGTCGATGTTCATGTGTACTTTTTCTGTACGCTCTGGATAGCTAATTTTCTGGAACACTTGATGGCCTAAAAAGTCCGGTGACCACATCGCCACTGCTAAGATAGCAAACGGTAATACCACCATGAAGTGCTCAAGCGTTGGTAGGCCTAGCATCCAGCCAGTGTCCTCTCCCCACCAATACATAGGGTTCATGTTGGGCAAACCTGGCTCGGTTTGAAAAGAGAACGGAGCACCCATGGCAAACGCTAACGTCCCACCGAGTAGGCAGCTAAGCGGTACGGCTAGCCAGCGCTTACGAAAATGCTCCAATAAGGCGTACAGAATAATGGTGCAAAAGATCACAACAAAAGCAATGTGACTCATGCCGATTCCTTCGGCCCAAGCGAATAGCTTTTTAACTTGAGATGCGGTTCCAACAAAGCCTAAGTAGAGCAATAGCCCGCCACACACCCCTTTGCTGGTGAGGTTGGCTAACATGCTGCCACCTTTACTGATGGCTAAGACTAAACCAAACGCACCAATCAACAACCCAAAAGCCATAGGGTGTCCGCCAGCAGCGACAACAATGGGAATTAAAGGAATGAGTGGACCATGTGTACCGGCGAGGTTGGCGGTCGGCAATAAAAAGCCAGAGAAAAGAATAATGAAAACAGAGGCTATGAGTAGTTCATAACGCACGTTTTCTAAAACAAAGCCTTCATTAAGCCCTAGAGCGCCGGCAAACGTTGCGGCAATGGCACCCACCATAACCACTTTACCAATGGTCGCCGCCATCGCAGGGATAGTGTCTTCTATCTCAAATCGATAGTCTTTAAACGGCAAATTGGGACGCCAGCGTTTGGGCGCCATGATTTGCAATTCGTGTTCTAAATATTGTTCTCGGGAAGCAAATTCTGATCTTGGTTTATGCTGCTGTTCATAGTTGAGTTCATCCTCATTGGCTTGAGGCTTGTCAGTTGTTACATGTATGGACTCTAAAGTACTGCTCATTGTGATTCCTTTCGTTCACACTCTATGGTGTGTTGTTCCAGCAAACGTTATTGGTTCACTGCACAAAGGTTTAGCGAATCGTTTCTCACTCTTTTTTACTGCAAAGAGCTGGATGACTTTTCGCTATGAAACCTTGAAATACAGTCGCTAGTACCATATACCAAACCAAAAAAAACAAATAGTCTCAGACAGTTAGACATTAGTCGTAGAGTCCCACTACTAGTTTGGGTCTTACGTATTTGGATGGAACGGAATCAGGAAGTTACGATCGGATTGGCAGTCTCAGTTGCAAATATGAAAAAGCGAACCACTATGGGTTCGCTTTTTCGTTTCAAGTTATCAAGGTCTCAAGGTCTCACACACTAAAATTAACTCGTTTTTGCTGCGGCGTGTTGTTCGACCATAAAGGCAAGCATTTCATCACTTAAGCAAGATTTGCTGACGTATTGGCGCTGTTTACCCATGTGAAGAATGACTCCCAAATCACTTTGTTGTAGTTGGTCGATATCACCCCATGCAATGGTATTATTGACCTTGCCACTTTTATAAGTCACGCCTTTGGTGCCGATGGTAAGCTCCACTTTACTGCCAGCACTCGAACCAATGTTCTGACGCCACACCCACCAGCCTCTTTTAAAGTAGACGCTTAAAGCCTCGATAAAACTCAAAACAATAAAGAACCAACCCAAATAGCCGTTAGGCAATAACTCAAACTTAACTAAAACCGAGCCAAAGAGCAGAAACAGCGCAGCTTTGTAGTAGGATTTCGGGAACTCAGTTGGGGTACTGGTTTGATCGTAACACTCAGCAAAAAAGGCTTTGTTGAGGGTGTATTCTGCTGTGAATTCTTTGTTGTTGGGCATATGTAGTTTCTTTGATGTGATATTTTGTGTAAGAGGCTACTTAGTGCGCGACGTCGTAGCTTTCACATTGTATATGCTAATGCCACTTTTCTTTAGCAATTTTGATTCAACAAGCCATGCAATTCGAATTAACTGTTACCTTTACAACTGCTTGAGAGCTCAAGACTCAGAAAATCTTTGCTTTGATGCAACATCGTTACTGCCTCATAGCTGGCTGCAAATCGAACCTGGAACGTTGATACTACATCCTGTTGGGAAGAGCTCTCATAGTCATCTAATATGCTCACACTATGACTGACTATGTATGCGTCTTTAAAAGCAGACTTCGAAAGGACATCATTCAACCCCATGACACGCTGCTCTATTACTTCACCAAGCGCTTCACTTTTCGATATCCTATTTACATACATGAGATGAGCACTCACTTCTGTAGCTTCACAGTTGCCAATCGAGTAGCCCCAACTGCTCAAAGGTAGGAAGATACTGCAGAAAACCACCAACCATCTTGTCATTTAATAGATCTCCTTAATTTCAATTTCTGGGCACCTTCGTCTGTTTTCGACGCAAGAGCAATAAAAGTCGACCATATATGTCATCCTGATCATGAATGTTCATACTTTTCTCCGTACATTGCTCACGGGTAAACTATTAACAAATCCAGACACCAGAGCACCCAAAAATACCAAATCAAAAATACCTACACCCAGCCATAGAATTTTCACCCTAATAGATCCATAATCCCCCACCCTAAGAGTTACTTCGCCACCAAACACAGTAAGTAGTGCAACAACCATGACAACAAAGCCCAAAGTCGTTATCGGCCTAAATAACCCGAAGAGCCCAACCAATGTGGGTGCAGTAATGCGCGCTGCTGGGTGTTACGAGGCAGGTGAAGTGCGTTATAGCGGTACACGCTATAGCCGAGCCGTTAAATTTCAAACCGATACCCAAAACAGTCATGAACGAATTGCTTTGGTGGAAAAAGAAGATCTCACTGCGGATTTGGCGGATGATGTTGAAATCGTTTGTATTGAGTTTGCTGTTGGTGCGAGCTCTCTGCCTCACTTTGAACATCCTGAGAAAGCCATCTATATATTTGGCCCCGAGGATGGCTCGTTGCCACAAGAGATCGTCGATAAAGCTCATCACGTGGTTTACGTACCGACTAACGGCTGCATGAACCTTGCTGCGACGGTGAATGTGGTTTTGTATGACCGCCTAGCGAAAACCATGGGCACGATCGATGACCATCAACAAGTTATCGCCAATCGAGACAATAAAAACCGTTTAACAGTGAAAACGGTTTAAACCACTATACTCGTTATAGCTACCCTATCCTTCTTATAGATATCTCTGCGCGGCCCAGTTTGCTACACTCCGCCCATTGATAAGTGAGACCCTTAAAATGATGACTGACGAAGAAAGAATTGAACTGCAACAAAACAACCCACTACATGGGCTAAAGCTTGAAACCATGTTGCAAGAGTTAGTGGATTTTTATGGCTGGGACATTCTCGATACCGCAATGCGTTTCAACTGCTTTAACACAAAGCCTACGATTGCGAGTAGCGTGAAGTATCTGAAAAAAACTGAGTGGGCGAGAGAAAAGTTAGAGAACTTTTACCTTTATCGCTTCAAACGCATGCCAAGAGCGAGCGCAGAAGAATACAACATCCCACCAAGAGCACGCACCTTCCCGCACGGGATTAAACCGAAAGAGCCGATGGCGCTCACTGTTGAGTCGATTCTTAAATCACAAGCTAAAGCGGCTACAGCATTTAAGGAACGTTCAGGGCGCGGACGTCCACCACGTCGATAATGCATAGCTAAACACTCAAAAATAAAAAAGCCTTACTTGACGCTCAAGTAAGGCTTTTTTATTTTTTGATAGAAGCGGCAGATTGCAAAGTGAACTCGCTACCCGCCACGAGCGTGACTCTATTGATTGCGCTTTTTTTTCTTTTTGCCAGTGCCCGCTGGTTTTGCGCGTGGCTTCATCGGTGCAAAGTAGGCTTCGCTTTGGTCGTCTTCGACTTCAAAGCCTTTAACTTGCTCACGCTCAAGCTGGAATTTATTCTTCTTCTCGATCACTTTGAAGTGGTGATAGTCATCAAAATCAATCAGTGATAAACCCAAACCTACCTCACCAGCACGGCCGCTTCGGCCGATACGGTGCATGTAATCAGCAGGACTGCGCGGAAGATCGAAGTTAATCACAACTGGCAGTTTTTCGATATCTAGCCCGCGAGCAGCAATATCAGTTGCGATCAGCACTTGAATCTCGCCCGACTTGAAGCCTTCCAAAACGCGAGTACGAGCGCCTTGCCCTTTGTCACCATGGAAAACCTCCACAGTGATACCGCGTTTTGACAGTTTTTGAGCCAAGTGATTACAGGCGTTCTTTGCATTCACAAATATTAGCGTCTGGCGCCACTGGTGTTGCTTAATCAAATGAGCCAGTACCGCTGTCTTTTGACCTTTGTTCACACTGAACACGCGTTGCACCAAAGTGCTGGCTTCAGCACTTTGCAACTGAACCTCAACAGGGTTGTTCAATAAACCTTGAGAAAGGTTTGTCACTTTGTCAGGGAAAGTCGCAGAGAACAATAATGTCTGCTTTTGCTCTGGAAGTAGCGCTAGGATCTTGTTGAGCTCTTCGGTAAAACCAAGGCTTAGCATACGATCCGCTTCATCCAAAACCAATGTTTGTACTTGGTCTAGCTTGATGGCATTGCTAGAGACGAGATCCAGAAGACGGCCAGGCGTTGCCACAATCACATCCGCGCCACCACGAAGTGCCAGCATTTGAGGGTTAACCGATACGCCACCAAACACAGCAACCGTTTTAATCTTGTCTCTTAGATGATAAGAGTAAGATTTCACATTGTAAGCCACCTGTGAGGCCAGCTCGCGTGTTGGCACTAAAATCAGATGCGACACATAGTTGCCACGACGACTCGCTGAATTTTCTTGTTGATAAACCTTTTGAAGGATCGGCAACGCAAAAGCAGCAGTTTTACCAGAACCGGTATTGGCTCCACCAACAATATCTCGACCTTCAAGTACATGAGGAATGGTATGAGATTGAATTGGAGTCGGTTGGCTATACTCTAACGCTTCTAGGCGCTCGACTAAGGTTGGAATCAAACCAAGTTCGGCAAATGTCGTTTGCTGTGTGTTATCTGTCATTACAATGAGTGGCTCAGTGCTGGGTAAAGGGCGTGTATCTTATGCTATTTACCGCCAAGATGTTAGCAATATTCAGTTCTCAGCCTGTAACCAAAAAGCTCTCGGGAATGCGAGAGCTTTATTGTGGAGGAAAACAGGCTTACAGGTGTTTGAGCGAAATCCCCTCGCGATTAAACAAGTGGATCTTCTCTGGCTCTGCTTTTAGATAAATTTCTTCGCCCTTATGGAAATCTAATATACCTGGAAGCTTGGCTACAACAGCTTCTTCATGCCCTTCTACTTTGATGTGAAGTAACGTGACTTCACCCAAAGACTCAACAAACAGCACCTTACCCGACATCAGCGCATCCGCGGGTTCGGCAACAAGAAAATCTTCAGGGCGAATACCTAGTTGCAGCTCGGTGCCTGCTAAAGAATCCTCAGAGCACACAGGAACTTCAATATTAAGGCCACTTTCTGCGGTCACGAGTGACGCTTCACCCGCTTTCTCCATTCGAGCTTTGCTGATGTTCATTGCTGGAGAGCCGATGAACTGCGCAACAAAAACATTGGCAGGGTCGGTATAGAGTTCTAGCGGCGTACCAACTTGCTCGATACGACCAGAAGAGAGCACAACAATTCGGTCTGCTAATGTCATCGCTTCAACCTGATCGTGCGTCACGTAGATCATCGTTGTCTCAGTGAGCGCCTCCTTGAGATTAGCGATTTCAATTCGGGTCTGAACACGCAGCGCCGCATCTAAGTTAGACAATGGCTCATCAAATAAGAACACCTTTGGCTGCCTTACAATGGCTCGGCCAATCGCAACACGCTGCCTTTGACCACCAGAGAGTGCTTTTGGCAGACGATCCAAATAAGGTTCAAGCTGGAGCATACGTGCCGCTTCCATCACTCGTTCGTGAATGGCCTCCTTGGACTCTTTCGCAATACGCATCGCAAATGCCATGTTGTCGTACACGGTCATATGTGGGTACAGCGCATAAGTTTGGAACACCATGGCAATACCGCGCATCGCTGCAGGCAGTTCATTAACCCTGGCGCCTTCGATACAGACTTCTCCAGAAGTAATATCTTCAAGCCCTGCAATCATTCGCAATAGTGTCGATTTTCCGCAGCCCGATGGGCCAACGAACACAATAAACTCCCCTTGCTGAATATCGAGGTCAATCCCTTGCAGTACCTGAGTTTCACCGTATGATTTTTTGACGTTTGTTAAAGATAATCCTGTCATTTCACTCATCTCTTCTTAGAATCAGTCACATCGTTGAATCAGGTACTGTTTATTTAACAGAACCAGAAAGTAGCCCACGAACTAAGTATCTTTGCAGCACAAAGAACACAAATAACGGCACCGCGATTGAAACGAACGCCGATGCTGTCAAAATTTCCCAGTTGCCACCTCGAGATCCCAATAGCTCACGCAAACGCGCTGTCAGTACCATATGCTCTTCTCCTGTTCCTAAGAACACCGTAGCCACGAGCAAGTCATTCCACACCCATAGGAACTGGAAAATGGCAAACGACGCCAAAGCGGGAAACGACAGCGGCAGAACGATTCGCATGAAGATCTCAAAGTCCGTCGCACCATCGACTTTGGCCGATTCAATGATTTCTCTAGGTAGGCTGGAGATATAGTTCCGCAGCAAGTAAATTGCCAACGGCAAACCAAAGCCCGTGTGTGCAAGCCATATTCCAAGGTAGGTTTTCGCCCCGACACCAAAGAAGGCACCGATATCGTTGTAGAGCCTTAGCAGTGGGATCAATGACATCTGCAATGGCACCACGAGTAGGCCAACGACCAGCGCGATCAATAGATTGCGCCCCGGCATCTTCATCCACGACAAAGCGTAGGCCGCATAAGCCGCAATAAGGATCGGTATGATGGTGGCAGGAATGGTGACCGTCAGTGAATTAATAAACGAACGCCCTATCCCTTCTGCCGTTAATACCTCACGGTAGTTGTCTAAGCCAAACTTTGGCGGGACAACCGCAGTGTAGAAAATTCGTTTGCCACGTTTGCCAGTAAATGGCTCAGGCGAAGTCATCTTGTAGTGACCGTCTTCGCTAACCGTCAGTTTTCCGCCTTTCCGCATTTCTGCGACTTCGCTTGGTAAAAACTTAGTCGGCTCTCGAGATGAAAAACCAAATGCCATGATCTCTGTCTGTGTGTCGTTTACCAATAACTGCCCCGAAAGCACATAAACGTCACCTAACTTTACTTGCGTATCCGGGTTATCCGTACGAGCTACAAGGTTTTGCTTTGATGCCGTTAGAGAAGTCCACCAGCCTGATAAAGCTAACTGGTCTTTATCTCTAAAGGACGAAATAAGTAGACCCGCTGTTGGTAGCGTCCAGAGAATGACTATCAACAATACAGACAAATGCACCAGAATCGTTAACGGAGAGCGACGAAGTCGGCTGATACTAAACTTAGCGTTTTGTGGCTCTGACGATGAAGGAGTTGCAACTTTGGTCGTCATTATCGATCCTCCATCTGCGCACTGGCTTGACGCATGTTCCAAACCATAACTGGAATCACCGCGACCATGATGATAACGGCAATAGCCGCTCCACGCCCAAAGTCACCGCCGCCTCTAAACATCCAGTCAAACATCATGTTTGCAAGCACCTGAGTACTCCACTGACCATTTGTCATTGCTAGCACAATATCGAAAACCTTAAGTACCAAGATGGTGATCGTCGTCCATACCACGGCAATGGTTCCCCATATTTGCGGGATCAAAATCTTAAAGAAGATCTGCACACCATTTGCACCATCAAGAATGGCGGCTTCCACGGTTTCCTCCGGCACGCCGCGAAGTGCTGCGGCAAGGATTACCATTGCAAAGCCAGTTTGAATCCAAATCAGGATCACCATTAAAAAAAAGTTGTTCCAAAAAGGAATGGTTATCCAGGCCTGTGCCGTCCCACCAAACGCTTCGACAACGGCGTTTAGAATGCCAATCTGCTCTGAGCCTGGCGCACGATAGTCATAGACAAACTTCCAAATGATCGACGCACCAATAAAGGAGATTGCCATCGGCATGAAGACCAGACTCTTAGCAATGTTTCCCCAGCTCACCCTGTCAGTCAGAGCTGCTATAACTAATCCGAAAAACGTCGATGCGGCGGGTACCACAAGTAACCATAATAAGTTATTGAACAGAGACTCTCTAAACTCAGGATCCTTAAACAGCCAGGTGTAATTGCTCACACCAACGAATTTATCCCCGTTTCGGTCATGCAGCGATAGATACAAAGACTCAAAAACCGGGTAGATGAGGTAAAGCACTAAGAAGGCCAATGCTGGACCTAAGAACAACCACGGACGAATCGCCGCAGCCCGCCTGGGTGTCTCAACGGCAACGGTCTCAAATGCCTTCAATCGTCCTAGTCAACTTTCCAAGGGGCTGAGAGAAAACATCCTGCTAGAGTGTGAAAAGCTTGGCTACACTGGCCCAAGCAGCACAGCACGTAGCCTGCGCACGGGAAAAACGGGCGTGATTGGCGTGTTGCTGGCGGATAACTTGGCGTACAACTTCACTGACCCTGTGGCAACCGAGTTTTTGGCTGGCGTATCAAAAACGTTGGACGAAGCGCATGTCAATATGTTGCTGCTTCCTCCTAGCAAAGAGAACTATCAAAACACCCAAGTTGAGACGATTCCCGATAGCTTTATCGTCTATGGCAAGCCCGTAGATACCAGCATTGTTGATCTCATACTGAGGCAGCATAAGCCTGTCGTCGCAGTCGATTTTTCAATACCGGATACTCCGTCTATCAATATCGACAACCATAAGGCGAGTTACGATATTGCTAAACACGCCATTCACAACCCCAGCGACAATGTGTTGATTTTGGGGCTCAGGCTAGAACCGTCGACATCTCTTTCACTGGCGAACCTTGACAACCTTTACTCCAGCGAAGAATCGGTTTCACGCTGCCGCTTTGAAGGTTACAAACAAGCGTTAGAAGAAAACCACATTGCACTGTCGAATGAAAATATTTGGCAAATCCACGATCTAGAAGAAACCAGTCTAAAGACCATGCTACGAGGCACGCTAACAGCGCCAAAAAAAGTCGATGTTCTGCTTTGCATGAGTGACAAAATCGCCCTTGCCGCGCTCGCAGTATCACAAGAGCTTAATCTATCGATTCGAATTGTTGGCTTCGATGGCATTCCACAAGCCGCCGAATCCGGGCTAACTACTGTTCAACAACCTATTGCTAAAAAAGGCCAAATCGCTGCGCAGATGGCGCTTGGTCAACTACCCTACGAATCTATTCAGCTGGATACGGAGCTTATCATTCGCAGCAGCAGTTAGAATTTACTTCACTTGCTAAGGAGAACACTTCCATGAGTACGGAACAACTGGAGCAACGTTGGTGGCATGACGCCGTGGTTTATCAAATTTATCCGAGAAGTTTCAATGACGTCAATGGCGACGGTATCGGAGATATTCCTGGCATAATCGAAAAGCTAGATTATATCCAAGGACTAGGCGCCAATGTGATTTGGCTGAGTCCTGTTTACAAATCGCCCATGGATGACAACGGCTACGACATTTCTGGTTATCGAGAGATTGCCCCAGAGTTTGGAACCATGGCCGATATGGAAGTGCTTTTAAAAGAGGCTGATAGACGAGGCATTAAGATTGTCATGGATTTAGTCGTCAATCACACCTCTGATGAACACCCTTGGTTCATTGAATCCAAAAGCAGCAAAGACAATCCAAAACGCGATTGGTACATCTGGAAAGATCCTAAAGAGGATGGCAGTGAGCCCAACAATTGGGAGTCCTTCTTCAAACCTAAAGCATGGACTCTGGATGAAGCAACGGGTCAATATTACCTGCACCTGTTTAGTAACAAACAGCCAGACTTAAACTGGGCAAACCCAGAGGTCAGAGAAGCTATCTACGACATGATGCACTTCTGGCTTAAAAAGGGCTTGGGTGGCTTTCGAATGGACGTCATCAACATGATTGGCAAGCCATCTGATTTTCCAGATGCCACTATTTTTGACTCCGGTGTTGCCGGTTGGGAGCATTGGTCAAACAACCTATTGGCTCACCAATACCTTAGAGAAATGCATGAGAAGGTATTGAAACACTACGACGTGCTAACCGTTGGTGAAACGCCATTTACCACCACACTTGATGGCCGCTACTATTCACATCCCGCTCGTAATGAAATCAGCATGATCTTTCAGTTCGAACACGTGAGCATTGACCGTGAAGAGCATAACGCGGTTAAGAAAGACTTTGATTTAGTTCAGTACAAAGAGATCATGTCTCGCTGGCAAGAAGACTTGTATCAGAAAGGTTGGAATAGCCTCTACTGGAGCAATCACGACCAGCCTAGAACCGTGTCGCGCTATGGTTCAGACTCGCCTGAATACCGAGTGATCAGTGCCAAAATGCTCGGCACCGTTCTACATATGATGAGTGGTACTCCGTATATCTATCAGGGTGAAGAGATCGGAATGACAAACAAACACTTCAACAACATTGAAGAGTTTAACGACTTAATGGCGAAATTTCATTACCAAAAAATGTTGCAGCGCGGCATCTCCGATGAGGACGCTATCGCCTTTCTGAACGATTTTTCTCGCGACCATGCTCGAGTACCCGTTCAATGGGATAACAGCGAGCATGCTGGCTTCACCACCGGTACACCTTGGCTGCCCGTGAACCAGAACTACGCCGATATCAATGCTGAGCAAGCCATAAACGATGAATCGTCGATATATCATCATTACCGCCAACTGATCGCCCTGCGTAAAAGTGACGAGTTTGGCAAAGTGATTGTGTACGGCGACCACACTTTGCTCGACCCTCAAGATAGTGAAGTGTACGCCTACATTCGCTCAATCGATGGCAAATCGCTACTCACTATCGCGAACTTCAGCTCTCAAACCGTTCAGAGAACCTACCCATACAGTGTGAAGCAAATAGTGATCAACAATTACCCTGGTTCACTGAGCTCGATTCACAATATAGAACTCAAACCGTATCAAGCGCTTGTGATTGAGATTTAATCAATACACATCAGATAGTTGATTAAGCGAACCGCCAATGGTTCGCTTTTTTCATCAGTGCTAGCTCACCTTTTTAAATCACAAATTACGCCAACACCACAACAATATGTATTGCCCATCATAATTACCAGCAAAAAAACCTCTTCCAATAGCCATATTAAAAACCATCCTCTCAATAGACTTCCCACCAATTTCATACACTTTCCTCTGTTAATCACAAAAGAGGAAGTAACATGTCTGATTTTTATATCATTGATACACAGTACGATCACTTAACATCCACTATCGATAATAAGGACGCCTTATTACGTGAAGTCCACAATTATATTGAGACTACTGGTGATCGGGAAATATTTGAGTGCATTATCAATAAGAGAAGCGAGCAGATTGTAAATTCTCAGCTATCTTCTTGTTCTAGTGGTAATTTAGATAGCCAGTATCAATCTGAAAGCATGGCAATTTTGATAAATAACACTGAGCTATTTGGTGTGCCAAATTTCTATCGTTATATAGAGCAGCAGTCCCAGTCACTGTTTGGAGGGCTGTTGCCCTTTTGGGCCGAGTATCAACGCTTCGTACTCATGCTAGACGCTGACGCAGTTGAGAAAGCTATGCCTAGGATTAAGGAAACTATACCTTGTGAAGAATTACCTAGTGAAGAATTGAAAATCTTGGCCAAGGTTGAATTGGAAAATGGATTTCACGCTGAGCTTGTGCAGAACATCGAAGCAGATTGCAGGAAATTTCTGACGTACTTCTCCGACCAACCTCTAAGGCTCTCAAACGCCAATGCACTGATGAACTTGGAAACTTTCGTGAAGCAACAGCACTGGTATGAAATGCTATTCGAACTGGATTTATCCGCTCAAGGTGAACATTTTATCCTTTATCAATGCGATGAGCATGGCAGAAAGACCTTACTTTCGTCTGCGAAGATTCAGCGCTGGAACATAAAAGACGATTGGTTAGCGTTTGCACCATTTTTCCAATCGGATAGTTGGAAGGTCTCATTGAGTGATAGAAATATCAGAACGTTAGAGGCTTCTGGAATGTTTGATGGCTCTTTATCCAACCGCCTCAAGCTTTCAACACCGCAACATCTCGATCAGTCGTTTTCACAAAGCTTGGCACTTGGTGATGATTGCTGTGAGCTAATTAGGATGGCTGTAAGTGGTTCCACAAGTCGTTTGAATACAATTCTATACCTATCTATTAAACACATCGCTCTGTTCATGAAACTGGTAGGCATGAAAGGTGTGTATGTCATCACGGAACAGCCTGCTCTGTTGTACTTCTTTCAATCAGTCAACTTATATAGTGATGATCCAGATTGTTACGTTCCAATGACGTATCAGCAAATAACCCCGACAAAACCTTACACATATAAAGGATTAATTTTAAGTGTTCCAATGGTTAAAGCTATTGGAGAATGCAATTATAAGCAGTACTATAAGCAAGTGTTGTCAGCAAGGAAGAAGAGCACGACTCATTTTGCATCATGCCTGAAATTCTAAAATTAGCTTGCTCTGATACACCAGGACTTATCATGTTTATGATCGGTACTGGTGTATTGGTCTGGGCGATTTACATGTCATACAAGATGGTGAAGAACCAGTTTAAGGTAGATCAATCGATCTACCTTCCTTACTGTCTTTATGCATTTTTCATCGCATGTTGGATTTATACCAATGCTTATTTCCAATCGGATTTAATCACTTATTATGATCCTGATGTCGCCCTAGCAATGGCTATAGGGGCAAATATTTTCTGTGCTCTTGCTATTTTGTCGGCATATTGGTTTTCTTGTAAGCTTATCTCTAAAGCTAAAAATAGAAATATCTCTAGATTACAATCCATTATATTAATAGGATTGTCAGTTCATTCTCTGATCGTTAACTTAGTTCCTGACATGACGGTCATCGATGTTGAAGTGTATTCATCTGGTAAATTCCTAATTCTCTTTGGTGAGTACAACAAAATATTTTTCCTCACCGCTCCGTTTATCATCGCACTAACCTTTCTCAACTTTGTTCGCGCATGGAAAAGTGATCTCAGGCTAACACAGCTCAAGTCCGGCTATATGATGGCTGGTGTGATTGTCTTTATGGCATCCACCTTAGTTGTAATGATCGTCATTCCTTATTTCTTAAATGACTTTTCACTGGTATGGGTAGCGCCCACGCTATCGGTGCTTGAGCTGATGATAATCGGCTATGCTCTGCTATTTAACCGCTTTTACAGCGGGCGGTATATTGCTCTAGTAGGCATCAGCTCACTGACCAATATCGCTCTGTTCATCATTCCCGCCGTGCTTCTCGCATCCACCGGTAGCTATCAAAACATTACTTTACTTGGGTGGGTTGTCTTTACTGGCCTTTTCTATCAAAAATCTCTCAAAAAGGTCTATTGGTTCTTCAATCGTTTGTTGTACGGAAGCGCTGGTAACAGCATCGATCAGATCTGCAGTCTTGATTCAGAGTTTCGATTTTCATGTACTGAAGCGATAGAGCGACTCAACCACATATTAGGTGTCTCGAACGGTTATGTGCGCCAAACCATCGCCGAGAAAGATGCTCAGGTATTGGAATTTCTGCAAAAAGGCGAGCGCATTCTCGTGAAAGATGAGCTTATCTATATCCTCAATCATCATATTGACGCTAAAGAGAGCATGGGCGATATCATCGACTATATGGTCGCCAACAAGATATCACTTATCGTGCCTATTTTTGATAATAGAAAGCGAATATCCCACCTATACCTTGCCAACCAGTCAGAGCAGCATCCGCTAATCACCGCGGATCAAGTGGTTGGGCTGCTCTTACTGTTTAAAGAGGCCAGTCGTTGGATCATCGCCGAAGATAAAGTGCGAAAAAGCCAAATTCTGGCGGGCTCCATTGCCCATGAAATACGTAATCCGTTTAGCAAGCTCAAATATCAATTCGAGCAAATTGACACCAAAGTCTTGGGTAATGATCCCACAGATTTAGGCAACCACAACTCAGAAGAAATCAAACAGCTGCACCAAGCGTTGCATGAGAGTAAGCGTGCCGTTCAATCTGGCACACGGTTTATCGATGCTATGTTGTCGGAGTTAAGAGGTGAATCGCTCAAAACCGATCGCTTCTCATCCCATTCTGCTGGCGAGTTAACGTTGGCTGCTATCAATGACTTCAGCTTTAACAAACCTGAGGATCGTCAACGGGTCAATGTGAATATTGAAGACTTCGCATTCTGGGGTGACGATACCCTATTCAGCTTTGTTATTTACAACCTACTTAAAAATGCCACTTATTACTTTGAGCAATATTCACACAGTAAAATAGACATCGGTTTTCAGCGACGAGAGAACATCAATACGTTGTCATTTACCGATTTTGGCCCCGGCATCGCGGAGACCCACCTCGATCAAATCTTCGATGACTTGTTTACTCAAGGCAAAGGAACCGGCACCGGACTTGGACTTTCGTATTGTAAACGCGTCATGGCAGCGTTTGGTGGTGATATCCAATGTCGGTCGCAGCTAGGCAAATTCACAACGTTTGAGCTTACTTTTCCTGTCATCGATGAATCCGCATACGAAGCCAGACTGCATACTCAGCTAAAATCCATCTTAACAAACAAAAAGGCGTTGGTGATCGCCCCGCACACCTCACAGGCATGGCTACGACAATGTCTCGATGACGAGTTTGCACTTTCGGTTCATTATGTTTCTGCGCAGCAACAAGCACTGGGCTACTTGGCCAATACTGACGTTGATTTTGTGCTGGTTGCCGACCTCGAGCCTTCAGCGGCCAGTGAAACTGCAAATGCCATCCATGACGCCAATCAGCAAGGTACTATCCCGACACTTTTCTGTACCACTCGTACAGAAGAAGAATTGAGCTATGTTGATGCATTTCAAGCAACATTGCTGACGTTCAGTAAGTACAGCTTTTGGAGCACTTTCGTTAAAGCCGAACAAGCTGGCGCGTTGAAGAAAAAAGAATCCCTCATGGGTAAGAAAGTATTGGTTGTCGACGATACCCACGTTAATCGTCTACTGGTACAAAGTTATCTAGTGACAGAGGGGGTAAAAGTTGAGCAAGCGGCCTCCGGCATTGAAGCCATTGAAAAGGCGAAAAAGACAAAGTTCGACCTCATTTTCATGGATATCCGCATGCCCAACATGAATGGCTTTGAAGCATGCAAAGAAATTCGAAAATTCACTGCATCAACGCCAATTGTGTCACTATCAGGCGAATGCGGATCGGATGCTCGCCAGTCCATTGCGACGCTTATGGATGACTATATCCATAAGCCAGCGGATAAAGCCAAGCTCGTCGACATGCTGCAAAAGTGGTGCAATGGCAACAGCACCACACCGCATAGGGTAAAGCAGCTAGAAGCGTAATTTGGCAAGTGTCTTTATCACTCTAACCTTGCCTAGCTTTCTTGCTTCCAAGTGGATAACAGCGCAATATGCCTCGGTTCAATACCGCAGCAACCACCAATAATAGTCGCCCCTAATTCATGCCAACGTTTGGCAAAATCGAGATACTCTTCAGGAGAAAAGTGACGAACGGTTTGTATCGCTTCGTTGGCTTGATGTCCCGATTTAATCGGCGTAAAACTGTTGGCAAACACGCCAATTTCCAAGCTCTTGTTGTTACGCTTGGTGATGCTATTCACGACTTCAATCGCCTGGGCAATCACTTCTGGGATAGAGCAGTTGAAGAATAGCCCTTTCCCACCAGCCTCTAATAATTGCTCGACGGCCTCTTCCACTGTTTCTCCGGAACGAAGCAATGCAGGCTGGTCTAATTCATCTTGCAAGGTAAAGCAAAGGTAGGCGGTTTTTTGAGTTGCGTTAAACAGCTCTAGATACATTTTCGCTTCTGCAACACTGGCAACGGTTTCAGCTAGCCACAAATCAACATACTCATCTTGCGCTTGCATCAGCTCGGAAGTGATCGCTTTCGCTCGCTCATATTGAAACAGCTCTGGTCGATAGGAGCCAAATACCGGCGGCAGCGATCCTGCAACAAGCACGTTGTGCGTCGATTCAGAAACCGCTTCACGAGCCAGTTTTGCGGCTTTATTGGCAAGCGCTGCACCTTGCTGAGCGTATCCCTCATCGCCAAGGTGAAACGGCACGCAAGCGTAGCTATTCACTGTAATGATCTCGGAGCCCGCATCGATAAAAGCATGATGCGCCAGTTTAACCAACTGTGGCGACTCAATCAGCGCTTGGGCACTCCACAAAGGCTGAGAAAACGGCGCACCGATACGCTCTAGCTCTCGCCCCATACCACCATCTAAAATAGTTACTGCTTTCATATCTACCTACTGCTGTTAAAAGCGTGACTAAGAGACGCTATTAAACCACAAACGAGCCAAACATGAATGGGGGTTACACATAGTTATTTTCATCCGCTTATTTCAGGCTCCTCGACATACAAAAAGTGCATCAAGGCTTTCACCTGATGCACCTTGGTTAGGACTCTAGCTTATCGGTCTAATTAAGAGCAGACGATGCTACAAATGCAGTCTCAACGTAATTTGTTCAATTTCATCTCGCCATTGCTGCTGTAACGCTGGTTTCTGATGTTTTGGCTTACGTTGTACATCGGCCTCTAACAAGCTTTCGAGCTGAAATAGTTTATCCAGCAACCAATCTTCATCGATGATTTTTGAAGCTGCACAAAGAGTACTAGAATCTGAAGAACTCAATTGAGTTGAGTTGTCACTGGTACTCTCTGTTTCACCACTGTCAATCTCGTCATACAACCTCTGTAAGTCATGCCACTGTGTCAACGCCCCGTCTTTAATCAACCAATAGCGATTACAGCTTTTTTCAATCAGTTCCCTGTCATGGGTCACCAAAAGTACTGCACCATCGAATGTTCCAAGCGTTGAGGCCAACTCCTCTTTACCATCCAAATCCAAGTGGTTGGTCGGCTCATCAAGCATTAGGAGGTGGTAATTTGCCAGCGACAAACCAAGCATCAAGAGTCGGGAGCGCTCCCCTCCACTGAGCTCGTTTACACGTTGAGAATGACGGTTGAATGCAAAACCCGCACTAATCAGTGCCATTTTTCGCCGCTCTTCATTCTCATCGGTAAACACATCAAGTGCGTCGATTAAAGTCTCGTTGTCACTTAGCTGTTTAAGGCTCTGATCATAAAAGCCTAATCGACAGCGAGAGTGAAACTGAACACTGTCAGAAAGACTCATAGCTTGCGAGTATGTTTGCCAAAGCATCTTGAGCATCGAAGATTTACCGCTACCGTTGCAGCCAATAATGGCAATACGATCGCCACTTTTGACACTTTGCTCGTCCACGGAAAATAAAGTCTGTGCGTCATTCGTCGGTCTAACCGCCAAATTTGAGAGACCAAGTAAGCGATTCGCTTTCATCGCTTCTCCGTTTAGCATTAACCTCCAAGGCGTGCCTTCTGTTAGTTCCGTTTGCGCATCTTTGAGCTTTTCAGCTCGCTTTTCCATATGTTTGGCTTTTCTGGCAAGATCTTCATTGTCGTAAACCCGCCCCCAAACTGACAGTCGCTTAGCACTTTTCTCGATCCGATCAATTTCCTTTTGCTCTGCCTGATTTCGCAGCTTGGCCGTTTCATCGTCGGCTGCGAGTTCCACCAGCGCAGCGGAACACGGCAGTTGAAAGTAATGTAGAGATTTGTCTCTTAAAATCCAGGTGCAGTTCGTAACCTTATCCAGCAGGCGCTTATCGTGAGACACAAGAACAAAACTGCCCTTCCAGTTAATTAAGAACCGCTCAAGCCAAAGCAGTGTTGGCAAATCCAAGTGGTTACTCGGCTCATCAAGAAGCAACAAGTCCGGCTTATTAATGAGTGCTCTTGCTAACAGCAAGCGAGTATGTTGACCGCCGCTCAATGTGCCCGCCGTTAGCGTCCATTGCGCTGCCGTAAACCCCATATCGGACAAAATAAGTTCCGCGCGCCACAGCTCTTGTTGGCGATCATCCTTTGGTAGTTTGGCAACGACAGCATCAAGCATGGTAACGTGTTCAAGCTCATGTGGAAGATGCTGCTCTACCTGTTCCATGAGGCAATGATTCGCTAGCGTAACTTCCCCTGAACGCGGTTCTTTGTTTCCACAAAGCAGTTGAAGTAAGGTACTTTTTCCGCAACCGTTGTGGCCGACAAGGCCAATACGATCACCTTGCTTTAGGGTGAAAGAGATTGCTTCAAACAGCGGTGTTGAAGATGTATGAAAATGAATGGATTGTGCAGATAGTAATGTATTCATGGCTTACTCAAGTTTTTCAAGGCGCAAAGCACCTATTGTCAAAATGGGCTGACAATAACTCTGTAAGCTAGAGAGAAGAGATTCTCGTTAGTCTGTATAAATTGCGTCCTCGCTCAAGCTCAGTTATCGCAGCACGATACTGGTAAAACTTGAGCGAGCTTGAAAAGCAAAAACGTATGCAAAATATAATGCACACTGGTTCATGGGTTACCTCCTTGTCTTTTCGGTTGAATTTAGGTTGTCTATTTTATCAACTAAAGCAATGAAGTCTAGCGGATTATCTGACACGTTTTATAGATTAAATTAGGCAATTAACTGATTTTAAAGGCAGAAACTTTAATCCTCATCCAAAACAGGCTATACCTATACCCATATCGCATTCAGATACCAACTTCACAGCGGAAGACTCAATGACAGTCAAAGAAATACTTCAGATAAAAAACGTACGTTACTTTTTGATGTTTCGCAGCAGCTATTTTGCACGCTTCTACTACCCGGTTTTTACTCTACTTTATCTGGACTACGGCCTAACCCTCTCTCAATTTGCCATGCTTAATGTGGTTTGGGCAGCGACCATCGTCATTTCTGAAGTTCCTTCTGGCGCGTTCGCAGATACTTTGGGTCGCAAAAAACTCGTGGTGCTGTCATCGATCGTCATGTTTGTAGAGATCGCCATGATTGCCTTTGTTCCCACCGGGAACGCTAACTTGGTCTTCGCGGTATTTTTGGTCAATCGGGTGTTAAGTGGGTTAGCTATGTCGCTAGCCAGCGGCGCCGATGAAGCGCTCGCCTACGACACGCTAAAAGAACAGGGCAAGGAAGAAATTTGGCCGCAGGTTCTTCAAATACAGCTGCGCATCGCATCCAGTGTTGGCATCGTTGTCACCTTAGTTGGCGCTGCTATGTACGATGTGAACGTGATGGGTAGTATCGCTGAATGGTTTGGTCTCGCAAGACCAGAAAGCACCCAAGACATCATGCGTATTCCAGTCTACGCCACCTTACTCGTTGCGCTCGTTGCCATCTATGCCGCCACTAGCATGCAGGAAGAGCGTAAAGTCGCGCCACATGCCGATGGAAAAGTCGCATCGACGATGGCCAGCCTAAGGCTAACAATGGATACGGCTAAATGGGTAATATCAACACCTTACGTGATGTTCATCTTGCTCTATTACAGCTTATTTGAGCACACCTCACGCATGTTTTTGACCATGAACAGTCAATACTACCGCGCCATTGAGATCCCGATCATCTATATCGGTTTTATTGGCGCTGGCATTAGCCTATTCCAAATCTTATTGGCTGGACAAAGTCGCAGACTGGCCGAGCGCGTGGAACCTAAGTCCTTCATTACGCTAATGGGGCTTGCCGCCATGGCAACCTATTTCTGGATAAGTCGTGGCTGGCCAATTTATGGCGTGATTCCGGCTCTGTTATTGGTGTTCATTACCATGACGGTAAATATCTTCATTAGCTATCATCTCAATAGAAAGACCGAATCACACAACAGAGCCACCGCACTCAGCTTCAAAGGCTTAATGTTCAACCTTGGATACGGCATGATTGGTATGCTCTATGCGTACTACTACAAGATGGTTTCTCAACGTTATAGCGATCAAGAAATCGCGCAACACCTCGACTTTTTAGCGTCACTGTCATCGTTTTTCTATTACTTTACCGCGTTGTTTATCGGGCTCAGCGTGTTCTTTTACTTCAGCAACAAAAAGCGTCCCGTGTTCAACCAGTCATAAATGAGGTGTTCATGCAGTCTTTGTCTCTCAATCAAGCTCAAAAATTAGCGCTGCTGTCACAAGGCCTTCCTTCTCAGCCGGTTTCTGGAACAGCCTATCAGCAGTCAGTGCAAGCGATGAGAGGCTTGGGGTATGTTCAGATTGATACTATTTCGGTGGTGCAGCGTGCCCATCACCATACACTTTGGAGTCGAAACCACCGCTATTCACCCGATCATCTTGATCGCATGGTGCGAGATAAAGTGGCTTATGAATATTGGTCTCACGCGGCTTCATACCTCGATATGCAAAACTATCGCTTCTCTTTACCTCAAAAACATGCGCTCAAGTCGGGTAAGCAAAACCATTGGTTTAAGAAGAATCCCAAGCTGATGGCAGAAGTACTGAGTAAAATCACCATTGATGGCCCTTTGATGGCTAAAGACTTTGCTCAAGATGCGGTTAACGTCAATACCATAAAGAAGCAAGGCTGGGAAAATAAACCCACAAAGCAAGCTCTGGAAACACTGTACATGCAAGGTGATCTGATGATCACCGAGCGTCGAAAGTTTCACAAAGTGTATGATTTGACCGAGAGAGTCCTCGTAAATGGGGTAGATACACGGATGCCCACCGATGATGAATACGCTCAATTTTTGGTATTAAACACACTTAAAATCCATGGTATCGCCACCATATTGGAGATGAGTTATTTACGAAAAGGGACCAAACCGTTAGTAAAAAAAGCGCTGCTAGAACTAGAAGAGATGGGCAAAATCAAGCAAGTGACCGTCAACGGTGAAGCCTATTTTGTGCTTCCCGAATCCCTTGAACTGCTCGACAAGCGATTAAACCGTCGTCAAGCGAAGCTGCTTTCACCCTTCGATAGCTTCATCATCCAGCGCGATAGACTGCGGAAGTTTTTTAACTTCGATTACTTGCTCGAGTGTTACGTTCCGGCAGCCAAAAGACAGTTTGGCTATTTTGTGCTGCCGATTTTATGGGACGGTCGATTAGTCGCTCGAGTGGATTGCAAGACTCATCGAAATCGTGCTCATCTTCAAGTGTCCAAACTCTATATCGAGCCACAAGTATCGCGACATGATGAGTTCAAACATGCCCTAGCAAAAGAGCTGTCTTCCTTTGCCTCATTCAATCACTGCGATAGCTACAACATCGATAAGACGATCATTACTTAAGACCTTTTGGCTTGTTAAACATTCTTAGGTAACGTCGAGTAAGGCACAATTACGACTTTGGGGCATCGTCACCTTGGCAATGACTATTGACCAGCTGAGATTGCTCAGCTTTGATGCGCTTTACAATTCGTTCGTCGCGCGCTTCTATCTCTGTCAGATTCAGTTGTGAAATATCGGCGACTGCCTCATGCTTCATTGCCGTCATATCATGATGCAAATCCTCGCTCCATTCCTGTTTATCAAGCGTGTTAGCGGCGGCAAAAGCCGAAGACGTGATAGCGATTACACCAAGAGTAGATACGAGTAAGCTTTTCATAATATGCCCCTTTGGGATTGGTTATTGGTAAATGTGCAGACTACCTTACTTGCCCATTCCCTGTTGCACATGTGGTGCCAACTTTTAGATTAATAAAAATCAATAAGTTAAAGCATTGAGATTTTTAACACCTTCTCTGACATGGCGAATTTGACACAGAGAGTGTGAAATTCACCATCTACAATTTAGACATTTTGTGACCGGACCTTAGGTTATCGTTTACCTATAAGATAAGTATGAAAATACCGCCTAAAATAGACATCAAATAGCTTCTGAGTACACAGTTAAAACCTATGGAACTACCCATTACCCTCGCATCATCAAACGAACTTTCACCAATTGGGGTCTATCACCTAAAGCGACTCTGGTCATCAACGTTCGCTAAGCGGTACCAACAAACCCAGTCTTTCCCTCAAGATGTACACCTTGATCGATTAGTCTTAGATGCTCTTGGCATTGGGCTGAATCAAGCTTATCAGTTTCTATACGCTCAAAAGCCCTCACTCGATGAATTTGAAGATTGGGTTGTCGCAACGGCAGGCAAACCAAGCAAAAGTCGCATTGAGCGACTTAACGCCGATATAGCAGGTTCAGCATACAGTAGAGAGACTCACGATTGGCTGAGTGCGATTGACAACGCTCCACCTGTATTGTCACAGCAAGATCTCGCATTTTGGCAGAGAAATGGCTATGTAATTATCAGAAACGCTGTGGATTTGAATGCCTGCCAAGAGGCTGAGAAGGTGATTTACAAAGCGGTTGGCGCAAAGTCTGATGACCACTGTTCTTGGTATCAAAAGACAGCATCCGGGATCATGGTAGAACTGATACAAAGCGAAGCGCTAGAAGCCAATCGCCGTTCTTTGCGAATTCATAAAGCCTTCTCTCAGCTCTGGGATACGCCCGCTCTTTGGGTGACAGCAGATCGATGCGGATTCCATGCCCCGCAGCGAGAAAGTCACCCATTTCCGGGGCCAGATCTACACTGGGATGTCGACTTTGATCAGCCACTCGATTTCGCGACACAGGGAATACTCTACCTCACCGATACCCCACCAGAACAAGGTGCCCAGACCCTAATTCCGGGGTTTCATCATAAACTGTCAAACTGGTTACAAAGCTTGCCCACAGATACCGATCCTAACCAACAAGACCTACACGCTTTAGGTTCAGTCCCAATTGGCGCCAACGCTGGAGATATGATTATCTGGCACCATCATCTCCCTCACGGCAGCCGTCCCAATTTAGGAGTGCGCCCAAGAATCGTTCAATACATCAATATGTACCCAGGACGAAGGCATCTTGCTTGATTCAAAGGTTAACCCTTAACTTTCTCAGAGACGCCAAAAAACCGCTCTGGCGCTTTCTCTTCGCCGTTTTCAATCACAAACTCAAGTTCATCAGCCAGTTGCGATTTGAGTGCACGCAGCTTGGTGAGGTCGTCATTGGCAAGTGATGGATTCCCCATTTGCACATGAAGTACACCTCGGTACATGTATGGCTCAGGGAGCGACGGTGCGATAGAAATCGCTTTGTTGTAATGAAATAGCGCAGTGTTGTAATGATCTGCCCCCTGTTTACGTAGGGTATAAGCGAGGTTGTTGTGTGCTTGCGCCCAGTTTTTATCTCGTTTGAGGGCAGCTCGAAACTTTTTCTCAGCATCGAGAAATTGTTTGTCTTTCATAAGTTCCACGCCTTGATTGTAAGTGCGCTCGGCTTTGTTCAACGAGTTATAACTAGAGCTGGAACCCGCGGACCACGCTCCAAACGAAGATAAAGCGAACACAAATAGTAAAATTGGTAGACGCATGATGTTCTCCTTTTCAGTCACTTGCTCTGTTATCTACGCAATAAGAGCCATTCTGTTCACCCAGCCTGCTTTATCATTGCTGTGAGACCAACAAGAACCCCCCTTTGCTTAACATGCACCAAAACCGATCTTGTTATCAATCTGATACGAATGGTTTTTATCTCTAACAACAACACTTCCAAAGGAGTAAAATCTCGACAAATATAGTAATACCAACAAGTTTCAACCTATCATTCTGAAAGCCATAAAAATCCACCAGTAGATAGTTGCACGCTTTGTGACCTACTACTCTCATCCTTGAGTCTCATCCCCTTCTCTTCAATCAAAAGGATGAGCTGCTTAGATATTGCGCACATTAAATTGGTGATGCCCTAACCAAAAATAAAAAAGGACAACCCATGACATCAATAAAATCTGCTCTGTCTATGGCAGTGATGAGTGCACTTATGTTTGGCTGTGCGTCAGATCCAGCGACTTCTTCAGCGAATGAGACGGCAACCGCAACAACGGCGGCAGTAGCTGCAGCTCCAGCAGGTGTTGACACAGCCATGATGGCTGCCTGTGACAACCCGACAGTTTCGGAAGCAGGCCCTGTACGTAAAAAGCTTTATGTCGTTGGCACCTTTCCTGGTGCAAGCTGGAAACACATCGACGCTCGCGCATTTGAACACAAAGGCGATGGCCTATATCAAGCCGTAGTCGAAGAGCAACCAGGTAAATACTCAATGCAGTATGCAGCTGCTGACTGGAAACCGCAGTTCACCGCAGACGGTCGAGTCCTTAACGTTGGCGAAACGAAAGTACTGAAATGGGGTGGCTACGGGAAAGATACCAAGTCAACCATTGAAGCAACTGGCAAATACGTTTGGTCTGTGAAATTTGACGAAAAAGCGAACCCTATTGCTGTTAGTCTTAACCAATGCCAATAAATCTCTAGTGCTGAGCGAGCACTGCTCGCTTGGCATCCAGCCTTTGTTCTAAAACGTCGATCTCATCCCGCGAATACGTTTGCCAACTTAGCCCCTTCATCGCTATCATTAACCTTATCTGTTGCAACTGTTGCCCTCCTCAATGAAAAAGCACGAACAGCTGGTTCAAGATCTAATCAGCAAAATCTGCCAAGGCGTGATCACCCAAAAACTCCCTTCAGAAAGGGAGCTAGCCGACAAGTATCAGTTGTCGAGGTTCTCAATTAGAAAGGCACTAGCAAAACTCGAAGCGATTGGTGTGGTAAAGCCTAAAACAGGATCCGGTTATTACGTTAATACTGCTATTATTGGCACGCCATTAATTTATAACTCCATCACAGAAAACAGTTTTGAGCATATTTCTTATAAGAAAGTTCAGCTCAATAAACGTGTACCCACTCATCATGAGATGCAAGTATTTTCTATCGGAGAAGATGATTATCTTTGGCACATCAAACGCTTAAGGCTAGTGCAAGATAAAATCACCCAAATTGAAGAGACTATTTTACCCGTGCATTTATTCCCAAAGATGAACGATACCCTGGTGGAAAGCTCGCTGCAAAAGTTAGCGCTTTCGCTTGGGTTAGGAATAGACAGCTACCTGACTAGTTACAAGGCGGTTAGCGTATCATCAGAAGATGCAAAAATATTACAGTGCAAGCGTTCAACCTCTGCAATGAATATTACCAACCGAGGTTTTTTAACCTCTGGTGAAGCGTTTATTGTCAGCGACATTATCGATATTAACTACCAGTGCACTTATCACACCAAATTTAATAACGAAAGTTTACAGTACCGAGATCAAAACGACCGCTAAATTAGCGGTCGTTTTGATTTATTTCTTATTTGCCAACTATTAAGGCGTATGAATTGAACCGTCCGGCAGTCGGCTTTGTGTCCATTCATGAGCGCGATACTCCACCGGGAAGTCCGCTGCTGCCTCAACATCCATTTCCACGCCGATACCCGGCTTTTCGCTGGCATACAAGAAACCTTGTCGCGGCTCTGCTGCATTCGGGAATACGCGGCGAGTATTCTCTTTGTAATGCACGTGCTCTTGAATAGCGGCATTATGCAGATGCACATTCAGGTGCGTGTTCACCGCTGCGCCAATCGGTGTCATATCTGGTGGACAGTGCCACGCAATGCGCACGCCAAAGCTTTCACATAAGTGACCCAGCTTAAGTGCTGGTGTAATACCACCGATTTGCGAGACGTGACAACGGATGAAGTCAATCTGGCGATTAATGATCACCGACTTCCACTCTTCTGGATTATTGAACAGCTCACCAAGTGCCAGCGACACAGATGTTTGGCTGCGCAGGTTCGTCAACCATTCCGTTTGATTGGGTGGCAGAATATCTTCGATGAAGTACGGATAGTACTGCTCAACTTGCTTGGCAAACTGCAACGCTTGATTTGGAAACAGTCGTTCATGCACATCGTGAAGAATGTGGAACTGATTACCGTACTTCTCGCGAAGCTTTTTAAACATATCGATGGTGTTCGCCATGTACTGGTCTTGATCGTAATACGATCCTGCCGTTGGCTGTTCAGTCGTGTGCATGTTTTCTGGAACGCCACCATAGAATCCTAACTGACAGCGAATATGCTTGTAGCCTTGCTCCAAGAACTCTTCGACTTGCTGGTATAAACCTTCCATTGTGTCGCTGGTCGCGTGAGTGTAAACCTGAATAGCATCGCGAGATTTACCGCCAAACAATTGATGCAGAGGCATATTTGCAAGCTTAGCTTTAATATCCCAAAGTGCCATATCAACACCAGAGATTGCATTATTAATAACCGGGCCATTGCGCCAATATGAATTCACCATCATCATTTGCCACAGATCTTCAATATTATTTGCATTTCGACCAACAACTAAAGGCTTAATATATTCATCAACCATAGTTTTTACAGCAAGTGGACGCTGCTGAAAGGTTGCACAGCCATAGCCAGTAACGCCTGATTCTGTTTCAACGATAACAGTAATAAGATTATGTCTGTCCGGTTTCGTAATGATGCACTGGACATTTGTAATGATGTTTTCTTTCACGATATGGGCTCTTAGTATGAAATCTCATTCTATCTAACAGCGAAAAATAATGAAATTCAAGCGCTAATTTATGTCCAATTTTAACTGGTTCGTTATCGATGTGATTTTTTAAAGAAAAACGAACCAATCGCCAAAAATAGCTTAAAATTAGTAAATTCACGCATTTAATGTGATGAATCTCTCTGTTTTTTCGATTGGGACAAATCTTATCGCTGGATATGATAGCCCCATCGAATAACGGTAGAAGATAGGAAATCCTACTATGCAACTAACCGAAACGCTAAACGACGTGAACTCAAAAACTAATACCAATAGCGAGCAAAGCCGTTTCAACGACAGCCTACAGTCGCTTGTCGCTGCGCTGGGTGGGGATGACAATATCATCAACATCACGCACTGTATGACTCGCCTTCGCTTTAAGCTTGCCGATGAATCTCTAGCCAACAAGGACGTACTAGAAGCCATCCCAGGTGTCAAAGGTGTGGTGCTTGCTCAAGGTCAAACTCAAATCGTCATCGGTGTCGATGTCGAGAAGTGGTACAACGCTCTTTCCGGCGTAAGCACGACCACTGACGAGCCTATTTCAGAAGCAGAGAAAGGCAAACTGTTCCAAAATGCCATGCGAGTCGTCGCGGGTATCTTTGGCCCTGTCGTTCCAGCGATTGCAGGCGCAGGTATGTTGATGGGCCTGCTTTCAGGCCTTATTGCAACCAATGTAATTTCAGAGTCGTCGGACACGGTATTCTTCTTCCGCTCGATTTCAGTCGCGGTGTTCTTCTTCCTTCCTATGTTGGTGTCTTTCTCGGCCGCTAAAGTATTTAAAGTGAACGAGTACATTGCTCTTGCGGTTTCATCTGCGATGCTGGCTCCAAAGCTTGTTGATAAAGCGGCAATGTTAAAAGAAGTGGGCAGCGCTCCTGAGCTTACCGTATTGGGCTTCGTGCCTATCGAACTGCTCAACTATGGCGGTGCTATCGTGCCAGCAATCCTAGCGGTTTGGGTATTGTCTAAAGTGACACCGTTCGTTGACCGTTTTGTGCCATCTTCTGCGAAGCCTGTATTTACCCCCCTACTGGCCTTCACAGTGACGTCGACCATTGTACTGTCATTGGTTGCTCCAGCAGGTATGTGGCTAAGTAATGGCGCAGGTTGGGTAGTGAGCTCACTACTAGAGATTTCACCAACGCTTACTGGTTTTGTGTTCGGTATCACTCGTCCTATTACGATTGTGTTTGGTATCCACCACAGCATGACACCAATCAGCCTAAACAACTTTGCGTTGTACGGAAAAGATTTACTGATGCCAATTATGTGTCTAGGTAACCTAGCAATTGCTGGTGCAACCATGGCGGTATGGTACAAACAACGCAGCCGCGTTTCAAAGGAGCAATCTTCAGTAACAGTAGGTTCAGGTATCACCGCTATCCTTGGTATCACAGAGCCAGCGCTATTTGGCGTACTGACTAAGTACACAAAAGCTCTGTTTATGGCGAGCCTAGCAGCAGGTATCGTAGGTGCGATTTCAGTGACCATTGATACTCACCTAACCAGCTACATTCTGTCTTCTGTGTTCAGCCTTCCAGCGTACTTGGCGAGCGGTACTCAGAACTTCATTCAAGCAGTACTGGGCGTTGTCGGTGTATTTGCACTGGCCTTCACGCTAACCATGATGTTTGTGAACGTTGACGACAAATAAGCGAAGCGGCTAAATATCCAAAACACGATATAAAATAAAGGCTCATAACCACTAGGTTATGAGCCTTTTTCTGTTTACGGCTTTTGTTAGCGTCTAATACAAGACGTACATCCCCGGCATGCAGAGCGTGTTGCTGGATCGAGACGGCCTCGCTGGATTTTGCAATACGCGTTACGCAAAACTCGCCTCGCAGCGAACCAATCATCTGGTTTTTGCATTAACAGATAACCATTAAAGCGCTTGAGAAGTGGCAGACGATATTCATCGAGAAACTTGCGGTCATAGTCGACTTCAAAATAGTCGAAGACCTGCTCAAGAGCAGAGAAAGTGGCCAGTTTGTCTTGGATATCGGTAAAGCTCATTGCAGCCGAAAAGAGAAGTGAAGGTACGAAGAGTGTATTAGAGATAACAAGAAAGAGGAAGCCCGAGACGCCATTCCCATAAATAGGATGCCCCCTCGCCTCGAGCCTAATCTTGTTAATTTGCGTTAGATAGTCAATTACGCCTGGTATTCCGGGTAGTCTAAAAGACCAACCTCGTTGCCACCGAACAGAGTCTCTGGGTTGTGCGGTGCTAGCGGGTAACCGTGCTGAATACGACTCGGCAGATCTGGGTTTGCGATAAATGGACGACCGAAGCCTACCATGTCCGCAAGACCGCCAAGGATCGCTTGCTCAGCTTTCTCTTGGTTGTAGCGACCAGCATAAATAATGGTACCTTGGTACGCTTCACGCACTGCTGTTTTAAACTCAGCAGGTGTGTCTGGCGCATCATCCCAATCCACTTCAGCGATATGCATGTAAACCACATTGTGTTTGTCCAGTACGCGTGCAGCTGCAGTGTACGTCTCTACTGGTGTTTTATCGACTGTCCCGTTAAGTGAAGTAAATGGGGCTAGACGCACACCCACTTTGTCCGCACCAATCGCGTCAACAACTGCCGCAACCACTTCATCTAGGAAGCGAAGACGGTTTTCGATTGAACCACCATACTCATCATCACGGTTGTTCGCTTCTGAGTCGATAAACTGGTTAATGAGGTAACCGTTTGCACCGTGCAATTCGATTCCATCAAAGCCCGCTTCAACAGCGTTTAAAGCCGCTTGACGGTATTGACCAATCACTTCTTCAATATCTTGTTTGGTCATTGCACGTGGCTCTACAACGTCAACAAAACCTGGCTCATTGCTACCATTATCAACAAACACTTTCACGTTTTCTGCTTTGAGCGCAGACGATGAAATTGGCTGTTCACCACCGATGTTATCTGGGTGAGTAACACGGCCTACATGCCATAGCTGAGCGAAAATTGCGCCGTCTTTAGCGTGTACCGCATCTGTTACTTTTTTCCAGCCCGCAATCTGCTCTTGCGAGTAGATGCCTGGTGTCCAAGCATAACCTTGACCCATTGGAGAAATCTGAGTGCCTTCTGCAACAATAAGACCTGCTTGAGCGCGCTGTGCATAATACTCGGCCATCATGTCGTTGGCTACGTTGCCTGGCTGCGATGCACGAGAGCGAGTCATCGGCGGCATCACGATACGGTTTTTTAGAGTAAGCGAACCAAGTTGAATTGGTTGAAACATTGAATCTGTCATAATCATTTACCTCTATCTGTTCTCTATTATTTGCTCGATTGAATTAGCTCAATAGAGTAACCATCAGGATCTTTCACAAACGCGATGTGAGTTACGCCGCCTTTCATTGGACCCGGCGCGCGAGTGATGTTGCCACCAAGCTGTTCAATACGCTCACATGCTGCATAAATGTCCTCACAACCGATCGCAATATGTCCCCAAGCATTGCCTTGGTCGTACTGGTCTGTGTCCCAGTTATAAGTCAGCTCGATGGTAGAGCCTGCATCTTGACCCTCGTAGCCAACAAAAACGAGTGAATAGCGATACTCTTCATTCTCGAAACGGTCTAACACCTTCATACCA
Organism: Vibrio wakamikoensis; assembly: GCF_050337275.1. Taxonomy (NCBI): domain Bacteria; kingdom Pseudomonadati; phylum Pseudomonadota; class Gammaproteobacteria; order Vibrionales; family Vibrionaceae; genus Vibrio; species Vibrio wakamikoensis. The sequence continues at coordinate 824 of NZ_JAKJST010000014.1, read as the reverse complement.
AGAACTTCTGAGTAGAATTTAATGGACTTATCTAAGTCCACTACGCGAATCATTGTGTGCAAAACTTTCATATTTACCCTCGCCTGAATCTTATGCGGACGCTCACCAGCATAGGAGCGTCGACGACATAAGCGAAATGGTGATTTCCAACTGGCGCTAGGTTACGACAAAAGGGAAAGTACGTGAAATTATCATATATTATGATTTTCATAACGTTTTGGAATGATAGAAAAGAAATGATGCAGACAGGCCACTAAAAAGCCGACTGTGAAGTAGGCTCTTGTCAGAAGACAGTAGAGTTTGTCACTTTTCCTCTGTCAGTTCACTTGGTAGACGTTGTGTGAACCGGCTATAGCAAACACGACTTTTCCCCTTTCTGTGTCAATAACCCAAATCCAAATCCGGTCATTCCTGCGAAGGCAGGAATCTACTGGCCGCGCCCACTGAATCATATCGTCAACTCCCCAAACTGAGTAACGAGGATAGCTTATTTTTGCCCCGTTTTGTGCTTCAAGCCATCTTCAAAATGTACTGATGGTCACATAGGTAACACTTTAAACCGGCCACATAGGTAACACCCTATGTTGGCCGAATTACTTTTCCAACAACTTCATCTACAATCCCTAATCTCATTTCTCCAAATCGAAGCAACCAACATCGATTGTCGATATATTCCAAACTAACGTACTCACCTAATAGTCTTCTCGTGACGTAAATGGCTTGCCCGTTAAGTTTAATATAGCCGCCACATTTCACCTTTCTGACTTCATGTTCGCTAGGGTATTCCAGCGGAGGTAATTGATTGGGGAATGGTCGAGGAGACT
>NZ_JAKJST010000031.1:0-95127 GCF_050337275.1 Vibrio wakamikoensis | reverse complement strand
GGTCGTGACGCCAGTAGGAAGCGTTCTGGGTACGCTCACCATCACCGAAACGGGTGCGTGGAACTACGAAGTTGATAATACCAATCCAACGGTTCAAGGATTAGGCGAGGGTGACTCACTCACCGAGACATTCCAAGTATTGAGCGAAGACGGTACCCCGCAAAATATCGTCATTACCATCAATGGTGTTAACGATGTGCCGACTATCACCTCGGGCGATTCTGTTATCGCTCAAGAAGACGTCTTGGTGGATGGCGACGGCAACATCGTCGCGACTAATACCCTTGTGATTTCAGATGATGATACCGGCGAAGAGGTGTTTAATGCGGGCGCCGCAACGCCGGTCGGCACAACACTTGGCTCCTTAACCATCGATGCAGCTGGCGTATGGACTTATAAAGTCGATAACTCACTGCCGCAAATCCAAGCGCTGGATGTGGGTACCAGTCTAACGGAGTCGTTCACAGTGACATCCGCCGATGGCACTGAACATCAAATCGATGTCACAGTTAACGGCACTGAAGATCCAACCATTATCAGCAACTACCAACCAGGTGCGGTGACCGAAGATACGGCGGGTATCCTCACCGACTCAGGCAGTCTAACGATTACTGACCTTGATTCCGGTGAAGCCCTGTTCAACACCACCGTCACTAAGCTCAATAATGGTGATGGTCATTCGCCTCTAGGCAATCTCACTATTGATGCCAATGGTAACTGGACCTACACCGTCGATAACTCCCTCACTGGCGTGCAAGAGCTGGGTGATGGTATTACTCGCGATGAAGTGTTCCAAGTGACTTCCATTGATGGTTCCGTGAGTCAAACCATAGTAGTGACGATTACGGGTGTCGATGGCGCGCCGTCGATCGTCAGCGGAGAATCGGGAGATGTCACCGAAGATGCCGTTGTAGCTCCTAGCGATACCTTAGTGGCCACAGATAAGCTAGTGATTACCGATGAAGATGCCGGTGAGAACGTCTTTGATGCCGGTACCGCAACGCCAGTGGGCACCACGCTAGGTTCGCTCACCATCACGGCTGATGGCACTTGGACTTATACGCTGGATAACACGTTAACCGCCGTTCAAGCGTTGGATGATGGTGATAAAGTCATAGAAGAGTTCACTATCACGTCTGCGGATGGCACCGAGCACACCATTGCTGTCACCATCAACGGCACCGAAGATGAAACCTTCATCACCGGTCCAACGACAGATACGGTGAAAGAGGACAATGATGTAGATGCTGGTCTTCTCACTGCTGGCGATAATCTGTCGCTCACGATTACTGACAACGATGCTGGCGAGAATAAATTCAGTACCACCGTCACCAGTGTCGTTAACGACAATGGTCAGCTTCCGCTTGGTACCTTAACCATTACTGAAGATGGTGACTGGTCGTATCAAGTTTCCAATGCACTGCAAGAGATCCAGTCCCTCGGCGACGGCGATACGCGCGTCGAGCGATTCACTGTTACCTCTATCGATGGCTCTAAAACCGAAACCATCGAAGTGACCATTCAAGGCACCAATGACCTGCCTGTTATAGATGGCGATGCAGTAGGCTTAGTTATTGAAGACATCAATGTTCAGCCTGGCGACCTTCTTAAAGATAATGGTCAGCTTACTATTTCTGATGTGGATACAGGCGAAGCTAAGTTCCAAACCACTGTCACGCCAGTGACTGTAGGGGGCATCACACCTATTGGTACTCTCACCATTACAGCGACCGGTGCTTGGAGTTATGAAGTCGATAATACCGCCACTGAAGTTCAGCAACTTGGTGCGGGCGATACCAGAACAGAGACTTTCCAAGTTCTCAGTGAAGATGGCACTCCTCACAATGTTGTCGTTACCATCAATGGCACCAATGACGCCCCTCAGATCGGCGGTCTGTCGTATGTAGAACTTACTGAAGACCAAGCAACGCAAATAGATGCGAACGGCGATTTGAATTTCACATCACAGGCGACGATAAGTGATGTAGACCTTGGGGAGGGAGCTTTCGTTCCTGCTACCTTGACTGCAGCAGCTGGAAACTTTACCGACGGGGCGTTAACCATAGACTCTGCGGGTAATTGGACGTACAAAATTCCAAACGGCAGCGCTAATGTGCAAGGTTTGGCTGCGGGTGAGCGTGCAACTCAAACCTTTACCGTTGAAACCGACAATAACACCACACACACCATTACGGTCGATATCGTCGGTGTTAATGACGGTTCAGTGCTAATCAGTGACCCATCTGAATCTATAGGCAGCGTCACCGAAGATGACACCCAAGTCACACTGTCAGACAATGGCGTGCTGGAATTGTCTGATGTCGATGGTGCGAATGAAGAGGTCTTCAATACCAATCCGAATACCTTTACATCAACCAGTACCGTTGAAGGCGCTGCGGCAGATCAAGCGCTTGGTACATTGACTATTACCACCAATGGAGCGTGGAATTACCAAATACCGAACGCCAATGTTGAGTATTTGGGGCAGGGTGAAACGGCAACTGAAACATTCACGGTCTTGTCTGAAGATGGCACTCCGCACACCATAACGGTTACCATTATTGGTACGAATGATGCACCAGTCATTGCGGGTACGAGTGATCCTGATGGAACCGTGGTGGAATCTGGACATGAAGATACAGGGGGTGTTGTCCTAGGTACGCCAAGTATCGAAGGCCAGATTGTAGCTAGCGATATCGACCTACCCGATAACGACGTTTTGGATTACTCCGTAGCGAATGCCACCAACCCTTATGGCACCGCTTCAGTTGACCAAAATGGCGTGTGGAAATTTGAGCTAAACAATGGTTCAGATGCTACCCAAGCACTAGAAGAAAATGAGACTGCTACTGTGACGTTTGATGTCGTGGTGACCGATGATCAGAACGCCACTGCAACCCAGCAGGTCACCATTACCATTCAGGGCACCAACGACAAACCGTACCTAACCTCCGGAGGGGTATTTGCCGATTCAGTCAAAGAATCTGGACTCAACGAAGCGGGCGATCAACGAGCTGACGGACAAATTAACGCTGATGATTATGATCTCGCGGATAATGCGCAGTTGAGCTATGCCTTTGATTCTAATGACAGCACGGCAACCAGCGTTGAAAATCAATACGGTACCTTTACCATCAACAGTGATGGTTCATGGTCGTTTGAACTGGATAACACAAAACCTGCCACCCAAGCACTAAGAGCTGGAGAGTCGACAACGGTAGATATTGATGCCTTCATAATCGATGACCGAGATGCCTACATTAGCCAAACTCTCACGGTGACCATCAATGGTACCAATGATCAGCCAACGATCTCTGGTACCAATACTGGTGATGTGGTTGAAGACAGAAATGTCACGCGAGAAAATAGTGTTCGTTATATCACCAGTGAAGGGTCACTTCGTGTCGATGACGTTGATACCGGAGAGAGCATCTTCAACACTACCGTTGAACCAGTCGGTTCCCCTCTCGGTACTTTAACTATTGATGCTCTTGGTGACTGGGATTATCAAGTGAACACTCGCGAGAGCGCGATTCAGCGCCTTGGTGTGGATGAAACCATGGAAGAGTCGTTCCGTGTTTACTCTGTTGATGGCACGTCCTTTGAAACCATCACTATCACGATTACTGGTACTAATGATCGTCCCAATATCCGTGGTAGGAGCTCCGACTCTATTACTGAGAATGTCGAAGGAGATGATAGCGAAGTTAAAGCAACTGGCGATCTCAACCCAAGAGATGCGGATGCGACTGATGTGCATACCTGGTCTGTCGTTGGCAGTTCAGACGGACAGTATGGCTCGTTCTCAATCAATGCCTCTACAGGCACTTGGGAGTACATTCTCGATAACGACAAAGCCGATTCGTTGCAAAAAGATGAGCTCGTTACGGAGACCTTTACGGTTCTTGTCGACGATGGCAACGGCGGTACTCGCACCAAAGACGTTACGATCAATATTACTGGTACCAATGATGCGTTGGTATTGACGGGTGATGATAGCGCGACAGTCGTTGAAGACCTCAACATTACCGAAGATGGTGTCATTGACGTTAGCGATCTCGATACTTTGGACACGTTTGAGTTTGAAGTGTTGAATCCCGTTGGTGTGCTTGGCGATTTAACTATCGATCAGAATGGTAAGTGGACTTACACGCTTGTTCCAAATCGTGCGGAGCATTTAGAGGATAACGTTACCTATCCAGCGGATTCTCAATTTGGTGAGCAAATATTCCAGGTCAGTGTCACAGATGGTACGGCAACTAAGGTGTTCGAAGTCAGCATTGACGTTATTGGTACCAATGACGCTCCAGACATTGATGGTGTGCGTACTGGCGTACTGTATGAAGTGAATGGGTATGGTCAAACCGTTGGCGCTGACTTAGGCGCGAACGATCCGGATCTCAATGAAACTGAAGCGTGGCAGATTAACGACACCAATGCGGGTGTAGGTACCTATGGTACTTTGACGCTGAATCCAACGACCGGTGAGTGGGAGTATACGCTGGGCGTGAGTGATGGCCAAAAAGCCTCTGTAGATGCCCTTGCTCACGACAGTGTCGTTACTGAAACATTCTCAGTGAGCGTCACCGACAAATACAACGCGGTGAGCACCAAAACCATCACTATTACGGTTAACGGCGACAACGATCGTCCAGTGATTGGCGGAACCTTAGCCGGTGAAGTGACGGAAGATGTACATCCTGATGATAACCCTGCCAACCCAATCACCACATCGGGTACGCTGACGGATGGCGATGTCGATATTGGTGACGACCATACTTGGTCAATTAATTCGACCAAAGGGCAGTACGGTAATATCTCCATCGACCCACAATCTGGCGAGTGGGTGTATACCCTCAACAATAACAACCCGACCGTTCAGGGGTTGAAAGGTGTCGATAGTGAAACGCTAACCGACACCTTTACCGTTACAGTGAAAGACGATTCAGGTCAAAGTGATAACACTGCAACTCAAACCATCACTGTCACGATCAAAGGCACCAATGATACGCCGGATGTTAAAGGCGACACTTCTGGTAGCGTGATCGAAGCGACCAATGCTCGCTCAAGTGCCACTGGTGCGCTTACTGTCAGCGACATCGATACCACTGACTCTCATACCTGGACAGTCGAGAACGAAGATCAAGCGACAGGCCAAGCAAGCGGCACCTACGGTTATATGTCGGTTGATGACAATGGTCGATGGACGTATCAGTTGCAAAGTGACTGGGATGCCACCCGCGAGATTCCACCGGGTGAAAGCCGTGTCGACAGTTTCGAAGTCATTGTCACTGACGAAGGAGGGCTGACTGACACCATTACCGTTAACGTCACCATTGCCGGTACCAATACCGATCCAGAAATCTCAGTGCAGCCGAGCTACACCGTTATTGAAGATGGTGCCAACCTAAGTGGTACCGTCATCGCAGGTGTGCCAACTCAAGGTCAGCTCGATAGCAACGTGATTGGCGGCGGTGATCCTGATCTCAATGAAGTAGTGACTTGGAGCGTTTTGGACGGCGGTCAATACGGTACATTTAGTATCGATGAAGCGTCGGGCACGTGGCAGTATGTACTTAACAATAACGCTCTGGCCGTGGATTCACTTGATAAGGGTGACACGCTGGAAGACACCGTGCGTATTCGAGTGCTGGACAAGTTTGGTCATGAGTCGATTCAAGATATCACCATTAATATCGTTGGTGAAAATGACGTGCCGAACATACGTGGTGCTCAAACTCGTACAATCTCAGAAGATACAATCGAGGCAGGGAATTATACCGCTACCGGTCAGTTAAATCCTGGCGATGTTGATGCTGATGATTTCCATCTATGGGAGATATCAGATTCTAACGGTGGTCGTGGTGAATATGGGTCACTGATACTGTCGTCTGATGGTCAGTGGACATTTACTTATGATCAAGCGGACAAGTTAGATGATATTAAAGCATTAAAGCCTGGAGAGCGGGTGACGGACACCTTCGAGGTGACGGTGACTGACAGTCATGATGCAACGTCCACCGAGCTTGTGACGATTCGAATTGAAGGTCAAAACGATGCTCCGACTGTAAGTGGAGATATCACAGGCACTTATGTTGAAGACAATGGTACCGATGACCCATCAGACGATCTGACGCCGTTAACGGGGCGCGCGATACTGTCAGATGTTGATAATGATGACTTTGCGGAATTTGTTATTGCAGATGGTCAAACAGAGAATGTCTATTCAGGTCTTTATGGCGATCTATCAATCGATAAAGATGGCAATTGGCAGTTCACACCGAAAAACGATGTGATTCAGTCGTTGAATGAGGATGAGGTGAAGCAAGAAGTCTTTACCGTTATCGCTCAGGATCAAAATGGGGCCACTATTACTCAGGATATTACGATCTCGATAGAAGGGCGAAATGATGTTCCGGTAATAACCGGTGAATCAACGGGTACGGTCGTAGAGGACGGTACGGCCGACATCTATGGGGTTGATTTGACGCGTACTGACGGACAATTAGTCGCCAGCGATGTCGATAATGAAAGCTCTATTAGTGGATGGTCTATCGAGACTTCCGGAGTGGGTACCTATGGCACGTTAACGGTCGATAATAATGGCAAGTGGACCTATGTCATCGACAACTCTTTGCCTGCCACACAAGCTTTGATCTCTGGTGAAACTGTTCAGGAAACGTTTTATGTTGTGGCGACAGATAACGACGGAGGCATATCTAATCGCCAAGAGGTCGTGATCGATGTTGTCGGTCAGCGCGATCCAGGTGACGGTTCTGGAGGTGGCGGCATTATTCCAGTGGATATCTCGGAATTAGAGGTAACTGAGGATGGTCAACTTATTGATGGCGACTCTTACATATTTGATGTCCCTGAGGCAGCTCGCTTTGTACCGGTTAACGGTGGAATCTATGGGCAGCTGGTGAGAACGCCAGACGGCAACTGGCAGTATGAGCTTGATAATGATTCACTCCTTGTTCAAGGTCTGGATGAGGGAGAAACCGCGACAGAGAATTGGCGTATTATTCTTGGCCCGTTCTACATTAATGTTGATGTGACCATCAATGGTACAGCGGATAAGCCTGAGATTACTTACAGTTCAGACACAACGAGTCCACAAGATGACACCATTCTCTTAGGTGAAGCCTTTGAGGACGTAACGGACTCAATTTCGGGTGTGTTGGGCGTTGATGACGCAGATCTTGGTGATACCCATGTGTGGGTAGTAGAGAACGGTCAAGGCAGCTATGGTACGTTAACGGTTGACTCAGAAACAGGTGAATGGACATATGTGTTAGACCCATCCGTAGAACTGCCTGCGGGTGAAGAAGTCTTTGACACCTTCTTTGTAACGGTAACAGACACCGATCCTAACGAAGATCTAAGTACAGCCTCTGATAGACGCGAGGTGAAAGTTAAGATTGTCGGTTCGGCTGAAGATGTTGTTGTGGAAGACAAAATCGTAGTTGAAACCGTTACAGCGAATGAAGATAACGATGACCCGAATGAGCTCGGCACTGGCGATTCTGCAATAACGATTACATCTGCGGATGCAGGAGGGCCTCTTGCACTTGATCCTGATCTTGGCTTGGGTGACCAAATCACCTGGACCTTGATTGACGGAAGTGGTACATATGGAAATATCACAGTGAATCAAGATGGTTCCTGGGTCTTTACGCTTGATAATGACAGCCAAGCAGTACAATCACTCCAAGAGGGGCAGACTCGCCAGGATGTCTTCGAGGTCTATGCCGTTGACCAATATGGCAAAACCATTGTGGATGAAAACGGGCTACCTCAGACCTTAGAGATTGTAGTCAACGTCAATGGTCAAAACGACGCGCCAACGCTGCAAGCGAACGTTGAAGAAACCATAGTGGCGGACGACCCTGATCAAACCATTTCTGGTCAGCTGTCGGTGTCTGACGTCGATACTCAAGATCAGAATCTTCATACTTGGGCTGCGACACCAACGAGCGTAGAAAATGACTACGGCACGCTTCAATTTAATAGCGACGGCTCATGGACTTACGTGGTCAATCCAAACAATGCGGATATCATTGCGCTTGGTGCCAATGAGTCAATCCCACAAACCTGGCAAGTCACGGTTACAGATCCATCTGGTCTAACCGATACCCAAACGCTCACGATCAACATCCGTGGTGAAAACCAAGCGCCGACAATGGTGACTCAAGATGGCGAAGTGACGGAAGATGATACCAACGGCTCGGGTAGTATTTCTGTTACCAAAGCGATTGTCCTTGATGATGTTGATACCAACGATACGGTGACACTGGCTGCAGCGGATCTCAATGGCACTTATGGCCAATTTGTCGTCGACCCAACAACCAATACTTGGACGTACGAACTTTATAATGATGAGCCGCATGTTCAAGCTTTGGCCGACGGGGTGAAAGTAGTTGAATCATTCACGGTGCGCGCAACAGACAGCTTTGGTGCAGAGGTGACACAAACCGTTGAAGTCACCATTACCGGCACCAATGACAGGCCAAGTGTTTCTGGCGCGGCAACAGGTTCCGTGAGCGATAACTTAGGCAGCACCGCCAGCGGTAAAGTCACCGTCGCCGATGTGGATATTGGCGATGGCCATACTTTCGACGTCAAACAAGACACCGACTTAGGCACATTCACCATCGATAATACAGGCAAGTGGACGTTTGTTGTCGATGAGGAAAATGCAGAAATTAACGCTTTGGCCAAAGGTCAAACTAAGACGGTTCAGGTAAGCGTGATTGCTACTGATGATTCCAATGTCAGCGCAACGGAAGAGTCGAACGAGCACTTCATTACTATTACCATTGTTGGTACCAATGATGCGCCTCAAATTGTGGATATCGGTCAGCAGATGGCCACAGAAAACACCAATACTCAGCTATCTGGAACGTTTGATGATGGTGATGTGGATACGGTGAATATTGCCGATGACCATCTTTGGGAAGTCGTCTCTGGTGACCCGCGTGGTGACTTGAGTGCTGACTCTACAACGGGGGCGTGGACGTTTGATCTTACCGGCGATTTTGAATACTTGTCTGAAGGTGAAACGCTACCGGCACCATTGACTTATGAGGTCAAAGTGACGGATGAGCATGGTGCAAGTGATACCATTACAGTTGAGTTCCAAGTCACGGGCACCAACGATGCACCAACGGTCGTTGCCGGTGATACCGTCGCGACCGGTACTGTATTTGAAGACCCAACAGGCACTGAGTCAGGTACGGCGTCGGGTGAAGTGAAAATTTCAGATGTCGATCAAAGTGATACGCATAGCTATAGTTTGAGCGGTACCAGTATGATGACCGAAATTGTCGGCACTTACGGCACGCTAAAACTGATCGATGGCGACACCGACGATACGGTGAAGTGGGAGTATGTGATCGATCAGGATAAAGTTGATTCACTTAACGATGGCCCTGTCAGCGAGAGCTTTGATTTATATATTGAAAGCTTAGTTGGCGGCGCTGCCCAAGGTGATGCGATTACTCAATCGATTGATATTACTGTCCAAGGTCGGAATGACGCTGCCATTGTTAGCCCAGACTCTGAGACTCTGGATGAGACCAATGCGGCACTGACATTGTCCGGCAATCTAGATGCAACCGATGTCGATAACCCTGACGATACCTTTACGGCGCAAACAGATGTACAGGGCACCTATGGCAAGTTCAGCGTGCAAGCAGATGGTCAGTGGACATTCGTTGCAGACGAAGCGTATGACTCGCTTAACGTTGGACAAAGTGTTTCGGAAACATTCCAAGTGACCACTATTGATGGTACGCCAACGTCAGTAACGGTGAAAATCGAAGGTACCAATGATGCTGCACAGGTCAGTGTAGGCTCTGTTGTGACCGATGAAACCGATGCAGCGTTAACCATCAGTGATACCTTGACGGCGTCGGATGTGGATAATCCGGACAACACTTTCACCCCATCAAGTGAAGTAGGAACCTACGGCAGCTTCTCCATCGACGCCAACGGCGTTTGGACGTTCGTTGCGAATGACTCCTTCGATAACTTGAATGTGGGTGAGCATGTCAAAGAGACCTTTAACGTTACTTCGGTAGACGGTACTCCTTCCACGGTAACGGTACAGATCAACGGTACCAATGATGCCTCGACTATAAGCGCTGCGAGCCAAGAGCTAACAGAGACTGACAGCGCTCTAACGGCTGGTGGTACGCTAACCTCTGTTGATCCAGATAATCCAGATAACAGTTTTATCGGCCAAAGCAGCACGGTTGGCACGTTAGGTACCTTTACGCTGAGCGCATCGGGTGTGTGGACGTTTGAGGCCAACAGCGCCTTTGATAACCTTGCAGATGGTGTACGCGTTGAAGAGGTGTTTGATGTGTTCTCTATCGACGGCACCCAGTCGCAAGTAACCATCGGTATTACGGGTAGCAACGACGCAGCAACGGTTGATTCAGCGGATGTCAGTCTACAAGAGAGCGACATTGTATTGACGACCGGTGGCACGTTGACGGCAACAGATGTCGATAATCCAGATAATACGTTCATCCCACAGAACAACGTGGCTGGCACCAATGGTACTTTCTCAATTGATGCCAACGGTGTATGGAGCTATACCGCAAATCAAGCCTTTGATGGCCTCAATAGTGGCGAATCAGTATCCGACACCTTTATCGTTAAGTCGGCGGATGGGACTGAGTCGAGTGTCAAAGTGACCATCAATGGCACCAATGATGCCGCGACTATTAGTGCTGTCGACCGAGTGATCGCTGAAACCGATGCTGCGTTAAGTACCGGAGGCACATTAACGTCGAGCGACCCAGATAACTTGGATAACAAGTTCTTGGCACAAGCCAGTATTGCTGGCGCTCATGGCGTATTTAGCATCGATGAAGATGGCGTGTGGAGCTATGATGCCAACGAGGCATTCGATAGTCTCAACGTTGGTGACTCAGTGGTTGATTCGTTCAATGTACAGTCGATTGATGGCACGGTATCGACGGTGAAAGTGACCATTCAAGGGACTAACGATGCCCCTGTAATTGGTGGCACTGTGTCTGCTGGCGTTCAGGAAGGTGTGACCGACTCAGCGACAGGAACCGTCACCGCGTTGGACGTGGACAGCACAGTTACCCGTTCTCTACGTGGCGGTACTTTAGTGGGGGATGTTTATACTGCAACAGGGACATACGGTACCTTGACCTTTAACATTGCCACCGGCATCTGGGCCTATGTGCTGATTGCTGGAAATAGCAACGCGCTCGCTGCGGGCGATACTGACACCGATAACTTTATTATCGATGTGAGTGATGGCCTAACGTCGCTTGAGCAACCAATCACCATTACGGTAACGGGCAATCAAGGATTGCGTGGTGACAGTGCGCTAGATGACATCTTAGTCGCAACGTCAGACGATGAATGGATGTTTGGTAATACCATCCCGGCTGGTGGCGGTATTAGTAGCGATAATGACTCGCAAGACACCTTCCGTTGGGAAACTGCGAACCTGGCCGGTACGGATACCATCAAAGACTTTGATGTACGTGACGTCACAACCAGTGATCCAAACATTAAACACGATGTCGTCGATTTAACGGCGGTCGCATTTAAAGATGATCAGTTGCTCACCGATCAGCTCAGCGTGTCAGAGCAAAGTGGCAATACGGTGTTCGAGATTTCCGACAATGGCGTCGTGTTGCAATCCATCGTTCTTGAAGGCATCGCACTGCATACCCTGCTTGGTGTAACGCCAAGTGAGGTGAGTGATTTCACGCCAACAGAAGTCTTGGTTGCGCTGTATCAGTCTGAACAGTTAACCCTGCCAGATCAGATAAAGATTGGTACGGACTCTGCGACTACGGAAACCATTGTGGGTACCGATGACAGTGACATCCTATTTGGCGGTGGCGGTAATGACATCCTCACCGGTGGGGATGGTCATGACTTGTTCTTGTTTACCGAAGATGCCGCGGGGACGACTGCAGATCCTGCAGAACAGACCGTTACTGACTTTAGTGTTGGCAGCGATATTTTGGATATTTCTGATCTATTACCAGTGCACGACAACATTGGCGACTTACTTGGGAATATCAGCATTTCTGTTACGGATGATCCTGCAGATGCCATGGACAACGCGACAACGGTAATTAGCGTCACCAACAATGGTGAACAAACAGACATTACCTTAGAAGGTGTTGGATGGAATGAGCTTGGGATTTCGGATGCTAGCGTGATCAATGATCCGGGTAATCATCAAACAGAGTTACTCAATCAACTTGATACCATGAACGTGATTAAGATTGATCCGTAATAACTCGCTGAAGTGAAAGGGGCTGGGGGATACCCTAGCCCCTTTTTTATTAGGATTTTAGGTTTAACACACCGAGCTTTCGCGGCTGGTATCGGAGATGGCCAAGCAGCGGTCACTAGCGCAGCCGCTGGCTAGCTCTCCGCCAATCACTATCAAGTTGTCGTCAACCATAATACTGACGCCGTAAGCGCACCCTTCTGGCATTTTTCCCGCTTCTTTCCATCCATCATCGCTATCCAGCTGCCATATGCTCTCACTGTAATGCTTGGTGAGCCCCTGATGGCTGTAGTTTCGACCTTGAGCGAAATTGGATTGGCTACCAATAAAATATGCGCCCCCTACTAGTGTGATCGTGTTGTTGATGAGGCCGGAATACCCTCCAGCGATGCCTTCGTGACCATCATAATGGTCGACTATCCGTGGCAGAGCCTGCGTGGATAGCTTTTGTCCCTCTAGGAAGTGATAACCTGTGGTCTTAAGGCTTCTCAGCCCTGGCTTAATTTCCCCTTCGATCAAAACAAACAGTTGCTTGTGTTTGACCAGGCTTGCTCCACAAGTCGCACCGTTGGAGTTATCGCTATAGATATGCCAACTAGGATTGGCGATGTCAAACTGCCAAATGTCTTGGTTCCACCCATAGCGGTCTATAGACTGAGACATAAACGCTTCCAAAGTGCGCTGCTGCTCTGTGGCACCTTTACAATTGGCGAGCTCGGCAAATAGGCGATCAAATACTTCTTTGCAATACCCGCCAAAGAACAGCAAGTGTTTCTCATCAACAAAGTCAGCACTAGCGCCAAGTAATCCTACAGGGAGGCTTGTGTCGATTTTCTGCCAAGACTCGGTTTCCAATGAAAATACATAGCCATCCATAAGTACCGTAAGTGGATCCTCTGGGTTGAGTTTTCCAGCACCAGAGAAGATGTACATCTCACGACCATTGGATGCACAAACCGTATCATTCCTCGCGACACCAGGGAAAGAGGGGGCAGGCTTCCAGCAAAGCGGCTGCTGATCGACATCCAAATAAAAAAAGCGCGTCCCTGCACTGCCAAGGCCAGCGTAGAGGCGGCGGCCAAGCAATCCTCCAACACCGTTTTTTATTGGGACAGGAAATGAAGGTAAATGAGAAAGTTGAATCGCCATACTTAAGGTTCCCTAGTCTTGAATATCGACACTCTTTCCGTTCCAGCTCAACAGATATACCTTATTGCTTGCGGAGCGATCTGTTTGTTCTCCTCCTGCTATCAGCACACCAGACTTAGTGGTAAACGACGCTCCGTAAGCTAAGCCAGTGGGTAGGTTATTTGCCTGTTGCCACAAATTATCGACAAGTACATAGATCTCAGGGTTAAAGGCTTTGCTAAATCCATTGTGTGCAAATAGCTTCCCTTGCTCGAAGGCCTTTTTCGCCCCATGGAAGTTTGCTCCACCGGCGACAATCATCGCACCATTGCTCATGCCACTATAGGCGCCGGCTACCCCTTCCTGACGGGTTAAATCGCTTGGAGCTGGTAGAGCATAAAGGCTTGTCCAAGGCTGTGGTTTACCAAATTGGTATTGCTTCACTTCTGCTGTTCTCAAACCTGGCTTGATTTCTCCGCTGATTAGGGTGGCGATAGTATCATTGGCAACGAGTGCAGAGCCGCAATTTGGAATGTAAGGGTTGGTGCCTACAGTTTTCCATGTGTTGGTACTTGGCGAATAACTAATGACGAGATCGTTCCAGTTGTAATCTCGAGGAGCCATGCCCATGTATCGATCAACGATGGACTGCCATTTGTCAGGCTGCGCTTTTTTATCGGTAGTAGTAATATCCGAGAGGTACTGATCGAAAAATCGCTTGTTGTAACCACCAAAGAAAATCACCTGATTGTCATTAGGCGAGTACGAGGCCGCGCCGAGCAGACCAACAGGGCTTTGAGTCTCTATCATACTCCAACGGTTTGAAAGGGAATCAAACTGGTAAACTGTGTCAAAAAGGATGGGAGATAGGGCGTCAGGGCTGGTTTTTCCTGCTCCGCCGAATACGTAGATCTTCGAGCCGATGGCGGTCGCTGTTGCGCTATTTCGAGCCGGACCGATAAAGTCACTAAGTTGCTGCCAGCCTAGTTCAGGTCTAGTGGTATCTAGCATGTAAAATGCCTGTCCTGACGAGCCTAGCCCTGCATAAAGCTTGTTACCAATCTGCGCACTCACGCCACTTTTTATGCCTTGTGGTAGATCTGGCCATGCATCTTTGGCTGTTGCCACTGCGGAAACAAGCAAAGTCGAAAGTCCCACCAAAGTGACCATTTTCCTAATGTTCATATTTCTTCCTTTATCGAAGGTACTACTTGGTTAAAAAGTAACCTTATTATCGATCTTTGGAGATAATATTCTTTGATCTTCGTTGCAATAAAAATAATTTTTATTATATTTTGAATGGGTAATAAAAAAGCCCATCAAAAGATGAGCTTGTTGATAGGTAAGTGGCTTTTATGACATGAGTGGAACGACCACCTCAGCGGTTTCCATAACCGATTCGCTGTATTCAGGATACTTCTCAAGCAAAGAGTTGATTAACACATCAACCAACAGCAGCGCACCAACTTTGGAAGCAAAAGCGCCACCTGTTAACGGCCCTTCTGGTCTCGCTGCAACGAGCATCTCTGTAGAAATAGCAGACAGTGGACTGTGGTTAATGTTGGTTAAAGCGACTACGGGCACGTTTTGGTTGAATGCCTGTTTCGCGGCATGAACCACCTCTTTGGTTGAGCCTGAACTAGACACCGAAAACCAAAGATCTCCTTCGCTAGAGCGACGCGCGTTCATCGCGGCGAGGTGCGTATCCTCATACATAATGGCTTTTTTGCCGATTCGGATAAGCCGATAAGCAAGGTAGCGACCAACGATACTGGATGCGCCTACACCGACACAGCCAATAAACGAGGCATCATGAACCAGCGCGCAAATTCTATCGAGTGACTTACGGTCTATGAGTTTGGCAGTGTCTTGAAGGCTATCGATTGCGCTGCTCGCAGAGATGTCACAGATGTCGCCGTCGTGATCCGATTTTGGCTTACTGCCACTTTGGCTCAAATCGACAGCAAGCGCCATACGAAAATCGGAATAGCCTTTATAGCCCATGTCTCGACATAATCGGACGACCGTAGCTTCACTGGTTTGGGTGTTCCGAGCAAGATCAGTAATGGTCTGAAACTGCACATCTTGCGCGTTGTCCAAGATGTAATCGGCAACCTGCCTTAATTTTTTGCTGAGTGGTTCCATATTGGATCTCAAACGAACCAGCAAATTGCTTGGTGAGCCCACGGCATCCCCTTATCTTTTGTGTCGTAAACTAGAAAGTATCAGACTCCCGAATGGTTTTACACTGACATTTGTGCTGTTCTCGGGAAATCTCAAAAAATCGATTTTCGCTTATTCAAAGTCGTTGGTGTGGTGGTGCCAACGACTGTGAGCAAGGCGATTAAACGAAGTTGATGTCGCGCATTCTCGCTACTACATCGGCTTTTTGTGCTGATGTTAGCGCTCGGATCGGTGTTCTAGGATCACCAGCGTCAATACCATGTATCTCCATTGCGGCTTTGCCAGCTGCGACTCCACCATATTCCACAAGGATTCGAATGATGGCGATAACTTTGTCCATTAGTGAAGTGACCTGCGCTTGGTCCCCTCGTTTAAAGGCTTCAATAATAGCAAGGTATAACGGGGCTGCGTAGTTGTATGTGCTGCCCACCGCACCGATTGCACCAACAGCAAGACCAGCAGGCAAGAACTCATCCACACCAAATGGCAGGTCAAACTTACCATCAGCGACGCGCAAACAGCGTTGATACTCGTAGAGATCCGCATTGTTGAACTTGGCGCCAGACAGGTTTGGGATCCGTTCGTTACCTTTAATTAAGAATTGCTCAAGGTCGAGGCTGACTCCAGACATACCGGAATGGTAGTAGTAAAAGCCTTTCGATGGCGCAGCACTCGCGATTGAGGCGCAATAGTCAACAAGGTCGTCAACGGAACCTGGTTTGAAAAAACAAGGACCAATCGCAGATGTGGCAAGAATGTCGAGTGTTTCGGCGTGTTCTGTTAGGGAAATTGAATCGACAATACTGAGAGCGCCAGTGTGGATGATCAAATCCAGCTTGCCATCAGCCGCTTGTACCCAGCGCTCAGCAATGGCCTTACGTTCTTCAACAGAGCAGTGAATGCCTTCACCTGTGGTGCCACAGACATATGCCCCTGTCACGCCTTGCTCAATAAGTAGCGCAGCAATCTGATCGATAGCACTAAAGTTAACTCGATTGTTACGGTCAAAGGGGGTGTGCGGTGCGGCAATGAGGCCGGTTAACTTATTCATTTTTAACATCCTATAGTAAGTTCGCTCTGAGCCAAATTTTGGCTCAGAACTTAATTATTTCCCGTAGCCGAGGAATAGTTCTGGCAAGAACAAGGTGAACTGAGGGAACACAGCAACGAGTGCAAGTACAATAAACAGCGGCACTAATAGAGGAATAACACCACGAGTCAAAACATGGAATGGAATGTCACCAACTCGAGATACCACGTAGAGTGCCATACCCATTGGCGGCGTTAGAATGCCAATCATTAGGTTTAGAATCGCCATGACACCAAAGTGCACAGGGTCGATGCCTACCGCGCCTGCGACAGGAACCAAGAATGGAACCAGCAGTAATAGCAGTGCAAGTGACTCGATAAAGGTGCCAAGGAACAACAGCAGCAAGTTGATAAGAAGCAGCAGTACCAGCGGGTTATCACTAATGGTTAGGAAATAGTCAGCCAGCATTTGAGGAAGCTGCTCACGAGCAACGATCCATCCAAAGACGGTGACACCCATTACCATGAGCGCAACTACGGCTGTAGTGTTTACGGTTTCTTTTAGAATATCGATGAAACCAACAAAGGTCAGTTGCTTATAAACCACAGTACCAAGAAATAGCGCGTAAAGTGATGAAACAACAGCCGCTTCCGTTGGTGTGAATTTGCCAGAAAAGATGCCGCCGATGATGATGACTGGCGTCATCAGTGATAAAAACGCTTCTTTAAAGGATTTAAATTGGTCTTTGCGTGTGGCTTTTGGCAGCGTCATGTAGCCGCGCTTTTTACAAATAAAATAGCTCATGACCATGAGTGCGCCGCAGCATAGAATGCCTGGCACAGCACCCGCTAAGAATAGCGCGCCAATCGAAGTGTTGGATACGACCCCGTAGATCACCAGTGGCACCGAAGGAGGAACCAATGGTCCAATAATACATGAGGCTGCTGTTAAACCACCGGCGAAGTCGTCATGGTATTTGGCATCACGCATCGATTTGATTTCGAGTTGGCCAAGCCCACCTGCGTCGGCCAGTGCAGAGCCTGACATGCCTGAGAAAAGTAGGCTAGCCATGATATTTACGTGGCCTAGGCTGCCCGTAACATGACCGACCATCGACTTAGCGAAGTTGAAAATACGCTCGGTGATACCAGCGCTATTCATCAAATGTCCGGTAAGTACGAAAAAGGGTACCGCGAGCAAGGTGAAATTGTCTATCCCGCCAAGCATCTGCTGGGCGGCAAAGTTGATGCCTGTGCTGTTGGTGAGGATTAAGAATAGTAAGGCTACAAAAATAAGTGAGAAGCCAACGGGCATACCTGCAAACAGCAACGCGAGCCAGCCAAAAATAGAACCTGCCATGAGAACTCCTTACCTCTCAGCCACTTGTGAAGAACTAGGCGTGTCTGCCTTACTTGCTTGTTTAAACTCAATACCAATGGCGATGAGTTTTTCGATTTGTCGAATGACCATGAATACACCGCCTAGTGGCAGGCTGTAGTTCATCCATGCACTGGATACACCCAACGTAATGAGCTCGAAGAAAGCAGTTCTCTGAACGTGTTGGTAACCAAGGTAAATAATCGCGAAAATTGAGACCAGTACCGCCAACTCAAGTGCGATGACGAGAGAATAACGAAGGGTTTGCGGTAGCTTGTCTGAAAAAAAGGTGATGTTTACGTGCGTGCCTCTTTTGATTGCGATGGCGCAGCCAATGAGAGACATGTACATAAATAGGACTCGTGCGAGCTCCTCACTCCACAACGATGGGTCATTGAGCAACCAGCGTGTTCCGATTTGCCAAGTCAAGACAACAAGCAGTGCTGCCATGAGAGGAACCGTGATAATTTCTTCAATATTTTTAAATAGTTTGCTTATCATTTTCTGCTCCAAGGCTGGCCAAAGTGGCCAGCCAAGATGTCAATTTCAATTCTTTACTTCACGAATTGATAGCTGCCTTTACATCGCTGCTAGCTTTTTAACGATAGGTTCACCAATTTTCGCCTCGAACTCTGAGTACAACGGCTGCATTGCTTCGCGGAAAGGCGCAAGTTCTGGGTAAGTCACGGTGACACCTTCAGCCTCAAAGAAAGAGATCAGCTCAGCTTCTTGTTTTTTCACCGATGCGGTATGCGCTTCACCCGCTTTCAAAACAGCGTCTTGAACGATTTTTCTCTCTGACTCTGATAGTTTTTGCCATGTAGAGTCTGAGATGATCACCATCTGGTCGTTGACGATATGATTGGTGATCGCGAGGTTGTCTTGAACCTCATAAAACTTCATCGTTTTGATGGTTGGTAATGGGTTCTCTTGGCCGTCAACAGCATTAGTTTGCAGGGCTAAGTAAACCTCTGAAAACGCCATTGGCGTTGGCGAAGCACCAGACAATTTAGCGTAGTTGAGGTTAGGCTTCGCGTTAGGAACACGAAGTTTGAGTCCTTTGAAGTCTTCAATAGAATTGAGTGGACGGTTTGATGTGGTTTCTCGAGTTCCGTTGTACCAAGTATCGAGTGCACGCCAGTTGAACTTAGTCAGCATTTCTTCGCGCACACCCTGACCGAACTCGGAATCAAACATGCGGCGCAGATGCTCGTAATCTTTAGCTACATACGGCAATGTCACCGCTTCCGCTCGTGGTATCCATAAGCCCATTCGGCCAAATTCTGCATAAGTGATGTCCAGATCACCTAAAGTGAGCTGTTGCAGCATGGCGCGGTCGTCACCGAGCTGCGCGCTAGGATACAGAGCAATCTTGATCTCGCCTTTACTCATCTCTTCCACTGTATCAGCCAGTAGTTTCGCGGAGGTGTACTCCACAGAGCCAACAGACGCTTGCATACCCATTTTTAGTGTTGTAGCCGCTTGTACTGATAATGCACACCCTACTGTCAGCATAGCGATAGTGATTTTGTTTATGGCTTTCATAATGTTCCCTTTTGTCCATTCGTTTTATGAGATCTAACCACTTCAAAAAAAAATTTTATTTTGTTTGAAAAAAATCTTCGTTATGGATTATTATGGTCGTGAAGATTATTTTCAAATCAACTTTTCACAAACTGTGATCGCGGACAAAATTTAACCAAGTCTAGTTATTGATAGATGACTTTATGTAGATTTTGACTGGATATGTTATGCCGGTATCCGTAGATTTTATTGAAGGACGAGAGGCTCGACGTGAGAGATAAAAGTCTAAAAATCAGAGAACTAAAAGAGCAGTTACGAGGGCAAACGGTAGTATCTATCCAACCTGTTGTCGGCAGTCCACTGGAAAATACGGAGTTTATTGTGGCTATGGCATTAGCCGCGCAAACGGCCGGTGCTAAAGCACTTCGTATTGAGGGAATCGCGAACGTTGCTGCCGTCGCTGAGAAGGTCACTATACCAATTATTGGCATTGTGAAACGTGACCTTATTGACAGTCCGGTCAGAATTACACCGTACATAAAAGATGTGGAGCAGCTTGAAATAGCAGGCGCATCCATCATCGCGTTTGACGCGACAGATAGGGTTCGTCCAGAGACTCGTGAGGCTATCGCTGACGCGATCAAAGACTCAGAGTGTTTTGCAATGGCCGACTGTTCATGTTTTCAAGACGGACGCTGGGCGGCTGA
This sequence comes from Vibrio wakamikoensis, assembly GCF_050337275.1. Lineage (NCBI taxonomy): Bacteria > Pseudomonadati > Pseudomonadota > Gammaproteobacteria > Vibrionales > Vibrionaceae > Vibrio > Vibrio wakamikoensis. Next base: position 74,882 of record NZ_JAKJST010000031.1, on the reverse strand, counting down.
GTATGGGGTCGACATTATTGGTTCGACGCTCTCAGGTTATGTCGGAGAAGTTGAACCGACAGAACCCGATTTGCTACTTGTTAGACAGTTCGCAGACGCAGGGTATTTTACAATGGCTGAAGGTCGATATAACACGCCCGAACTTGCGGCTAAAGCTATTGCAAATGGTGCGATCGCAGTGACCGTCGGGTCTGCACTGACAAGGTTGGAAGTCGTCACTCAGTGGTTCAATACGGCAACACGCGCAGAGGTAAAACAAAATGAGCACGTTAGCTATTGATATTGGAGGCACCAAAGTCGCTTTGGGCATGGTCGAAAACGGAAAGCTTATTGAGCGAACTCAAATAGCCACGCCATCGACGATTGATGTGCGGGAGTTTGCGAATCACATTCTTTCTCCCTGCTCTGAGTGGCTGGAAAAAGCTCAGAACATCGGAATATCGACCACGGGTTGGGTAAAACCTGAAGGGATAACATCCATTAACCCAGATACCCTGCCATTTCCTCAGCCTTTTGCGCTCCATCGCGAAGTTGAACGTATTAGTGATAGGCCGGTGGCCATGCTTAATGATGCGCAAGCAGCAGCGTGCTTTGAGTTTAAATCGCATGCAAATCTTGTCAAAAACATGGCGTATGTGACGGTTTCAACGGGTGTCGGTGGCGGAATTATCATTGATGGCAAGCTGCACAAAGGCTCTAATTGGCTAGCTGGCCATATTGGTCATACTGTAATAGATATTAATGGCCCTGATTGTGGTTGTGGACAGAATGGCTGTGTAGAGGCGATTGCCTCGGGTACGGCTATTAACAAAGTCGCTCAAGCAACCATTAACCCGACTATTTCCAATATTGAATTGTTTGAGCTTGCCCGCAACGACGCAAGCGCAATGGCAATAATAAAGCGAAGCGCACAAGCGATAGCCGTGCTGTGTACGAATCTAAAGGCAACCTATGATCTCGACCTAGTCGTATTAGGTGGTGGGGTCGGATTAGCGAGCCACTACATGGAACTTGTCGACGAGTATATACAGCAAAAGCCTGCGGCATTTAGAGTTCCAATCACCAAAGCATCTGGGGACTATGATGCTTGTTTGCTTGGAGCAGCAGAGCAATTTTCGTTGTCGCTGGATAATAGTAACGCTCAGCACTGATTGATGATTATTTTAGGGATGAACTAAGGTTATGACACTACGCGGCATTTCGGCACACAGAATATTTGATGGTACGACGTTTCATTTCGACTCTGTACTTGTGTATAGAGACGACATTGTCGTCGATATCCTTCCTAAAGCGGAGGTGCCTTCGGATCTTTCCTATGACGATTATCCAGATAAGACCATAGTTCCGGGCTTTATCGACATTCAGGTCAATGGCGGCGGCGAGGTGATGTTCAACAACACGATGACCGTTGAGGGCATCAATACGATATGTAAAGCACACCGTAAACACGGGACGGCCTATTTACTGCCTACTTTGATCAGTGCCACTACAACGGACATGACCAACGCATTAAACGCCGTAGCCAATGCCATTGAGCAGCGAATCCCGGGTGTTGCGGGCATCCATCTCGAAGGCCCTTGGCTTAATGCTAATAAGAAAGGAGCTCATGATGCGGGTAAGTTCTACGCCCCAAGTGTTTCTGAACTTGAATCGTTTCCTTGGTTAGCGATGGGCACAACGTTGGTCACCTTGGCGCCAGAGTGCGTAGATACCGAGGTCTTGGCCTGGTTAAAGAACAATGACGTGGTGGTTTCCTGTGGACACAGCAATGCATCAAGTCATGAGTTATCTGGTGAAAAGTTGCCATTGATCGACGGATTTACTCATCTGTTTAACGCGATGTCTCCGTTGGAAGGGCGAGAACCCGGTGTTGTAGGAACTGCTTTAATGGCCGATCATGCTTGGTGTTCTATCATCGTTGATGACATTCACGTGGACTCGGCGAACGTAATGCTGGCGAAGCGTCTCAAACGTCAGCAGCAACTATTGATCGTCACCGATGCGATGGCGAGCGTAGGTAGCATCAGCAATAGCTTTGTTCTTGACGGTGAACAGATCAGTGTTCAAAACGGTCGACTGGTTAACGCGCAAGGAGCACTCGCTGGGGCACATATCGGTATGGATCAATCTGTTGCCAACGTCATTCAGTGGGGAATCGAAGAGGCTGAAGCATTTCGCATGGCCTCGATGTACCCTGCACGAGCGATAAATCGTTCCGATTTAGGCACTCTAAAGTCGGGCAGTAAAGCCTCTGTCACCATTCTCAACTCGGACTATCGTGCTTCACACGTGATGGTGGATGGCCAACTTCTTAGCTAAGTAGCATGGGCACGTCTTTAATCATTGAGATATCTGAATGCGAGATAGAAAAAGGGCTGTGTCGATGACACAGCCCTTTGAAGTTGGGATGCTAGCGGATATTAACCCTGCTTGTTCTGCTCTGCTTTGCAAACGGCCGCAGTAAATACCACGTCAGTTGAGCTGTTCAGCGCTGTCTCGGCAGAATCTTGAATCACACCAATGATAAAGCCAACCGCAACAACCTGCATTGCGACATCGTTTGAGATGCCAAACAGACCACACGCTAGAGGAATAAGTAGCAGCGAACCGCCAGCGACGCCTGATGCACCACAAGCAGATACCGCAGCAACAATGCTAAGTAGTAGTGCGGTAAAGATATCGATTTCGATGCCCATGGTATGCACAGCCGCTAGAGTCAGCACCGTAATGGTGATCGCTGCACCTGCCATATTGATGGTCGCGCCTAGCGGGATAGAAACAGAATAAGTGTCTTCATCTAAATCCAGCTTCTCACACAGTGTCATGTTCACTGGGATGTTAGCCGCACTTGAGCGTGTGAAGAACGCTGTCACACCACTTTCACGTAGGCATTGGAACACAAGCGGGTATGGGTTTTCTTTGGTCTTCACGTAGACAATGATTGGGTTTACAACCAGCGCAATGATTGCCATAGCAAGCAGCAGAACGAACAGAAGTTGTGCGTAGCCAGCAAGTGCAGAAAAACCAGTTGTTGCGAAGGTGTTCGCCACTAGGCCAAAAATACCAAATGGGGCTAGACGAATGATGAAACGTACGATTTGTGACACGCCGTGGCTCAGATCTTCAAATACCGCCTTGGTAGTGTCAGAGGCATGGTGCAGGGCTAAACCCAGACCAATTGCCCACGCCAAAATACCGATGTAGTTGGCGTTCATCAGCGCGCTAACTGGGTTATCGACCAGCTTAAACAGCAGTGTGTGTAGAACTTCGCCAATACCTTGCGGTGGCGTTGCTCCTTCCGCGCCGGCAACCAAGGTAAGCTCGGTTGGGAAAAGGAAGCTAAGCAAAACTGCAGTAAGCGCCGCCGAGAATGTACCAATGAGGTACAGCACAACGATTGGACGCATATGCGTGGTTTGGTTTTTCTTTTGGTTGGCAATAGAAGCTGCGACAAGAATGAAAACTAAAATTGGGGCGACAGCTTTAAGTGCTCCGACAAACAAGCTACCAAGCATTCCGAAGCTTTGAGCAGTTGTTGGAGACGCGACAGCGAGGATAAAACCAAAAACGATACCCGCGAGGATCTGCAGAACCAGATTACCATTCGCATAACGGGCAAGGATGCTAGAACTTTGCATTTTTATATCCCTGTATAGATTCTGCACTGAGTCGTGATGGTCTTAGACAGCACCATTCCGCTAGTGCAGTTATTATGTAATAAAGTGTGTTTGCGTTCGGTATCTTAGCAAGACAGGATGATGTGTCTACAAATAATTCAATTGTTGAATGATTTAGTTGTTATTGTTGAGTTTAATGGTTGTAAATGTTGGGTAATTTAGTGTTCGTGACACGAAAAAGGCAGCGTTAGCTGCCTTTTGGGGATCGAGAACGATTTTTTTGACTCAGTTTTAGCCTTGAAGCATGACCGTCGCTTCGCCTTTGATGGCGACTTTTCCTTGCTCATTAAGTACTTGAGTTAGCAGTTTAGCGATGGGTTTATCCTCTCGCACTTCAGTGACCTCTACGCGAGCGGTCACAGTCTCTCCTACACGGATTGGGCAGGTAAACTGTAGTGTTTGCCCAAGATAAATAGCACCAGGCCCCGGGATTTTTGATGCCAGCAGTCCAGACACTAAACTCGCGCCTAACATACCATGCACAATCGGCACCTCGAACGGTGTCATTGCGGCAAAGGCTTCATCCAAATGAACCGGGTTATAATCTTCCGCTAACGAGGCAAACTGTTCTACGGCCGCTTTATCGAGTGTTTTACTTAGGCTCGCGTATTGTCCTACTTCAAGCGACATGGCAGCTCTCCTCTTGCGTGTTTAGTACGTCTTCAATGCGTTGTTTTACATAATTTCCCGGTGCGTCAAGCTCACCTTCAAGCACGCGAGCCTCAATTTTCTGTGAGAAATTACGCGCATCAAGCCACTCTTGCCAGTGTCCCCACCAAGAGCCAGTGTGCTTGTCTGCTGTCTCAAGCCAAGTGTCGGCGTCCGTATCCACTTTGTCATTCGTCCAATAGCCATACTTGGTTGAATCCGCATGATTCATCGGGCCGGCAATATGTCCGCTTTCCGCTAGTACAAAAGTGTTTTGACCGCTTAGCAGATCCGTGCCCTTAAAGGTGCCTTTCCAAAGCGCGATATGATCTTCGATAGCGGAAAGGAAGAAAGTTGGCGATTTCACTTTGGTAAGGTCGATACCAATACCGTCAATCTCAATGCCATTTGGCTGGCTGAGTTTGTTTTCTAGATAGAACTGGCGCAGCATTTGGTTGTGACAACTTGCTGGCACATTGGTGTTGTCGCTATTCCAATGCAGTAGATCAAACGCGACAGGTTTTTCACCTTTCAGGTAGTTGGTGATGTAGTAGTTCCAGTAAAGGCTGTTTTCACGAAGCAAACTGAACGACACCGCCATTTGGCGCCCGTCCATATAGCCTTGATGGTTGTTTTGAGACTCAATAGCCGAAATCATCGGGTCATTGATAAAGATGCCAAGCTCACCAGGCTGCTGGAAATCGAGGATCGTGGTTAATAGCGTGGCTGATTTAATGCGCTGCTTGCGACGCTTTCCTGCAAGATAGGCCATCGCGGCTGTAAGCAGTGTACCGCCAATACAATAGCCTAGTCCGTTCACTTCACGCTCACCAGTCTGGGCTTCAATCGCATCCAGCGCCGGGATGATGCCGTCTATCACGTAGTGGCCAAAGTCAGTATCACGGTACGATGCATCCGGGTTAACCCAAGAGATCATAAATACGGTGTGGCCTTGATCGACCAGCCATTTCACAAATGACTTACGCTGATTCAAATCCATGATGTAGTACTTGTTCACAAAAGGTGGCACCAACATCATCGGACGCTTGTACACTTCTTCTGTTGTCGCTTGATACTGAATAAGCTCAAACAGATGGTTTTTGAATACCACTTTGCCTTCTGTCGCCGCAACGTTTTCGCCAACCACAAACGCTTCGCTATCGGTCATACGGATATTGAGCATGTCTACGCTTTTGCTCATATCTTTCTGCAATTGGTCGAGGCCTTTGATGAGGTTCTCACCGTTGGACTCTAGCGTCAGCTTCATGATTTCTGGGTTGGTTGTGATGAAGTTACTTGGTGACATCGCATTGAGAAACTGGCGCGCAAAGAACTCGAGGCGCTCTTTTGCTTCTGGTTCGATATCTTGGGTATTACCAATGGTATCGAGTACCGATTTACAGACCAGTTTATAACTCTCTTTGATGTAGCTATACATCGGATTTTCAGACCAGCTTTCATCTCTAAAACGGGGATCTGTCTCTTTAGCGGTAGATTCGCTGGTCGACAAAATACAGTCATTAAACAGGTTTATCTGTTGGTTCCACCATGTCATTTGCTGCTCTAGGATACTGGTAGGGTTGCTAGCGACAGATTGTGCGAGCTGACTCCAGTCTTCGACTTGAGATTTGAAGATGGTGGATTGAGTAGGCTTTTGAAACGCATCAAACCAACCTTGGGTGGCTTGAAAGTAACTATCGATGACATCTTGGAATGGGGGCTTATTTTCCATCTTCTCATCCTTTATTGCATAGAAAATAGAGGGCGACACCATGTTTAGAAACGTATGTTTAGAAACTCATGCTCGGAAACTGATGTTTATAAACGAATAGTTATTAACGAGGTACGCCCATCTCAAAAAGCGGAGCCAAGATTACTTGTTTGGCGTAATTGAACTTGCCGAAATTTCATCAACAGCGGCTTTAAACTCGTTACCAATCTGGCTTAGCTTTTGACCGTCTTCCAGTAGGCGCTGGCTTACTTTAGTAATGATCTCGAGTTGTTTGCTGCCGTGGTTCATCAGATCTTGTGGTTGTTTCACCGCCACAAGGCTTTGTAGGTTTTCGTTAGTCAACTCGCTGTATGCAGTCAAAGTTTCAATCTGCATTTTTGATAGTGTTTCTACGTTCTTCGCAACCAGTTGGCTGAAGTTAGCAAATGGGTTAAGAACAGATTGTAGTTGAGCATTTACTGCTTCTAGAGCGGCTTGATTTTGCATGGTTAGCTTCCTTTTAAACGTCTTTTTGATGAACAACGTGTCTCTAATATCGAGTTACCTGTTCGCTTTTTGATTTAAGTCATGGAATTCAAACGCGTGTTTGAATACGGATATGATGAAGAATGCTTAACCCTTTGTCACTAGCCTCAAAAGGCATAATTTATAGGTGATCAGCTCTAAAAATAATGCTCAGTGTTTAATTGTCCTTTGAGTTTGATTGCATAAGTGCCCAATTTAATTACTGTTAATGACTTGTTGTTATTTAAATTGTGTTTGAATTTTGATTTTGCTAGACGGCTATTAATTGCCAAAATTGAAATGTAGATCACAAAAATACAGCCGTTCACCTGTAGTAAAAGGCAGTCAATGTATTCGACTTGCTTTATTTATGCTGGATTAACTATTCGATTCTTTGATTGCTGTTGGATCCGGGGTTGCATTCCTTGTGTGAATGCTTTGCTGGTGATTCATGTTTTTGTTGTGGTGGTTTATTGTTAACTTTCTGTATTTTAAGTATTTTATTGCAATTTCTTTTGGCTTTGAAATTAACCTAAAAAATTTCCCTACTACTTTCATGAGCTTAGATGTATATGCTCTCTGCAATGGATGTTAATTTTAAAAAGTTGATGTTAATCACTTGTTGGATTAAATTTTGCTGGATATATTAAACGAGCGTTTGATACGGGCGTTTTAAATTATGAAAGTAAAATCTGGAACAAAAGAAAAGATATTTAATATTGCTCAGACTCTATTTATAGAGCGAGGTTATAACAATACATCGCTACGAGATATCACTCAAAGAGCCGATGTGAATCTAGCTGCCGTCAATTATCACTTTGGAGATAAAAACTCTTTAGTACAGGCGATTTTGGATGACTACCTCGTTCATTTAATGCCACAAGTGCATGGGCAATTAGAACAATTGAACCTCAGAGCAAGCTATAGCGTTGAGGATGTGTTGAACACAATAAAGTCGCCGCTATTGGGTTTAAATAAGTTACACCCAAATGGCATGGCCAGCTTTTTATTGCTCATTGCTAGCGGTTATAGCGATGTTCAAGGACATTTGCGATGGTTCATTGTTAATCATTACGGGAAAACTTTAGAGCTATTCAAACTATCTATGCTCACAGCTAACCCAAGTATTGATGAAGAGCCTTTGTTTTGGCGATTGCATTTTGCCCTTGGGGCGTTCGTGTTTGCCACTGTGTCATCTAAGGCATTAAACGAGATCGCTGCAAGCCAGTTCGATCGAGACAGTGACTTATTAAATATTATCGAGCAAGCCATACCCTACATTTCGGCTGGCTTAGAAACCGACAACAAGCAAGATAATTGCGAAACTCAACAAAAGGATTAATGGATATGAGTGTCATTACAAAGAAGTTGATCAGCCAGCCAGCATTTAATCTGTTTAAGAAAGTGCTGCCACCTCTGTCTGCCACTGAACGTGAGGCCATGGAAGCGGGCGGAGTATGGTGGGATGGCGAATTGTTTTCTGGTAATCCAGATTTTAATACTCTTCACAATTATCCCAAGCCGACGCTGACCGCGGAAGAACAGAACTTTATAGAAAATCAGCTCGAAACGTTGTTGTCGATGCTCGATGATCACAAAGCCGTCAAAGAAGATCGCGATTTGCCACCAGAAGTCTGGGAGTATCTGAAGAAAGAGCGCTTCTTCTCCCTTATCATCTCCAAGGAATACGGCGGGCGCGCTTTCTCTGCGCTGGCCAATTCAACGATAGTGTCCAAAATCGCGACTCGTAGCATGAGCGCGGCGATTACGGTCATGGTGCCTAACTCCTTAGGCCCAGGCGAACTGCTTTCACACTATGGTACTCAAGCACAAAAAGACTATTGGTTGCCTCGACTCGCTGATGGTACAGACACACCATGTTTTGCCCTCACGGGGCCTGAAGCAGGTTCTGATGCGGGTGGTATACCGGATACCGGCGTTGTTTGTTATGGCGAACACCAAGGTGAGGAAGTGTTAGGTATCCGACTTAATTGGAACAAACGTTATATCACCTTAGCGCCCATAGCGACCGTAATGGGACTGGCGTTTAAGATGCTAGATCCTGACGGTTTACTTGGCGATAACAAGAACGTCGGCATTACGTGTGCATTGATTCCAACCGATCACCCTGGTGTGGTGATAGGCGAAAGACATGACCCCCTTCATTTGGCCTTCATGAATGGCACGATCCAAGGTCAGGATGTGTTCATCCCGATGGACTGGCTCATTGGCGGCGCTAACTATGCGGGTAAGGGCTGGCGTATGTTGGTGGAATGTCTATCAGCAGGGCGCGGTATATCACTGCCGGCACTAGGCACCGCTATTGGCCATTTGACGGCGAGAACAACCGGTGCGTACGCCTATGTTCGTAAGCAGTTTGGTATGTCGATTGGTAAATTTGAAGGGGTGGCTGAAGCGTTAGGTCGTATTGGCGGTTTGAACTACTTGCTGGAAGCGAGCCGCACCCTAACAACGACGTCGCTTGATATGGGGCAAAAACCGGGTATTGTCACCGCCATTGCCAAATATCACATGACAGAAATCTCACGCACCATCTTGAATGACTCGATGGATATCCACGCAGGGCGTGCTATCCAATGTGGGCCAATGAACTACTTGTCTTCGGCCTATTTGGGTGTGCCGGTTGCTATCACGGTGGAAGGTGCGAACATTCTAACGCGTAACCTTATGATTTTTGGTCAGGGTGCCACGCGTTGCCATCCATACGTGTTCCAAGAAATGGAAGCGGCGGCCAACCCAGATCATCAAGCGGGTCTTGAGGCGTTTGATAACTTGTTGTTTAAACATATCGGTCACGCGACAAAAAATTCTATTGGCGGCTTGTTTGCTGCATTGACAGGCTCTGCGCTAACCTCGTCGCCGGTAAGTGGTGAAACAGCTCGTCACTATAAAAATTTGAAGCGCTTGAGCAAGGCTCTTGCGGTGAGTGCTGACTTTGCCATGTTAACGCTGGGTGGTGAGCTGAAACGCAAAGAGCTGATTTCTGCGCGACTCGGTGATGGTCTTGCATACCTCTATTTGGCATCAGCAGTATTGAAGAAATACCAAGATGAGGGCAGCCGAGCAGAAGAACGTGACTTTGTTGATTATGCAGTCGATTACTGTTTCCACCATGCGGCGAAGTCATTGAATGAAGCTTACCGCAACTTTCCAAGCGGATTCGCAGGTAAAACATTAAAAACACTGCTATTCCCAATTGGTAACCATTTCAAATTACCAAGCGATGATGTCACTTTGCGCATCGCAAACAAGCTGATGGTACCTGGTGAAATGCGCGATCGCTTGACGCATCTGTGCTATGTCGGAGCTGCTGAAGATGACAATGTTGGACTGATGGATCGCGCTTTTGTTGCCATGTATGGTGTGCGAGATTTAGAGAAGAAGCTTCTTGCAGGCGTTAAAGCAGGCAAGGTTGCTCGCAAAGGACTATTAGCTGACCGTTTGGCACAAGCACTGAAAGAAAATATCTTGAGCCAAGAGGAAGTCGATAAAATTCTAGAGGCGGATGCGCTTCGTTACCGAGCGATTCAGGTTGACCATTTCAGCCATGATATGAAGACCACGCTAACGAATGGTGATCCTCAAAAACAAAAGGCGCTCGCCAACGCAAGCTAGCATTAAAAGCCTGTCTACTTCGGTAGGCAGGCTTTTTTGTATAACGATAACAAACGATTAAGTCTCAACTAGGAACATCATGGAAAATCTCCAGCACTATCAAGCGCTAGAAAGCATGTACTTAGCAGCGCCAATTAACGAATTCTATTTACCTCGAATTAAAGTTCAGGAAGCTCAGGCAGATATTGAAATTGAGCTACATAAAAAATACTTTCACACGGCAGGTGCGGTGCACGGTTCGGTCTACTTTAAAATGCTCGATGATGCCGCCTTTTTTGCTGCTGCAAGTCTAGAGAAAGAGTATTTTGTTCTGACGACCTCTTTTACTACCTATATCACTCGGCCTGTTTCCAAGGGGCGTATGAAAGCGGTAGGCAAAGTGGTCAATATCAACAGCAGCCAGTTTATTGTTGAGTCGGTTGCCTATGATGGTGAAGATCGCGAGATCGGGCGAGGCAATGGGTTGTTTGTTCGCAGTAAAATGTTGCTACTAGATGTACCGGGCTATCAGTCTTAAGGGTTTGAATTTATTAAGGGAAGAATTTTCAGAGCCAATTGAGAGAAATTTGTGAGAAATCGGTGAGGCTGCTGCAAACCTTAACCTGCATGCTTTAACACATGGAAACGCGCAACAACCTTAACTTGTGCATTGTGCGTTTAATAAATGGTGTCCTTAGGGACAGTTAAAGGATGGAATCACAATGAAAAAACGTACTCAACTTGGACTTGCTATAACGTCTGCATCACTACTTCTCGGAGCCGGCTCCGTCAATGCCGCTGAGCTTGAAATCACCATCACTAATGCTACTAAGGGCATCTACTTCACGCCGCTCATCGTTGCTGCACACAATTCAGATTTGGTGATGTTTCGCACCGGACAAGCAGCCTCTGCCGAGTTAGAGGCGATGGCTGAAGGCGGGGATATCTCTGCGTTGGCTAGCGTGATCGGTAACGCCGGCGGAGTAGTGGTCGAAAATCCAGCGACTGGCATTTTAAACCCAGGTGTTGCGACGACCTTTTCAATGGATAGCGGAAGCTTTGGCTACCTCTCTCTAAGTGCGATGTTACTGCCAACTAATGACGGCTTTGTTGGCCTAGATAGCTGGAAAATTCCAACTGAACCAGGCACCTACAAAGCGACGCTGCGCGGCTATGATGCGGGCACCGAAGCCAATGACGAGCTTGCTGGAAGCATGCCTAATCCACCTTTCCTTACCTTTGGTGCTGGCGGTAGCGGTGTTGAAACCACAGTAACCAATACCACCGTTCATGTTCATCCAGGTAATTTGGGCGATAGTGATCCCGCTGGTGGTATTAGTGACCTAGACAATACCAGTCACCGCTGGTTAAACCCTGTTGCAACGATCACTGTTGTAGTGAAATAGGAGGTCACATGAAGACACGAATTTTACTATTGGCCAGCGCTGTTGCGGTGATTGCAGGGTGCGGTCACAACGATGATGACAGCCCAGCGACTCAAAACTACCGTTATACGGTGAGCGTTCAAAATTTGTCGGCGAATCAGCCATTGAGCCCACTTGCGATACTTGCTCACAATAGTGGCTTTAGCATGTTTGAGGTAGGGCAGAGCGTATCTGTTGAGCTAGAACATTTGGCTGAAGGTGGCAGCAATGCTGAGTTGCTTGCGTTAAGTGGCAGTGACGATAATGTTTACACCAGCACATCAGGGAAAGGGCTCATCATGCCTGGTGCGAGTGACTCCATCACCTTGACCTTGTCACCAGAGCAAGCTAAGTATCTGTCGGTTGCGTCTATGTTTGTGAACACGAATGATGCGTTTGTCGGTGAAACTGGATTGTCCATTGGTAGCCTCGCATCTGGCGAAACCTTTGTCATGGACATGAATGTCTGGGATTCAGGAACCGAAGGGAATGATGAACTGGCGGCAACCATACCTGGACCTGCTGGTGGTGGCGAAGGCTTTAACGCCAATCGGAATGATGACGACAAAGTCACTTTTCATCCGGGAATTGTGAGTAAAGACGATGGGTTAGCAACATCTGCATTGTCTGCGAATCACAGGTTCTTAAACCCTGGGGCAAGAATTACCATTACACGAATCGAATAATGAAAGTTATTACTACCTGCTCCGGTCATGTGCTAGGTCTACGGAATTGGAGCAGGTATCGTGATATGGCAAGTCAACCAAACCGCAGTTCGTTTTCTGCAAGTGCGCCCCAAGCCTCCACTGCGGCGTATAAAGCCGCCAATATATTATTGGTAGAAGACGACGATGATCTCGCTGACCTAGTTCAGATGCATCTTAAGTTTCAGGGGCATCAGGTCACGAGAGTGAGTTTGTGTGGGGAAGCGCGCCAACACTGCAGCGTCCAGCCTTTTGATCTTGTGATTCTCGATAGAGGTCTGCCGGATGGTGACGGCATCGATGTATGCCACTCGCTGCGACGGGTAGAAGATTGGACGCCAGTGCTTATGTTGACTGCACGCGACAGTGAAATGGATAAAGTCGACGGTTTGGAAGCGGGTGTCGACGACTACATTACCAAGCCTTTTAGCGTCTTAGAGTTTCAGGCTAGAGTTCGGAATATTCTACGTCGCCAAACAAGACCTGGCTCCTCAGCGCAAGAGAGCGAAAATAACGAGCTAGTATTTGGACCGCTAACAATTAGCCCAGAGCAGCACACGGTATCATTGCATGGTAAAGCCATTGCACTTACCGCCACTGAATTTACATTGCTGCACTTTTTGGCCTCAAGACCTGGCAGGGTCTATAGCAAGGATGAACTGCTAGAGCATGTTTGGCACACCAACCACACCGGTTATCACCATACAGTGTGTAGCACCATCAACAGGCTGCGCACTAAGCTGACGGTGCCCGATTCTACCCAGATGAGCGCCGACACTGAGGCTTCCGATAATTCACAACCAAGTAACCAACAAAGCTTTGTTCAGACGGTGTGGGGCGTTGGTTATAAGTTTCAATCGATTCGCGTGTGACGGATTGGATGTGATGAGTTTGATGTGATGGAAGCGAAGTCTAAAAGGAGGTGGTATGAGTTTCAAAATGCGCTTAGTGATTTTTACCAGTCTCTGGTTCTGCCTTATGACGGTGATCATTGCCGTGACGTATCATTGGCAGCGACAAACCATTGAGTACCGTACGACCCAAAGTCTGCATAAAGACTTAGCGGTACATATGCGCGATGACAATCCACTGATGATTGGCACCGAATACAACCCCAAAGCGCTGAAATCAATATTTCATACCTTAATGCTCATCGGCCCTGATTTTGAGATCTATTTTCTTGATGCCCAAGGGAATATTACCACTCATGCAGCGCCAGAAGGGGCTGAGATCATGGGTAGTATTGATATCGAACCGATACGGCGTTTTTTGTCAAATCAACCGTTTCCGATCCTCGGGCAAGACCCACGTCATCCAGGGGAAGACACGGTATTCTCAGTCGCCGCGATAGAGGAGTTTGGCTCTACCATCGGTTACTTGTATGTGGTCATTGGCAGCACCAAGCATTCAGCGATTGCCAAAGCACAAGTGGATACGCCCTACATCGCCTTAACGGGGTTGACGCTGCTGTCGATTCTTGGGTTTGCGATAGGCGCTTATTGGTTAGTGAAACGCAGCCTGCTCACCCCTATTGAAAAAGTGACCATGAACTTGGAGCAGCAGGCCGAACAAGACTTTCGCTTAAAGCCGGATTTTACCAAACAGGTACCCGAGTTAGTGCCGATCGCGCATTCGTATCAGAAAATGGCCAAGCAGATTCAGCAGCAGTTTCTTCAACTTGAATACCAAGCAAGTAGTCGCCGTGACACACTCGTGCAGCTCAGCCATGATTTAAAAACGCCACTCTCTAGCGTTCTGGGGTATTTGGAAACCTGGAAATTGCAACACCCGGGTTCTGACCCCTTGATTGAAGTGGCGTATCGCAATTGCGGTAAGCTGTCGGAGCAGCTCTATTCACTGCTCGAAACCGCTAAAGCGGATTCTCATTTACCCAGTTATGAGTATCAGCCTGTTGAACTCAGTTCTTTGGTGACAGAGTGTGCCGAAACAATGTTAAGTCAATTTCAAAGACGGCAGATAACACTCAATGTCGAGGTGGATAAAGATATTAAAACCATAGGGGATAAAGGACTGCTGGAGCGATTGGTGCTTAACTTGCTAGAGAATGCGTTGCGTCACAGTCCATCCGGTGCCAGCGTTGATTGCCAAGCCCATACTTCGCCAGATGGCCAAAGCATTCAGTTTGTGTTTATTAATAGAGTAGAAGCCAGCGCGCCGAGCGGGTCATTGGGGATAGGAACGAGGATCGTTCAATCGATTTTAATGTTGCATCACAGCTACTTAGAAACCAGTGCTACGGATACTTTGTATCAGCAGCGATTTGCGCTAAGAGTGCTGTAAACCTAAGAGTGATGTAAAAAGGCTCCGAGCGTACTCGGAGCCGTGTTTGTTTGGGCTTAATGTCTAATCCGTTAGTAGCCTTTTTTACGATGGCGACTTTCAGACTGCACCGACTTGATGAACTTACCAAACTCTTTGGATTTGCTGCGTTTTTCCGCAAGTGATGCACTGTTTCTCGCTTGCTCGCGCTGCAGTTTGAAGTAGTTCTCCATTCGTCTCTCATCAAGATCACCGGCTTCCAATGCTTTGCGCACTGCGCAGCCTGGCTCGTTGGTGTGCTGACAATCACTAAAGCGGCATTGGTTTATCAGCGCTTCAACATCACTAAAGGTTTCGGCTAGGCCTTCTTCACTGGCCGTGAGCTGAATTTCGCGCATTCCCGGTGTATCTAGCAGCAATCCACCCTTTGGCATCTTGTGCATTGAGCGAGACGTTGTGGTGTGGCGACCTTTACTGTCGTCTTCACGAATGCCGCCTGTCGTCAGAGTTTGCGTTTGCATCAGTGTATTCACCAATGTCGATTTACCGACCCCTGATGATCCCATAAACGCCACGGTTTGCCCTGTTCCGCACCATGATTGCAGTCCTTGTAGCGACTCCACATCAAGCGAATTAACCGTTTCTATCATCAAAAATGGGTCAAGGGATTGCACTTGCTGGCGCTTGTCTTCGACATCGTCACACAAGTCGGCTTTGGTGAGTACGATAACCGCTTCTGCTTTGGCTTCATTCACTAACGTTAGGTAGCGCTCGATGCGACTAAGATTAAAGTCAAAGTTGAGCGAGCAGACGATGAACACCGTATCGACGTTCGCAGCAATGTACTGCTCTTCGATTTTTGAGCCCGGCGCCTTGCGGCTGAACAGTGACTTTCGCTCCAGCAAGCGAACAAACCCCTGTTGCTCGTCAAGGAGTAGCCAGTCTCCCACCGTCATCGCTGGGTAGCTAATGTGGTGTTCAAGGTGAAACTCTTGTTGCTCAGTACAAACGATATAACCGCTGCGATGATGAGCAATCACTCGGCCGAAAATAATGCCGTCATACTCTTCTAGCGTGAGCTGTTGTTGAAAATAGGTTTTCCAGCCAAGTTCGTTGATCGCGATTGGATGGGTAAAAATAGAATGCATTGTTAGTACCTAAAATTTGGTCTTATTTTTATAAGGGTCAGGTACTTACCGATGTAAGTGTGTGCAGGTTGCACAAGACCCCGGTTATGAACACCGGGTAAAGAAGGGGAGGGGTTAGGAAACAGTATCTGTTGTTGTGCTTCGCTCAACCGTTAGTTTTAGCCAACTTTACCGGGTGGGTATGAATAACAATCATGAAAATCCTCCAATGTAGTGAGTGAAAACAGGCTAATAATAGCAGCGCAGCGCTGATTGTACAGCGCTGCGATATAGAGCATTGAGATTAGTGATGTTTATGATGCTTCATACCCGACATGACTTTTTTCACTGGCACGGTCAGGACTTTCACTTCACCATTGGCAAAGTTTAGCTCAACGTTAATGGTGTCCCCTTCTTTCATAGGCGCTTTTACATCCAATAGCATCACATGCAGGCTGCCAGGCTTAAGGATGGTTTTACCATTGGCTGGAATGTCGATGGTGTTCACTTGACGCATCTTCATGACATCACCTTCTTTGATAACATCGTGCAGTTCAACCACGCTTGACGCTTGTGAGCTTGCGCTAACGATAGTACGAACTTCATTGCCGGTATTTTCAATGGTGCCGAATACCGCGCTGGTTGTTGCATTTGGTGGTGTTGCGCGAGCGTACACATCATTCACATCGATAGCGGCGTGTGCCATCGAAAGAGGCGCTAGGGCGATTGCAGATAGAAGGAGTTTGTTGAGCTTCATGGTTCATTCCATTGTTATAGGTGCATCGTTATAAGTGCATCGTTTATAAAGTATAGTGTTGCTTATCCTTGCTTATTAACGCGATGAATCGCCTCAATAATCGGAGCAGGATTGAGCGTGTGCGGCACTTTTTCAATAAGCGTGCCGTCCGGGCTTAGGAAATAGAAATACGAACTGTGGTCGAGGGTATAGCCAAGCTTGGAGTCCTCAAGTTCTGCCTTACGGAAGATAACGCCATACTTGTGAGCAAGCGGTTTGGTGACTTCCAGCGGCGCAGATAAGCCTTCAATCATTGGGTGAAAGTAGTGGGCGTACTCGGCAGAGGCTTCTGCGGCATCGCGCTCAGGGTCGAGGGAAACAAACATAGGTCTTAGTGTGGCTTTGGTTTCATCGTCGATCTGGTTTAGCGCGCCAGCTAGCATCGCCAATGAGGTTGGGCAGACATCGGGGCAGCGGGTAAACCCAAAGTAGACCACACGGGTGCGAGGGTCAGCTTGATCAAAAATCGCTACAGCTTGCCCATTCTCGCCATACAGTACCGATTCGGAGACCGCTTGCAGTTTGGCAAGCTCTTCGGCCTGCTGTTGTTTTTGTTGTTGGTTGTTGAGATAGAGGTTGCTGCCTATGCCAAGGCCAAACGCAACCGCTAGAAGTCCTATCCATTTTTTGTTCATCGAGCACTCATCCTCAAGGCTGCTTTAATGTCGGTCTCACCATCAGAAACCTTACCATACCAAGTCATACGTTGCTCGGCACAAACTGGTAAGATAATTTCACCTTGATAGACGTCGGGTTTGATCATCTCAAGCTGATACTTGGCGACGCCCATGTCCATCTCCTTGCCTTCCAGAGAAACGGTTAAAAACTCCGTATTGGCATTTGGCCAAAATACATCGACCTTAATCGGCGTCAGCGGCGTGACACGGCGCGTATCGAGCTTAACTTTCACGCCTTGCTGCTCGCAAACTTCGTCAGATAGCATGCAATAGTCAGTCAAATCTATCTCTGTGTTTGGCGCTTGTTTAAACGCCGATGGCAAATAAAAGCCAGCGCCTAGCGCTGCCGCAACAAGGAGAATTTTTAATTTGCTGTTCAAGGTGATGTTAACCCATAGAAGAATTGGTAACCGCATCCTAACATATTCCATATCGGCATCTGTGCGGTAGTCCAAATTTTTGCTGCTTGTTAAATGACTTAGCGAGACGTAAATGGGTCTGTGTGTTTGAAGGAAGCTGAAATTTTGAAATTTGTCATTTACATCAAGATTATCTTTGAGTCACAACTTACCCTACTTTAGCCGTGCTTTACTCGCGTGTTCCTTCAAGCGTGTCTAGAGTCCAAACTGATTAGTACAACATATCGTCAGGCTAGAACAGGAACTATTAACATGAAAATGACTTCAAAATGGGCTTTGTCACTTTATGTATTGTGTGGCTCAGCCCTGTCCAGCCAAGCCTTTGCTATCAATTGCAACACATTGGATGAATGGAGCCCAACCATTGATGGCAAACAAGTGAATTTGCACCATGTATTTTGCGGAGAACCGTCGAAAAACGACCGCGCGAAAGGATTTCATGCCTTTCCCAAGGGCGTGAAACCGAGTAACTTTCAGTCGGCACAACCTACTGATGCACCCAACACAGCAGGCGTGTTTACTCTAAGGCAGATTAAGCTAGAGTTTAACGGCAAGGTGTACACTAAGTCGTTTAGCTCTATGTTTCCAGAGCATTGCAGTGCAGACCAAATTACCGCCAGCATTGTGTACTCCAATACCACGTCAACCGGCAATTGCAGTAACCCAAGTTGGGCACAGTGTGGCATGAGTGCCCCCGCTACCGATGTGACCGATGGCTATTGCAACGGCAACGATGGCAAGCCGTTCCAAGTTGCCAGTGCGCTGCTTTACGATGACAATAGTAAGATAAACACGGGCTTTCCTATTTACCAACCTTAGTGGCAAAGATGGAAGTCGGGTAAGCGTTGAACCTTTAAAGGTGTATAGAGAATCATGACAAAACACGAAGCGTTTCAATGGCCTGATTTTGATGAGGCCAACCCATCTCATTGCACCTTGAAGGACTTTTTTGCTTCCGATATCCAATACTCAGCGCTAATTGGTAAAGAGATCCGTCAGGGTATTCGTGATTACCTCTCTGGTGAGCGTGACAGCTACGACGGTGGTGGTAATGGCTATGAGTTTTGGTGTGCGCAGGAAGGGTTTTATCTGCAAGGCATCTATTCCGGTGGCGATGAAGCTGAGGTGTGCGTGAGCTACCCGGTCGTGTTAACAGGCCTTGAAGCCTGGTTAGTTTGGATAGAGCAAAGTTAGCCGCGCCAAAGGGTTAACCTATGACGATCAGCAGCGATGACAACTGCCGGACTTAGGCGCGTATTCCATAAGATTCCCCTGAAAATCAACGGAAAAGTCACAGCAGCTATGAAATACATCCAATAGTTTTTTACGGCTTTGCTTCACTCGCGACTTGAGCGTGGAGTAATTGATGCCTTTGTTCATTGCGTAATCTTTTTGCGACACTGCGTCGATTTCTATTGCGATGAGTAGCTCGGCATCTTGCTCTGGTAGCTGCTTGATAAATGGCAGCAGACAGTGGGAGAGCTCGCTGATAAGCTGCGCTTCATCTTGTTCCTGGTGCCACAAATCATCCGATGTCACTTCCTGCCTTTTACTGTTTTTTCGGTAAAAGTCGATAATGGTATTGTTGGCAATCTGGAACAGCCAGGGTTTGATTTTGCTCTCGTCGGTCACCGCTTGAAAGCCATTGTGAGTTTTAATCAAAATCTCTTGAAGTAGATCTTCAACATCCGCCGGGTTAGCGATTTTACTATGTAGAAACGCCTTTAGGCTGGATTGATAGGCTAACCAGATTGGCTCAAGTTTCATTTGTCTCATATACCTCATAGTGTTCAGCTTAACTGTGTTAGTAAGAGTGTTTGTTAGCCAGTGATTAGAGCTACTCAGTTTAACCTCTTTGTTGCTCAAAGTGACCGACAGTTTTCTTCGACCCTTAGTAAGACGATCAAGAATTCAAAAAGACGACATCTCTTTAAATTGCGTGAACGTCTTGTCAGTGACACCACCACTACATAAAGATGAACTGCCGATAAAGGCTGTCTAGCTCCGCGCGAATTTGTTGAATTTTTTGGTCATCATTAGTGTCTACGGCTTCGAACAGAGCTTTTTCCCTTTGAGTGATTTGCTGACACAAGCTCTTAAGATCATCACAAAACCCCACATGGTGATGGGCTTTTTGTCTCGCGGTTTCTACCGCTGACGCAATCTTTCTACGCGAACTCATAGGAATCACGTTGTTGGTTTGATTGTAGGCCTGTTGCCGCGTACGTCGCTGCAATGATTCATCTATTGCTTGCTTCATTGCTGGAGTGACCTTGTCTGCGTAAAGAATGGCTTTGCCATTGACGTTGCGTGCAGCTCGGCCAATGATTTGAATTAGAGCTTCTACAGAACGTAAGAAGCCTGCATGGTCAGCATCCAAAATAGCAACCAACGAAGCCTCTGGAATATCTAATCCCTCACGTAGTAGGTTGATACCGATTAACACATCAAATTCACCGGCTCTGAGAGCATTAATGATCTCCACTCTATCGGAAGTTTTAACGTCAGAATGCAGATAGCGAGCCCGAATACCTTGCTCATTAAAGAAATCATTCAGTGTTTCGGCGCTGCGCTTGGTTAATGTTGTCACAAGCGTCCGTTCGTTTTGTGCTGAGCGAATACGTATCTCTTTTAACAAATCCTCCATGCAGCTTGCCGAAGGGCGAACTTCAACTTCAGGGTCTAATAACCCTGTTGGGCGGATAATTTGCTCGATAACGACTTCATTTGAACGTTTAACTTCATACTTCCCTGGTGTCGCTGACACGAAGATGGTTTGAGGTTTTACTTTTTCAAACTCGCTAAAGGTTAGCGGGCGATTATTGAGTGCTGAGGGTAAACGGAATCCATAGTCAATTAAGGTGTCTTTGCGGCTGCGGTCTGATTTTGACATCGCGCTAATCTGAGGCACCATCACGTGGGATTCATCAATAAAGACGAGACCGTCTTTAGGTAAATAATCCATGAGAGTGGTTGGTGGCAAAGCGGGATCTCTATCATTCAGATAGCAGGCGTAGTTTTCAATCCCTCCGCAGTAGCCTAATTGCCGCATCATTTCAATATCGTGCATGCAGCGCTCATACAACCTAGCGGCTTCGGTCACTCTATTTTCTGCACTGAGTTCTGCAACTCTGCTCTCCATTTCAAGTCTAATTTGCTCGCTAGCTTCACGTACCTTCTCTGCAGAAGAGGCGTAGAGGGTTTTTGGTGACACTTTGTATTCGCTACAAGGTGCTAGCACGTCTCCTGTCGCTGGATCTATCCAGCTCAGACGATGAATCGTCCCTTTGTTTAGATCTACACGAATGCCATCTTTCTCAGAGTCTGCGGGAAAGATATCGATGGTATTGTTTTGCACCCTATAGCCCGCGCGTGAAAGTTTTGGCTGAGTAGGTGTGTACTGTAAGCGCGCTAGACGGTTCAACAGGTCATCTAGATTTAACTGAGCTCCAACCGCTAAAGGGATTTGTAAATCACGATACGCCTGCGGATCCCCTAATCCATAAACAGATGACACCGACGCGACAACCACTACATCACGCCTTTCAATCAGAGATTTCGTAGTGGATAAACGTAATCGTTCTAGTTGTTCATTTATGGCTGAATCTTTACGGATAAAACGGTCGCTGCCAGGGATGTAGACCTCTGGCTGAAAATAATCGTAATAAGAAACAAAATACTCAACGGCATTCTCTGGAAAGAATCGTTGCATCTCGCTATACAGCTGAGCGGCCAGTGTTTTGTTGTGAGCCAAAATTAGCGTAGGGCGCTGCAGGCGATGAATGATATTCGCCATGGTAAAGGTCTTGCCAGACCCAGTGACACCTTTGAGGGTTTGGTGGGTTTTGCCGCTATTGACGCCTTCAATCAATCTCGCAATGGCTTCAGGTTGATCACCAGAGGGTGGGTACTCAGAATGAAGAATAAATGTGTTTTTCATTAGACATATTCCTTGTGAGTGAGCAACCAAAAGTATAGTTAGGATCAGTTATTTATCGAGTTGTTGCGGGGAGCGACGGGCTGACTTTCATCAAGTTACATCTTGGTGAACCTGACATTTGGCAAGGTCTATATTTAATGTTGGTAAAGAAGGTGACAGAGGGGCGCTGAGTAGGCAACACAGATGTTGCCCCGATATTCAGCGTTGATCACTATTGAAGTTGGCGTTCAGCATCCCAGGCTTAATAACCCTCGGCCATAATATGATAAATCCGAGACCCAAAATCACCGATATACCGAGTATGCTCGGTAATTTCTACTCCCATAAACTGATTGTTTAGCGGTAGGCCAACACTGGCTAGTTGGTCACCATAGAGCTGATACAGCTCGCTGTTAACACGTGTATCTGTGGTTTCAATCTCTTCGCGATACTGCGCTCTAGAGCGGACGATAAATGCCAGCTCTGGGTTCAGCGCAGGCAGTTTGATGGTTTCTAGCTCGCCACTGCTTTGCTGCAGTTTTTGGTAGTAGCCGAGTAGGGCTTCGTTGCCGTCATCATTGACCACCAACCAGGTGGTAATGTTGCCTTCAAATGGGGAAGACAGACGGTAAAAGCGGCCAAATTGAAGCAGTTGTCGGTGCTGCTTATAGAATGCGATTTGCTCCACCACCGCTTGGGTTTCTTGCTCGGTAAGTTGAGTGATGTCGAGTTGGTAGCCGAAGTTTCCAAAGGCAGCGACATTAAAGCGCGTTTCAAGCGGTGTGCGTCGCAGAACTTGGTGCGATGGTTTCGCGGCTACATGGGCGCTCATGGCCGACAACGGATAGCAAAGAGAGGTACCGTGCTGGATGTTCAAGCGCTCAATGGCATCGGTGTTATCACTCGTCCAGGTTTGCGGCATGTAGCTGAGCATGCCGAGATCAAAGCGATTGCCGCCGCTAGAGCAAGACTCAAATAGAATGTTCGGGAAGGTCTTGGTTAGTCGCGTGAGTAAGTCATACAGTCCCAGAACGTAGCGGTGATTAAATGAAGCTTGTTCCTTTGCTGACAAGGAATGAGCGTAGCTATCACTGAAGTTTCGGTTGTGATCCCATTTCACGTAATCGACTCGGGCGCGGGAGAACACGTCACTGAGCTTCTCAAACAAATAGTCAATCACTTCAGGGTTGGCCATATCGAGTACGAGCTGATTTCGACCTAATGATGGTGTGCGCTCGGGATGAGTAATCGCCCATTCAGGGTGGGCGCGAAATAGCTCGCTGTCAGGCGAGACCATTTCTGGCTCGACCCAAATACCAAATTTGAGTCCATAATCTTTCACGGTCTCACTGATGCGTGCGATACCACCGACAAGTTTTGGGTTGTCAAAATAGTCGCCAAGGCTGGTGGTGTCATCATTACGTTTGCCAAACCAGCCATCATCGAGCACAAATAGCTCGACACCAATAGACTTGGCTTTTTGTGCGATGGCATCCAGTTTGTCGTAGTCGAAATCGAAGTAGGTTGCTTCCCAGTTGTTCACTTGGATAGGACGTTCTACATTGCGCCACTGCTCTGAAATAACATGCTGGTTGATGAACTGATGCAGTTGCTGGCTCATGCGGTTCAAGCCGCTCGCAGAGTAGGTGAGCGCAATCTCCGGTGTGGTAAAACGCTCGCCTGATTCCAGCTCCCAACGGAAATCAAAGTCATTAATGCCGGTCATGACCCGCGTTTGGTTGTACGGGGAGACTTCAGCCACCGACAAATGGTTACCGCTGTACATGAGCCCAAACCCGTAGCAGGCACCAAGATGTTCATTGGTCTCTTTTCTCGCTAGGGCAATGAACGGGTTGTGATTGGCGCTGCTCACCCCCTTTTTGGAGTCTATCTGAACAGTGCCCTTTTCAAGGCTTTGGCGCGCGATTTGTGCCTCTTTGATCCATTTGCCTTGCAGGTGAATCAGATCCCAGCTTTCGTCAGCAAAATCGACGCAGCTACTGAGTGCGCGAAGAAGTTGTACTGGTCGACTGGCATGATTTCGCACCACTAAATGGCGAGTGATGACGTCGGATTGGCTAAAGACTGAGTAGTGCACATCCACTTCAAGTTTGGTCACGGGATCGGCTAAGGTAATCACTAGGTGGTGACTATCTCGCTCTGCACTGGCAGACGGTAAGCCTTCAAGCGAAGGTTTGCTGTCTAGAAGTTGGTGTGATTGGTAGAGTAAATCGGTGACACGTGAGCCATCGGTATATTCAACATGCAAAAGTGGGCTTCGATAATCCCCTTTGCCAAAGGTAGGTACTTCGAGCCTGAAGGTGTTTAGAGTTTGCCCAGGTATGTCTGCATAGTCTGTCGAGGAGCCCATCTTGTCATGATAAAGATGCTCAAGGGCATTGAACTGAGGTCGATGGGTGAGCCTATCTCCATAGTGAAGATGAACAAGGTGGCCGGTGCTCGTGACCTTAATCAGGTAGCTAGAACGTTTGGTTTGAAGGTGAAACTCTAACCCTTGGTCATTAATCGAAATCATTCAACCACCTATTTATGCAGGGCGCGCTTTGGCTAGCGCGCGAATACAGATTTACGTTGGACAAGTGTTGGCGTGAACACAATCGGGTCATCTTCGATGGCCTCACCGCGAGACAGCAGTAATGCTAATCGAGCGGCACGTTCGGCCATCATTGCGATTGGGTAGCGCACGGTTGTGAGATGTGGGTGCACAAAGCGGGCGATTAGGCCGTCATCGAAACCGATAACAGAGATGTCTTTAGGTACCGAAATGGCATTATTTTCAAGCGCTTGAATTGCTCCAGCGGCCATATAATCGTTGTAGGTGACCACCGCAGTAATATCTAACGATTTAGACAGTAAATTGGTCATGGCGAGTTCGCCGCCATCGCTGCTTGGTGCACCTGCTTCAATGTAGTTTTTGGAAAGCAGAATACCGTGATCTTCCAGAGCAGTTCGATAGCCCTTAATGCGCTGATGGGTATCTTCAATGTCTTGGGAAGAAGCAATGCAGGCAATGTTGCGATGACCGGACTTAATTAAATGCAACGTAGCAAGATAAGCGCCGCGCTCGTTGTCGAGCGAAATACAACGTGATTCGATTTGTGGAATAAAGCGGTTAATGATCACCAGCCCTTTCACTTCTTTGGCGTAGTTGATGAGCTCTTCATCACTGAGCCCTTTTGCGTGCAGAATAATTGCCTCGCAGCGGCTATTGATGAGCAGCTCTAAGGCGTGGCGCTCGTCATCTGCATTGTGATAGCCATTGCCAATAAGGATGTGCTTGCCCGCTTCTCTGGCGACTTGATCCACTGATTTGATTAAGGTGCCAAAAAACGGATCCGACACATCAGAAACCACGACGCCGATGGTATTGGTACTTTGGCTGACCAGCGCTCTTGCTGCCGCATTGGGGCGATAGCCCAACTTTTTCATCGCCGCAGACACTGAGTCGATGGAAGACTGGCTGGCTTTGGGCGATTTATTAATAACACGAGACACTGTGGCGACAGAGACTCCTGCTTCTTTAGCGACATCTTTTATGGTTGCCATGGGGCACCTTTTGCATTGGAACTATTACGATTGCGAGTATTAGAACTCGTTTCATATAAGAGTTCAATTTGTATGTTTAACAGTATGTTGTGAGTATTTGAATCGGGTTTTATTTTCAAAGCTCACTCGCATTGTTTGCTATAAATTCACTCGTTGACCGTCGACATCAAACAGATGCACATCGTCATAGCTGCAGCTAATGGCGACTTGCTCAAATTTGTTTACAGCCTGATCGCCCGGAAGGTGAACTTTGAAACCATCGACGCCAGAAGCTTGGCCGAACAAATACGTACTGTTGCCTAGCCTTTCGACGACTTCACTTTGGAATTCGAATCTAACTGGATTGTCGTGATTAAGCGTAAGGTGCTCTGGTCTAACGCCTAGGGTAAGTGCGTCACCGGTTTTTGGAGCTTGCTCTGCGGTTCTTGGCAATGTGAACTGCTCGCCTTTAGCGGTTTTAACAGTAATATCTTGCTCGTTCACTTGCTCAACATGAGCAGGAATGAAGTTCATTTTTGGCGATCCAATAAACCCTGCCACAAACTCATTTTGTGGTGAGTGATACAGCTCCAGTGGACTACCCACTTGCTCAACTCGGCCATCACGAAGTACCACAATCTTATCGGCCAGTGTCATCGCTTCCACTTGGTCGTGAGTGACGTAAATCATGGTGTTGGCAAGGTCTTGGTGCAGCTTAGCGATCTGCAAACGCATATCGACGCGAAGCTCGGCATCGAGGTTGGAAAGTGGCTCATCGAACAAAAAGACCTTTGGATTACGTACTATCGCACGACCAATCGCGACTCGCTGCCTTTGACCACCAGAGAGTTCTTTGGGTTTGCGCTTCAGAAGCTGCTCAAGTTGCAGTGTCTTGGCGGCATTTTGCACCTGTTTATGGACGTACTCTTTAGGGTGGTTATTCATTTTAAGGCCAAAGCCCATGTTCTCTTCAACTGTCATGTGTGGGTAGAGAGCGTAGGACTGAAACACCATAGCCACCCCGCGTTCAGCAGGATCGACATCGTTTACCTTTTCATCATTGATAAAGATCTCACCGTCACTGATCTCTTCTAAACCGGCGACTAGGCGCAGCAATGTCGACTTGCCGCAGCCCGATGGACCAACAAACACCACAAATTCGCCATCGTTAATGTCGAGATCGACGCCGTGAATGGTTTGTACCTTGCCATAGCGTTTGATGACTTGGTTTAAGCGGATGTCAGCCATAAGAACTCCTCGTTATGCAGACAAGTGGCAGCATGAATATGCGTGAATGCCAGTTTTTTTGAATACCATGACCATACGCGCTAATTGACAATTTGTTAGCTGTCAAACCGAGAATAGTTGATCGTGATCATAAATTGTTAACGACTTTGAGTGAAAACTGTGGAAACGTTTACAGTTTTAATTTTGAGCAGTACAACATTTCACCATGTTGGCTAATATTCGAGTGTATTTTCACTAAAACCCATCTAAAACAGTACTTATTGTTGATATTTTCAGAAATTAATGACTGTTAACAGTATGTTGCGGTGGGGTAGGGAGTCACCTTGAAATGGAACAATCTGTGAAAACGGTATACCCACAAAATCAGCTACCGTCACAGCGACGCAAAAGTCGTATTAATACCCAAGTCGCGCCATGGATATTTTTGGCGCCAGCGATCCTAATTTTTTCTGTTTACGTCATCTATCCAATTTTGGACAGTATCTGGCTGAGCTTTTATGAATGGGATGGATTGGGTGAAAAAACTTGGGTGGGTCTCGACAACTATCGAGAGCTTTTTGACTCAGAAGCCTTCTATACCTCACTTAAAAATAACTTTTTGTGGTTGGTGTTCTTTATGTTGGCACCACCTATTGGATTGGCTATTGCGCTCTTTCTCAATCAACAAGTAAGAGGGATTCGCGTAGTTAAATCACTGTTTTTCTTTCCTTTTGTCATCTCTCAAGTGGTGGTGGGTCTCGTCTTTGCGTGGTTCTATGACCCTTCTTTTGGTCTATTTAACATCGTACTTGGCTTTTTCGATATTGAAGCCATTGCGATTTTGTCCAACGAAGATTACGTGACCTACGGGATCATTGCCGCCGGTCTGTGGCCGCAGATTTCCTATTGCATGATCTTATATCTCACTGGTTTGAATAATTTGGATCCAGAGCAGTTGGAAGCCGCTCGCCTTGATGGTGCCAAGAAACTGCGCATGCTTTGGTATGTGGTGTTGCCTCAGCTTCGTCCAGCGACGTTTATTGCTATCGTGGTTACGGTTATCGGCGCACTTCGCTCGTTTGACCTAGTGGCGACCATGACAGCGGGTGGCCCGTGGGGGAGCTCATCCGTGCTCGCTTATCAAATGTACGAAGAATCAATTTTCAACTACCGCATGGGTTATGGCGCCTCGGTGTCGGTTGTTCTGTTTTTGATTATGGATATCTACATCGCTTACTTCTTGTGGCGAATGCTAAGGAGTGAAAAATAATGTTCCCACAACCGATAGAAAAATCTGGACGCTTTACCAATATCAGCTATCGAGCGGCGCTGCCGATTTCGATTGTGATGTGGCTGCTGCCGCTAATCGCGGTGATGATGACGTCGATCCGTTCAATGGAAGACATCAACAAAGGTAATTACTGGGGCTGGCCGAGTGATATTCAGTTTGTTGAAAACTACACGCAAGTGTTTACGGCAACGCCGATGGGCCAGTATTTGCTGAACAGTTTGATCATTACGTTACCGGCAGTGGCTGGCGCGGTCGCGCTGTCTACGTTGGCAGGATTTGCGCTCGCGAAGTATAACTTCAAGGCCAATATTTGGATCTTTGCGATGTTCATTGCTGGTAACTTTGTACCGTTCCAAATCCTGATGATTCCAGTGCGCGATCTCACCATTACCTTTGGTCTTTATGATACGCATTGGGCGCTTATCTTCTTCCACGTCGCCTTCCAAGCCGGCTTTTGTACCCTGTTTATGCGCAACTTTATTGTCGGCATCCCCGATGCCTTGATTGAGGCGGCGCGCGTTGAAGGCGTGAGTGAAATGAAAATCTTCTGGCACGTAGTATTGCCGCTTGTCAGGCCGGCACTAGCCGCACTGTCTGTGTTGGTGTTTACCTTTATTTGGAATGATTACTTTTGGGCGCTGGTTTTAGTGCAAAGCGATGAAGTGCGCCCCGTAACGGCAGGATTGAGTGCATTGAAAGGGCAGTGGTTGGCGTCATGGCAGTTTATTTCTGCTGGTGCCGTCGTCGCTGCAATTCCTCCAGTGGTGCTGTTCTTTACCATGCAGCGTCACTTTATTGCTGGTCTAACGTTGGGAGCAACCAAAGGTTAATCCCGATTTAGCCGCACAATCAGTGCTGGTTGGCGACGACCAGCAAGCTATAACGATAACAATGGAGCCTGAGCGCAAGCTCGACAATAAGGATCTTACTATGAAAATTGTGAAACACCTCGCTGCTACCGCCATACTTGGCGCGTCCCTCTCAACAACCGCTTGGGCGGGCGAGTTAGTGATTAACTCGGATCAAGCAGACCCTGCACCAAAAGAAGCGTGGGCTGAAATCGTGAAACGATTTGAAGCTGAAAACCCAGACATTACGGTGAAGTACAACTTGTATGATAAAGAAGCGTACAAGACGACGATTCGTAACTGGCTGGTCACCTCTCCGCCGGATGTTGTGTTCTGGTATGCGGGTAACCGAATGAAAACATTCGTTGATCGTGGACTATTGGAAGATGTAAGTGACATTTGGGCTGACAACAACATGGCTCAAGACTTTAAATCGGCAGCGCCAGCAATGACGGTGAATGGTAAGCAATACGGTGTGCCTTACACTTACTATCAATGGGGTGTGTACTACCGTAAAGACATCTTTGAGAAGTATGGTATCGCTGAACCAAAAACGTGGGATGAGCTAAAAGCGGCCGCTGCGACACTGAAGAAGAATGAAGTGGCGCCTTTTGCTATCGGTACCAAATACCTATGGACTGCAGCAGGCTGGTTCGACTACATCAACCTACGTACTAACGGCCTTGATTTCCACATCGACCTGATGGACGGCAAAGTGCCTTATACCGACGATCGAGTGAAGAAGACCTTTGCAAACTGGGCTGAGCTAGTGGAACCAGGCTACTACCTAGACAACCACGCGTCATACTCTTGGCAGGAAGCGCAGCCGTTCTTGTACAACGGTGAAGCGGCTATGTACCTGATTGGTAACTTTATTGCGCCTAACTTCCCAGCTGAACTTGATGGCAAGATGGGCTTCTTCCAATTCCCAGTCATCGACCCTGCTGTGCCTATCGCAGAAGATGCACCAATGGATACCATTCATATCCCAACCAAAGCGAAGAACAAAGAAGATGCACGTAAGTTCCTAGCGTTTGTTGCCAAACCAGAGATCCAGCAACTGGTAAATGATGTCCTACTGCAAATCCCAACCAACAGCAAAGCCAAACCTGCGGATGATGAGTTCCTAAACATCGGTGTGGAAATGTTGGCAGAGGCGAGTGGTACGGCGCAGTTCTATGACCGCGATACTGATCCTGCGATGGCGAAAGAAGGCATGAAAGGGTTCCAAGAGTTCATGGTGAAACCTGAGCGTGTGGATCAAATCCTAAAACGTCTTGAAAAAGTACGTCAACGCACGTTTAAGAACTAATCTGTAAAGCGTTTAAATAACGATACCAATGAGCGTTTCCAAACCATTGGAGCGCTCTTTTTGTTTCAAAGAAGTTGTTAATGGAACCATAGGAAGTAGAGATGAGAACTTTTGCCCAAGTGATGGCGGCACGAGAGTGGGAAAATCAACATGTTGTCCAGCGCAACGTCCTCACCGCTCACGCGCCTTTGCATGCCTACAGCAGTATTGAGCAAGCTCGAGTTGGTCAAGCATCAGACAATCAAACCTCACTCAATGGGCACTGGCAGTTTACCTTGCTGACCGCGCCAGAGGCTATGTCCGAAGCCTTTATTGAACCAGATTTTGATGATGCAGACTGGCACTCTCTTCCTGTTCCAAGCAACTGGCAATTACACGGTTTTGATAAACCAATCTACACCAATGTGAAGTACCCATTTGTCGACAATCCTCCTTATGTGCCAGAGCAGAACCCAACAGGGGTGTATCGCAAAAGTTTCGACTATTCACCACGAGAAAATACCTCCACCACCATCACCTTTGATGGTGTGAACAGTGCATTCCATCTGTGGTGTAACGGACATTGGGTAGGGTATTCACAAGATTCTCGACTGCCGGCTGAGTTTGACCTTGGCCAGCATCTGATATCGGGTCGCAACCAACTAACTGTGATGGTGCTGAGATGGTCTGACGGCTCTTATCTTGAAGATCAAGATATGTGGTGGCTAAGTGGCATCTTCCGTGATGTTACTTTGCGCACGAAATCTATAACGCATATAGCGGATGTGGAGACTGTCGCCAGTTTACAATCTGGTTATCGAGATGGCCTGTTAACGGTGACGACAACGGTATCCTCACCAAGCGACACGCTTAAAGTGAACGTGGCACTATTTGATGCAGCAGGTAATGAAATAGCAGCTCAAACTCAGGCATTTGGCGTCGAATTTGTCGATGAAAAAGGTGCGTGGGACAACAAAGCGATTCATCGCTTGTCGGTAGCCGATGTGAAAGCTTGGAGCGCCGAAGCGCCACATCTGTATCGCGTTGTGGTGTCACTCATTGATGACCAGAATCAGCTCATTGACTGCGAAGCCTATTCGGTTGGTTTTCGCAATGTCGAAGTCTTAAATGGCCAGATCTGCGTCAACGGTAAACCGCTTCTTATTCGTGGCGTCAATCGTCACGAGCATCATCCAGAGCTTGGGCATGTCATGACTCGTGAGGCGATGATAGAAGACATCAAACTCCTCAAGCAAAACAACTTCAATGCGGTTCGAACTGCGCATTACCCCAATCACCCGATGTGGTATCAACTGTGTGATGAGTTTGGGCTGTATTTAGTCGATGAAGCCAACATTGAAACCCATGGTCAAGTGCCAATGTGCCGTTTGTCTGATGACAGCGAATGGCTGAACGCCTATATGCGACGTATGGTGAATTTGGTCGAACGAGATAAAAACCATCCGTCTGTGATTGTGTGGTCGCTTGGTAATGAATCAGGCATTGGCGGCAATCATTATGCGATGTATCAATGGGTTAAGCAGCGCGATCCGTCAAGACCAGTGCAATATGAAGGCGGCGGTGCGATGACGGCGGCGACGGATATTATTTGTCCTATGTACGCACGCGTAAACTGGGACTTGCCTGTAGTTGGACACCAGCCAGAAGTCACTCCCCGTATCGGAATCAAAAAGGCCATAGCACTACCAAATGAATCACGGCCGTTGATCCTATGTGAATATGCCCATGCGATGGGCAACAGTTTGGGAAGCTTTGTCGACTATTGGCAAGCGTTTCGCGACCACCCAAGATTGCAAGGCGGCTTTATTTGGGATTGGGTCGATCAAGGCCTGAGTAAAGTGGATGATAAAGGGCGTCACTACTGGGCGTACGGTGGCGATTTTGGTGATGAAATTAACGATCGCCAGTTCTGTATCAACGGTTTGATATTCCCTGATAGAACAGTACATCCCGCTTTATTTGAAGTAAAAAAAGCGCAGCAATATTATCAGTTTAAGCTGGTTAGTGAGCAGCCACTCACTATTGAAGTAGAAAATGAGAATCTTTTTGTTGCCAGTGACAATGAAATGCTTTGCTGGCAACTGCTCCAAGATGGTACGCCGAGTAATTCTGGTGAGTTAGTCATGACAACTCAGCCTGGGAAGAAACAGCAGATCACCTTATGTGATGTTATCGATAAGCAGCCAGGCTCCGAGTACCACCTCAACCTAGAAACCAGATTGATTGAAGAGACGCCGTGGGCAGAGGCGGGACATGTCACTGCGATAGAGCAAATAGAATTGCAAACCTTGCCGATGCTTTTGGTGCCTCAAACGCCAATTATCGCTCAGTTAGCAGTCGTGAAAGCGGAGCAGCGTCTCTCGGTGGTGAGCGATGATATCGCTTTTGAGTTTGATAGTGCCGCCGGCTATCTTGTGAGCTGTAAGGTTCGCGGCGTGGAGAAGCTAACGCAGCCGATTAAAGACAACTTTTGTCGAGCGCCTATCGACAACGATATCGGCACCAGTGAAGCCAATAAACTTGACCCCAACTCTTGGTTTGCCCGCTGGCAAACTGCAGGCTTGGCGAACCTAACTCGTGGGTGCCATTCCTTCGACTATGACGAGGCTGAGGGTGGTGTCAATGTCACCTGTGTTGCCCTCTACAGCAACGATCAGGCGCCAATCATTTCCAGCACTTGGCGTTACCACATTGATAGCGAAGGTCAACTGACAGTGGATGTGGATGTTGCGTTCGCCAAAGGCTTACCACCAATGCCAAGAGTGGGGTTGGAGCTCGGGCTATACCATCAGCCACAAGATGACACCCAAGTGGAGTGGTTTGGACGTGGGCCGCATGAAAACTACCCTGACCGAATTGGATCTGCGCACTTTGGTCGCTATAAACAGCCACTGTCTAGTATGCATACTGACTATATTTTCCCATCGGAAAATGGTCTGCGCTGTGATAGCCGTGAGTTAAAGGTTGGCAGTTTGACAGTGAAGGGCAAGTTTCATTTTTCTGTCAGCGAGTTCAGCCAACATAGTTTAGCTGATGCTAAGCACACCAACGAGCTTGAAAAAGATGGCTGCTTGTATGTGCGCATCGATGGTTACCACATGGGCGTAGGAGGTGATGACTCTTGGACACCAAGCGTTCACAAGGCTTATCAACTTCGCGAGCAACGCTATCGATATGAGGTAGCACTAAGATTTAATGCCTGACTTGATGGTTTGTAACCGTTATCAATAATATCACGGTAATCACTATTAATATCAAGGCTGCAAGGCCTTAATGCACTGTATTTTAGGACTTACTTTGATGAAAACTTTGTGTAAACGTTTTCATAGTCGCGAATTGGATCACGGATCGAGCGAGACAAGGCTTGATAAGATGTTCAGCGGCGGGCAATTAACCTATTGAGAGAAGCTATGACCGACATTCAGTTTGACCCAGTGGATCATCCACATCGTCGTTACAACCCATTGACCGGGCAGTGGATCTTAGTATCACCACATCGCGCTAAGCGTCCTTGGAGTGGTCAAGACGAAAAGCCTGCTACGCAAGCGCTGCCGAGCTTTGATGAAAACTGCTTCTTGTGTCCAGCTAACGCTCGCATTTCGGGAGATGTGAACCCGGATTACCAAGGCACTTATGTGTTCAACAATGACTTCGCGGCACTAATGCCGGATTCACCCGATGCGCCGCAATCCGACAACCCCTTATTCAGAACTCAAGGGGTACGCGGTTTAAGCCGAGTGATTTGCTTCTCTCCTGATCACAGTAAAACCTTGCCCGAGCTCAGCGTCAGTAAAATCAGAGGCGTTATCGATACCTGGAATGAGCAAATTGAAGAGCTCGGCAAAGAATACATTTGGGTGCAAGCGTTTGAGAATAAAGGCGAAACTATGGGCTGCTCACAGCCGCATCCTCATGGCCAGATTTGGGCGAACAGCTTTTTGCCAAACGAAATCGAGCGCAAAGATAAGCACTTACGAGAGTATTTTGAGCAGTATGGCTCAAATCTGTTGGTCGATTACGTAGAGGCCGAGCGACAAGACGGTTCAAGAACTGTAGTTGAAACGGAGCATTGGCTTGCCGTTGTGCCTTACTGGGCAGCGTGGCCGTTTGAAACCATGTTGCTACCAAAAACGCATGTTCGCCGCATGAGCGAACTCAGCGACGAGCAGCGAGATGATTTGGCTGTTGCCATGAAAAAACTGACCAGCCGCTATGACAACTTATTCCAGTGTTCTTTCCCATATTCCATGGGTTGGCACTTCGCACCGTTCTTTGAAGCTAGTGAGGATATTGAGCATTGGCAGTTGCATGCCTTGTTTTATCCTCCACTGCTGCGTAGCGCAACAGTGAGAAAGTTTATGGTGGGTTATGAAATGCTCGCCGAATCGCAGCGTGATTTAACGGCAGAGCAAGCGGCTGAGCGACTAAGAGCGTTGAGTGATGTGCATTACAAAGAGCAGTAACCACCCTATTTTAAACGGCGGCGACGCCGCCGTGATTAGCCAAGGATTGAGGGCGTATTATGTCTGAATTAATAACTAACGTGAAAAGCGTGTTTAAACAGGTATTGGACTATCAACCGACCCATATTATTCAAGCGCCAGGTCGAGTGAACCTAATTGGCGAACATACTGATTATAACGATGGCTTTGTGTTGCCCTGTGCCATTAACTACCAAACGGTCGTCGCTGCTGCAAAGCGCGAAGACAGCTTCATTCGTTTGGTGTCGGTCGATTATGGCAATGATACCGATGAATTTGACCTATCTAAACCGATAGAGTTTTTGCCCGGGAAAATGTGGGCAAACTACATTCGCGGCGTGGTGAAATTCTTGCTAGCCCGAGGCTATACGTTTAAAGGTGCGGATATTTGTGTCACGGGCAATGTCCCTCAAGGCGCGGGGCTGAGCTCTTCTGCTGCGTTGGAGGTGGTGATTGGGCAGACCTTTAAAACGCTTTACGATCTCGATATCAGCCAAGCGGAAATCGCGCTCAATGGCCAGCAAGCTGAAAATGAGTTTGTGGGTTGCAACTGCGGCATTATGGATCAAATGATTTCCGCCAAAGGCGAGCAAAATCATGCCATGTTGCTCGATTGTCGAACGTTAGAGTCGCAAGCGGTATCGATGCCTGAAGCAATGGCAGTGGTCATCATCAATTCCAACAAGCAGCGCGGTCTTGTCGACAGTGAGTACAACACACGGCGATTGCAGTGCGAACAAGCCGCTCAGATTTTTGGCGTCAAAGCGCTGCGTGATGTGAGTATTGAAGAGTTCAATCAAAACCAACAAAACTTAGACGATGTAGTCGCGAAGAGAGCACGCCACGTTATCACGGAAAATGACCGAACCCTTGAGGCTGCGAAGGCATTGCGAGCTCAAGACATGAAACGATTGGGCGAGCTTATGGCTGAATCACACGCTTCAATGCGCGATGATTTTGAGATCACCGTGAGCGAGATAGATTGCTTAGTCGACATTGTCAAAGATGTGATTGGCGACCAAGGTGGCGTGCGAATGACAGGCGGCGGCTTCGGGGGCTGTATCGTCGCACTAATCCCGCCAAGTCTAACCGATGCCGTTGAGCAAGCTGTGACCGCGAAGTATCAAGCAGCCACTGGATTGCAAGCATCGATTTATGTGTGCCAAGCAAGTGCAGGTGCAGGTGTTGTTGAAGTACTTGAGCATTGAGAATGACTGACTTTGAGATAAGAGGATTGCGATGACAGCCATAATGAATGGACTTGCAGCAGACGGCAAACCGCCTTCACTTTACACCTTGTCGAATGCTTCTGAAATGGAAGTAACGGTGATGGATGTTGGTGCGACATGGCTCAGTTGTAAGCTCCCTATCGACGATGAAAAACGAGAAGTGCTGTTGGGCGTTGAGACGATGGAGGACTTTGCGCGTCAAAAGGTCTTCTTAGGTGCGACAGTCGGCCGCTTTGCCAATCGAATCGCTGGTGGAAGGTTTAAGATTGATAGCCACGAGTTTCAAGCCGTGACCAACCAATCAGGCAACAGTTTACACGGCGGCTTGGATGGCTTTGATAAGCGCCGTTGGAGTTTGGTTGAGAAGAGTGATAACAGTGTTGAGCTCAGTTTAGTTTCAGCCGATGGTGACCAAGGGTTTCCCGGCGAGCTAATGGTGAGTGTCCGCTATAGCCTTAGTGAACAAAACCAAGTACTTATTGACTACAGTGCGACAACAACCGCGGCAACGCCGGTTAACCTAACCAATCACGCTTACTTTAATCTTTTGGGTGCTGAGTCTGAAGAGGATATCTTAGGTCATAGCTTGCAGATTCGTGCTGCGCACTATTTGCCGACACAAGCGGATGGTATTCCTTTTACAGAACCAGAGGCTGTGGCGGGGACCAGTTTCGATTTCAATATGACCAAGCCCATTTCGACCCATCTATTGGCCGATGAGCAGCAACGACAAGCAAATGGGTATGATCATTGTTACGTTTTAGAGAGCCAAGGTAACGAGCCGGTGGCGCGTCTCGTCTCTCCAGACAGTCGTGTTGAAATGAGCGTCTTCACGACGAAACCAGGAGTGCAGCTGTATACGGGTAACTGGCTAGCGAATACACCTAATCGTCTAGGCGGACTATACAAAGATTATCAAGGGGTTGCGCTGGAAACTCAGTTTTATCCAGACTCGCCCAATCGCGGCTGGAAAGAGTCAGATGCGATTCTTCGACCTGGCAATCAGTATAAGCACAGTACAAGTTATGAGTTTGCCATCAAATAAACTCGACTATAAATGCCCAGTCTTGACGTAAATAAGCGCGCCATCTCCTTTGGTGAAGGGGGTGTGCTTGCTAAGGTGAGGACTACGGATCCAAGTGCCTTTAGGGTATTCACCATGCTCGTCATAAAAGGTGCCTTCCAGTACCAATATTTCTTCTCCGCCCCAATGCTGGTGGGCATTGAACTGGGTATTGGGCGCCCATTTCACTAAGGCAACATGCTCCGCTTCAAATTCATGTAGCGGCATCACAGTAAGCCCATCAACCAATCCCTGATACCATGACTGCTTTGATGTATTGATGCAAAACTGAGCTTGGTCTTGCTCATGAAACTGG
This sequence comes from Vibrio wakamikoensis, assembly GCF_050337275.1. Lineage (NCBI taxonomy): Bacteria > Pseudomonadati > Pseudomonadota > Gammaproteobacteria > Vibrionales > Vibrionaceae > Vibrio > Vibrio wakamikoensis. The sequence goes on along the minus strand of NZ_JAKJST010000031.1, from coordinate 38,047 downwards.
TGCAGTTTGACGAAGATAGTCGCACCGTCAGAGCCAATTTTCGGCGTATGTGCGCTGCCAATAGGATTACGGACATAGCTGCCCGCTGGGTAGTCGCCGTGCTCATCGGAAAAGGTGCCTTCCAAAACGTAAAACTCTTCACCGCCGCTATGGGTATGCGCTGAAAACGCGCTGTTTGGCTCATAGTGTACGATGGACGTCACACGTCCCACTTCATCACCAATGCGGTCTAAACGCATGCGACTTACGCCGGGCATAGGAGAGCCGACCCACTGGTAGTCTGTTGGTCGTATCACTACGCGCTGGTCAAAATCGGCGTTGATTAGAGTTTCCATGTTCTACTTTGTCCTTAGTAAGTTGCCATGAGTGGTACGGATGTCGCCGTTGGTATCGATCACATTATATTGTCATATCTATCATAGTTTGAAACTGAAAAGAGCACGAATTCGTGCTCTTTTGATAATGGGTTGAGTCTGGCTGACTATTTGAGAACGATCGTCTTAGTCATACCATCTTCTGCGTGGCCTGGAATGTTACAGGCGAATTCAATCTCTTTTTCACCGTGGAAGTGCCAGTTGAGCTTTCCCGCTTTTCCTGGCTTGAGGTACAGGACATTGCCCATGCTGTGATGATCGTGATCCTCTGTTGGGTTTTCCATCATTTTACGGTGAGCAATTTGCTCGGATGGTGAGCCGATGACAAACTCATGATCGTCTTTGCCTGTGTTCATTACCACAAACTGAACGACATCGTTCGGTTTGATTTCGACATCACGTTTGAATGAGATGGTCATGTCATCTTTTAGAATGACGTGTACCACCTTGTCGGGTTTTGCGCCTGCAGCAGGCATGCCGACGACTGACATGCCTTCCATGTTCATCATGCCATGATTCATTTTACTATGATCTATCGTGTCATGATTCATAGCTCCGTGATCCATTTTTGAATGATCCATGCCATCGGCGAAGCTTTGTGTGGCAATCAATGTCATGGTTAGTGCGATGAGTGTCTTTTTCATTTTGATGTCCTTTTGTGGTTTGCACCTGCCGTCTCTGTACTTTCAAGCGACAAGCAGGTGCGAGCTAGTTACTGTTTGATCTCTTTAGATTTCCAAAGTTTGTATATGGCAGGCAGTACAAGTAGTGTGAGCAACAGTGCCGAAGCCATACCTCCTATCATTGGTGCTGCGATACGCTGCATCACTTCAGAGCCGGTGCCGGAGCCATACATAATGGGGATAAGGCCAATGATGACTGTTAACACGGTCATCATGACCGGTCGTACGCGAAGGCCTGCTCCTTCTCGGATTGCCTCAGTCAGCATGTCAGCGGTCAGCGGTGTATGGTCTTGCTCTGCCAAGAGCTTTCGTCCATGCCATGCTTGATTGAGGTAGACCAACATGATGACGCCAATCTCAACCGCGACACCCGCAAGCGCGATGAAGCCGACGCCAACTGCGATTGAGAAGTTGTAGCCAAGATAGTGCATGACCCATAAGCCACCGACCATCGCGAGTGGCAAGGTGCCCATGATGGCGAGTACCTCACCCACGCGGCGAAAGCTCAAATAGAGCAATAACATGATGATGGCGAGCATAATCGGGATCACGACACCAAGACGTTGTTTGGCACGCTCCATATATTCGTATTGACCGGACCATGCCAGTGAGTAGCCAGCGGGCAGCACCAGCTTTTCAGCGACCACTTGCTGCGCTTCACTGACGTAGGACCCTAAATCGCGCTCGGCAATGTCGACGAGTACCCAGCCGTTCGGGCGTGCATTCTCGGTTTTGATCATCGGAGGGCCATCTTCATAGCGAATATCTGCCACATCGGCGAGTGCGATGCGTGCACCTGCTGGGGTGACTAGGGGCAGGTTTTGCAGTTTAACCACTGAGTTACGATAGTCCTGTGGGTAGCGCACGTTAATTGGGTAACGTTCGAGCCCTTCGACGGTTTCGCCCACATTCATACCGCCAACGGCCGTAGAGATCACTTGTTGAACGTCACTGACATTCAGCCCGTAGCGCGCGGCTGCTAGACGTTTAATATCAATGGTTACGTAACGGCCACCTGCCACTCGCTCGGCATAGACCGAAACGGTGCCCGCGATGTCATTGAGAATCGGCTCAAGGTTGGCACCAATCTCTTCAATTACACTAAGTTCAGGTCCTGCGATCTTAATCCCAATAGGGGTCTTGATACCGGTTGCGAGCATGTCGATTCGGGTTTTGATTGGCATCACCCAAGCGTTCGTTAAACCCGGGAACTGAACCAGATCGTCAAACTCTTTGCGAAGTGACTCGGTCGTCACACCTTCGCGCCACTCATCTCTCGGCTTAAGCTGAATGGTGGTCTCAATCATAGTGAGAGGCGCAGGATCAGTGGCCGTTTCTGCGCGGCCAATCTTGCCCCACACGGTTTCAACCTCAGGTACGGTTTTGATGAGCTTATTGGTTTGTTGCAACAGTTCGCGTGCTTTACCAATTGAAATGCCGGGATAGGTGGTCGGCATGTACATCAAGTCGCCTTCATCAAGCGGTGGAATAAACTCGCTACCCAGTTTAGAAGTCGGGTAGTAAGCAGAACCTAGCAAACCCAAAGCGATGATGATCATGGTTTTCGGGTAACGAAGGCTCAAGTTAAGCATCGGCCGGTAAAGGCCAATCAGAGCCTTGTTCACTGGGTTTTTGTGCTCTGGGAGTACCTTGCCGCGAATGAAGTAACCCATGAGTACAGGCACTAAAGTGATCGCTAGACCTGCTGCCGCCGCCATGGCGTAGGTTTTGGTGTAAGCCAGCGGCGAGAACATTTTGCCTTCTTGACCCTCAAGGGCGAAAACGGGCACGAAGCTGAGTGTAATGATGAGCAGCGAGAAAAATAGCGGCGCGCCAACTTCCTCTGCCGCTTTACTGATCACCTGCCAGCGGTTTTGGTCGTTGAGCGGCGTTTTCTCTATATGCTTGTGCACATTCTCTATCATCACGATCGCCCCATCGACCATGGCGCCGATAGCGATGGCAATACCACCCAGCGACATGATGTTGGCGTTGATGCCTTGCCAATGCATGACGATGAATGCGCAAAGAATCCCCACCGGCAAGCTAATGGCAATGACAATTGAGGAGCGGATGTGAAACAAAAATAGTGCACACACAATCGCGACCACAATGAATTCTTCGGCGAGTTTATTCCAAAGGTTGTCTACCGCGGCATTGATAAGCGTTGAACGATCGTAGGTAGCGACAATTTCGACGCCTTCCGGCAAGCTACGCTGTAAGTCATCAAGCTTGGCTTTGACGTTGTCGATAACTTCACTGGCGTTTTCACCAAAGCGCATCACAATCACGCCGCCTACCGCTTCACCTTCACCATTAAACTCAGAGATCCCACGACGCATTTGTGGGCCAAGGTTAATGTCGGCAATGTCGCCAAGGAGCAAAGGTGTGCCCTTACTTGTGACTTTAAGTGGTAGGGCTTGAATGTCTTCTATGCTGGTCAAATAGCCCGTAGTACGAACCATGTGCTCTGCTTCTGCCACTTCGATCACCGAAGCTCCGCTTTCCTGGTTACCGTTTTTGATCGCTGCATTCACTTGTTGAAGTGTTAAATCGTAGGCGCGCAGCTTAGCGGGATCGATCTGCACTTGGTATTGCTTCACCATGCCGCCTACGGTGGCTACTTCAGAGACGCCATCGACGGTTTGCAGCTCGTATTTTAAGAACCAGTCTTGTAAGCTTCGCAGCTCCGCAAGGTCGTGTTGTCCTGTGGTATCTTGCAGTACATAGCTGTATATCCAGCCGACTCCCGTTGCATCGGGGCCGAGCGTTGGTTTGGCTTGCGAAGGCAGTTTTGGTGCTACTTGGCTGAGATATTCCAGTACCCGTGAACGTGCCCAATACATGTCGGTATCATCATTAAAGATGATGTAGACATAGGAGTCACCAAAGAACGAGTAACCGCGCACGGTTTCTGCGCCCGGTACCGCAAGCATGGCAGTGGTGAGTGGGTAAGTCACCTGATCTTCGACAACTTGAGGAGCCTGTCCCGGATAGCTGGTTTTAATGATTACCTGCACGTCGGAGAGATCGGGTATGGCGTCCACCGGGGTGTTTTTGACGCTGTAAAGGCCGGCTAATGTTAAGAAGCAGATCGCCACCAACACCAGAAATCGGTTGTTGATAGACCAGCGGATAATCGCTCCAATCATGGCTGTTCTCCTCCATGTTTGAGCTCAGACAAAATAAACTCACTGCCTTGCTTCTGAATCAAAAAGCGTGCGTTATCACCTTCTTCAAAACCAGTGAAATCAACGTTGCCATCTGTAGAGAAATTCATCTCTCCCGATTGCCAGTTCCATTCTGGGACGTCACTGTGCACTATGGTGATCATGCCAAAATCGGCCATTAGCATAGAGATGTTGCCATTGACCCAGATCTCTGTGGGCATAGGGTTTTCACTAGGGTTGATGGCCGTAACCTTGTATTGACCATCGGGCGTTTTGGCCATTTCAAACTCGATTTGTTGTCCTGCTTTAAGTGCTTCTATCGCCACGTTTGGCTCCACGTTAAAATCCATCACCATGCCCGGCCAGTTCCATTCAGGTACCGGTTGATGATTGATGGTTAACATAGCGTGACCCGCCATCACATTGGTGATCTCACCTTTTGCCCACACAGTTTCAACCGGAGGCTCTACGCCATTGATGCGCGACAAATCAGCGCTTTGACTGGACTCTGAGTCGAGCATGAATTGTGCTGATGTCACTACGATGTCCTGTGTGGTTAATCCTTCCAGTACCTCAATACGATCACTGGCTTCACGGCCGACTCGAATGCGAGCAGAGCGGTACTTGCCGTCACCTTCAGAGAGGACAACTCGGCTCATGCCACCCGAGCGAATCACCGCTGAATGCGGAATCGTCAGCACAGCGTCATCGGTTTGCGGTTGTAAAGCGATATTGGCAAACATGTTAGGTTTGAGTTGAAAATCCGGGTTGTCGAATTTGAGCCTAACGCGCAGGGTTCGAGTGGATGGATCGAGGATCGGATAGACATAGTCGACTTGCCCTTGCCACTCCTTACCGGGGATAGCATCCAAAGTCATCACTGCGCTACTACCGTTTTTTATCCATTCAGCTTGGCGCTCAAAAACCTCAGCATCGACCCATACTTGGTCGATAGGGCCGGCGCTAATCACCGACTGAGATGGGGACAAGTAGCCGCCCTCGCGTACATTAAGCGTAGCGACGACACCGCTGCCGAACGCTTTGATATCGATGGTTTGTGATGCTTTACCTTGACGGACAATTTGACGTATTTGCGCTTTGTCGACTCCAAGGGTGATTAGACGCTCGGTCGCCCCTTTGATAAGAGAGCCACGCTTAGTTCGATAGGCATTGAGTAGCTCCTCTTGCGCCTTAACAAGCTCAGGCGAATAGAGTTTAAATAACACGTCACCTTTATTGATTCGCTCTCCCACCGCATTGATGTAGAGCTTTTCTACCCAACCCGCGACACGTACGTTGGTTTGCCATAGACGGCTTTCATCAAAGGCGATGTAACCGACGGTAGCAATGCGAGGCGAGAGCTTTTGTGTCTCGACGGAGGCAGTTTTAACACCAAGATTGTTCTCTACTGCCGGGTCAATTTTAACGGTACCTGGTTTGTCATTCGCGCCGTTGAGGTCATCGGCGTAGACTGGAATGAGATCCATCCCCATTGGAGACTTACCCGGTTGGTCGCGTTTATAGTTGGGATCCATAGGGGCAACCCAGTAAAGCGGCTCATTCGCATCGCTATTGCCTTTGCTTTGTGATGACATAGTGCTTTGTGACGACATTGAGCTCATTGAGTGTGCACCGAAATACTGCGTTCCCACTATTCCCAGACCTGCACCAACGGCCAGCGCCAATAGGGCGACATTTCGTGTTTTCATTATTGTTTCCCTTGAATCTATGGTTGTTTTGTTGATGACGGCTGAGAAATAACTGGCGTTTCTGCGTGGTATTCGAATCCACCAAGGAAATACGCCAAGTTGCTACTGACAATGTTGAGGTCTGTCTCCAACCTCAGTGCTTCAATCTCAATGGCTAGCTCATCACTGGAGGCGGTGATCACATCGCTAAATTGTGCGGTGTTGTTCTCGTAACCTCGCTCTACAGCTCTAGTGCGCGCTTTGGCTTGGGGCAGAAGACTCTGCTGGTAGCGCTCGAAGCGTTCAATGAGGTTGTGTCTGTCCATCATCAGCGCGTTAACCTTGGCATTCATCTGAGCCAACAACGCATCTTTGCTCGACTTTGACGCGACCACTTGGTGCTGGGCGGCTGCATGGTTCTTGTCTTGTCGATTGCCGGTGAATAAGGGAATGTCCATGGTTACGTAGGCACTAAGGAGATCGGGCGCAGGGGCGCCACGCATGTTGGGGGCTTGGCGATGGGCATACATGGCTTCAACACCAAATTGCGGCTTGTAGGCCTCTTCGGCAATGGAGACCTGAGTCTCATTGGCAGCAATTTGAATGTCGGCCATTTTCGCCATTGGGTGCTGGTTAAGTAAGTTGAAATAGCCAGAGCCACTTTGGCTAGTCAATTGCTGCTCAAGACGTCCCCAATCAGTTGCGATATTGGCGTTAAGATCTGAGCTTTGGTTTAGCCAACCTGAACCCAGCCATTCGGAGAGCTGAGACAGCAACCGACTTTGCATTTGCCTATTGGCGTGCAACTTGTCATCGAGCTGACTGACTTGTAGCTGACTACGGATTAAGTCTTGTGACTCGCTGTTGCCAATGGCGTAGTTGGTTTGAATGAATCGCTCCATTTCTACCATCAGGGAACGCTTTTCTTTCAGTACGCGCTCTGAGTGCTGCTGAAAGCCAAGCTCAAGCCATAGCTGAGTAATGCTATTAGCAATGTCGAGCTCACGGACTTTTACTTGAAGCTCAATACCATCGGCTTGCTGCTGGGCTTTCTTATTTTGCAGACCAAGCGTATCGCCGCGGCCAAACTGCTGCATCATACCGACCGAAATATTCGTCATCGGATCTTGGTCGAACCGAAAACTGTCTGTCGGTAAACCGCCGACCCCGACTTTTAATACGGGGTCTTTCAGCGTTGAGCTGGCAATACCGGTATCTCGCATCGCCTGAGATTGGGCGTGATACTGGGTTCGATTGGCATCGTTGGCAATCGCCAAGTTGATTAATGTATCGAGCGATAACGCCTGTGCGCTCGCTTGAGACTGCTGTGTTGCTCCCGCGCTGCTTGTCGCTTGTGCAGTGGGTGCGAGTAGAATGATTGCACTTACAGCCAGTGCAATCGGATGTTTGATTATTTTCACGATCATTTCCAAACTACGTGCCTGTATAACAGGCGCGATAAAACGTCCCCAACTAGGGTTGGGCATTAGCGTGTGTTGGAATGATTACGCCGAGGGCGGGCGCTCGAGGTGTTCGATTCTATGGATCGGTTGCGTGAATGGGTCTACAGAGCGCTTGGAGAAGCGAGCGTGGCCTTCGCTTGAAAGCAAGACAAAGGGGGCAAAGCCTAAGGTAGTGCCACACATTGTGGTGCAACAGGTGGTGTGGGAGTCGGGCTCTGCACTGGCGCACTGGCTGTTATCTGCAATGTCCGGTGTTGGACTCGTGCTGTGATGAGCGTGATGGGACGCTGTCTGGGTCATACCACAAGACATCGATGCATCGGTCATACCATTATGCATAGCCATCGCAGGCGCGCTAGTTACAAACGTTGAAATAACGAGTGCAAGCAAGCTCACGAATGTGATCCACGATTTGTTGGCGATAATGGCGTGCATACAGAACCTTTTTAACAAGACTCACTAAAGATAAAGGTTACCCCTAGGGGAAGGTCAATAGTTCAACGGATTTCTTGTGTTGTTTGCTAAAGAAATCTTCAAAATATAGCTTAGGTGAGCTTAGAGGTAGGGTTTTTGCAGCAAACCAACTAGACATTGCTATCGCGTTTTCTAATCTATTGGAAGTATAGGATCACAACTGAGGGGGTATGGAATGAGACGATTTATAATGGGGTGCTTGGCTATAACTGCCTTTAGTGCATATGCAGGCTTAGACCCTAACGTGAGTAATGACACGCTCGAATCTGCTAAGGCTTCAATGCAAAAACACTTGGAGAAAGAAGGGCTCACTATTGATGACGCGAAGTTGTCTCTCGCCTACAAATATGGTCGCAACAAGAGTACGATCTATTTTGAAGTTGCTGAGCATGATGGCGGCGCAGAAATCTACAAGGTCGTTTGTTCAGGTGATAAATGCCACCTTCAGTATCGTTGACTCCAAGCGCCAATTGATTTCATTTTGATAGGCGAGAAATCAATGCTTCTCGCCTTAGTTCTAGTATCTCTTCAATTAACTTTTCTTGTGCATTGATACCAAAATGTTCAGCGTAGCGTTTTACCTTCTGAATTTGGCTTGGGTCGAGCTGATAGACTTCGCGTTTAAGCCTTGAGCGCGCCTCACTTTTTATCAAGCCTTGTGATTGCATCAGACGCACGATAGTGGCGTCCATCGGGTGTTTGTGTTGTTGCATAGCGTTTGATTAACTGACCGAATGAAGGTGGTTTCGTTTGAGTGTCGCGATGCAAGATAGTGACAAAGTGTGACAGCTTTATTGCAAAGTGTTGAATAAGAATTTGGGGTTTTTGAAAAGGGTTCTGAGTTGTTGCATCTCGTGGAGTTAAAGAGAGATGAGTGACAAAACAGGATTCAAGCGAGCTTTGTTCAATAATTGAACTTATTTCCAACTAATAATTAATTCATTATAAGTTTGCATTTATTTTGTGAAATCTCCCGCATCTGATCATTATTATTGACCTATTGCCTGATAACCTTCCTTTGGGCTGCTAGCATATTTTTAGCTATTAAATAACGAAATGGTTTCTATTCGCTCATTTTTAGCTCGTGAAACAGAAAGATATTCTCTTTAGAAAGGTATAAATATGTTTAGGATGAACAAGGTCGCGCTCTCTATAGCGTGCCTAGTGTTTAGCAGCCATGTGTTTGCTGCGGAACCTTATGATGCCACTCAGTCGTACTCTGGTGGTAGTCAAGTAACGGTGGATGGTACCACCTACGAAGCTAAATGGTGGGTTGGGGCAGGTCAAAGCCCGACGGACATTTATGCAAATGAATGGGATTCTCCATGGAAAGTAGTCAGTGGTGCTAATCCGTCACCGGAGCCTTCACCAGAACCAACCCCTGATCCTTCTCCAGAACCAACACCGGATCCAACGCCTGAACCGACACCGGATCCAGGCACGACTCCATCGAGCGGTGCTTGTGCCGACTTTAATGTTTATCCAGATTGGACGCAAAGCAACCACGCTACGGCTGGCGACATCATGGTTAACGAGAATGTAGCGTATAAGGCTAACTGGTGGACGTCTTCCATTCCAGGCAGCGATAGCAGCTGGGCAACGCATCTGGATTGTGGTGGAGCTTCTTCTGAGCCCAGCGCGAAGCTTGCTCTGCCAAACCCTCTTGATCCGGTAAGGTTAGAAGTCGCGGGATGGCCAAGTCATTTGGTGGTGGCAAGTCCTGCCACACTTGATGCGCCTGCTAGCCAATACTTTGCAACGAATAGTAGCCAAGATCTGGCTGACGTTACTAAGTTGACCAATATCTTTGTCGCACTCATTCAAACCGCTGAAGCGGCGGGTAGCAGTTCGATTGTACTCACATCTGATGTCCTTGATATAGCGACTGCCGATAAAGGGCAAGCGCTTGGTACAGTGGCGGTCAAACAAGCGTTAACGGCCGCAGTGGCTTCAACCGCAAGTGCGATTGAAGCGAGTGCCATTAATGCACTGACTGATGATGTTAATGGCTGGGCGCAGGCTCATAACCTTATTATTTCCACTTTAGCGCCTCAGGCGACCTTTGGCTGGACATTAACTATTGGTGACTTTGCTTTCAATCCTCATTCCGGTAAGCGAGCTGTTTGGAATGCTGCCTCTTCATCTTCTGCAGATCTGCTCTCAAGTTTTGCACTTTATGACGCAGGTTCGACAACCAGAGCAGATTTCATCGCCTTTACTAAATCGGCGAATACGGCGGCATTATCTGATGAGCAGTGGTACTACGCCCTAGAATATGTGAAGCAAATCTCCGATCACATTCGTACCCCTGCACTGTTAACCTCGATGCCAACGTCGCAAACGGTCAGCTACTTCATGGGGGATTTGTCTAAGCAAGGTCAGTTGCGTAAAGCTGCTCACAGCAATGTATTTGCGATTTTGTTTGATAGTGAAACTGTAGAGCTCACCAATAAGATTGAGCAGTACCAAACCGCTAAGTTACCACTCTACTACGTAGGAGAGAGCATCACTAACGGTCCTCTTACGCGTATCGCTGCACTTAACGGCGAGCTGGCGAGTGCGGAAAATGCAATGAATAATCAAGCATTCCTGTATGAAGTCTCGCAAGGCAACTGGGCACCGTCGACTGTGTATAAATGGGCAGATTTCTTAGCTGGCCTTAACTCTATGCACAACGTGGGTGTTGCTGGAAATACGTTCTGGCTATTGGATGAGACCGTAGACGATGCGACCAATGCTAAGTATGCAAAAGTAGCGATTGCTGCTTTCCTATCACAAAGCATGCAAGAGACCATTCGCTATAATGCCTGTGACGAGAACAACTGGTCAGAAGTAAGATACGGCGCGGCGGTTAACTACCCAATGACAGCAAGTTGTGGTCAGTTGGGGCAGAAGTACGCAGATTATGGCATGGATCCAGTGACAGGTATTGATCATCCATATTCGTGTCCGCGCGATCCGAAAATGGAAGTGAGCGCTTTGACCAATGCTAAATGGTACGGCGCACCGGCTCCGATTTTTGCAGCGCCAGACTCAGTGCTTGCAGAGAAAGGACTCCTCGTGAATGGGAATGTTGGCCGCTGGACCAACGATGGTCACTGTATGGAAGTCCCATCGACTGTCGACAGTTCACAACAAGTATGGGAGCGTGCCGACTGTAAAGTGTACGAAGGTCAAAAGGCGGGTAAGTTCATTTGGGATGGAAGTGATACGACTGGAACGGTTGAAGGCTGTGGTTGGTGGGGACGTGGTGTTATTCAAACGACTGGTCGCCAAAACTTCGGTACTCTAAACCACTTTATGGGACGTTCGCATGTTGACCCAGATACCGTAGGCACTACTGTGAATGGTGTGGTGGTGGAAGCACCTCCGGCCAACCCTCTATATGCTGATTTGGATTTCTGTTCAAATCCAGGCTTGATCTGTAGCTCTGAGGAGAATCGCGAAATCAAATGGATTGCGGGTCTGTTCTATTGGGTTTCTTCGGTTCAAACCTACAATGACGAAGGTGGTCCATACGCGGCTTGGAACTATCATACTGAGCTTAAGAAATATGTAGATGGTGGAATGCAAGGCACTGAGTTTATCGATGCGGTGTCAGGTATTGTTAATCGTGGCTGTCCAGATAGTACGTGTCCGGTGAGTGGTAAAGTTCACGCTGTTAAGGAGCGACAGGACAACTTTAAGTTAGTGTTGCAAACACTTGGACTGAATCCTCAATAACTCTTTCCCTGAGAAATATAATAAAGGCTTCCAGTTTTGGAAGCCTTTGTTTTTAGAATCAGCGACAACAAAAAGCTTAGGTTGTCGGTGATTTACAATCCAGTTTGCGCTGTTTCCGTTCGTGTTTGGTTAGCCAGATTATGGGCACTACAATCATCAAAGTGCCTATAGCCATATAGATATCTGGCATTTCACCAAACCACACTAAACCCACTGCTACCGCACCAATCAAGCCACTGTATTCTGCGCTGGCGATTTTGTTGCTATCGACTGCACGGTAGGTCAAAACACACGTGGCTGCGTAGATCAATATAAACATGCTAGATAAGGCGGCAGTAGGGAAAGCGCTCCAGTCCCACGGTTGCCCTTCTATAGCAACTAAACACAAAGAAGCTGGGATCCCTACTAAATTAGTGACCAACAAAGTTTGGACTACGGATTGCTGCTTAGGCAATTTGCGAATCAAAAGGTTATTAACGGCTATGGATAACGCTACAACTAAAGCGGCCAAGGCGGCAATGTCGATTTGGTCGGGACGAATGATCACGATTACACCAATGAATCCCATTATTGCAGCGGCAATGGTTTGTGAAGAGAGCTTCTCGCCAAAAAATAACGACGCTAGAGGCAACATCATTAGTGGAGCTGCGTAAAAAATAGCGTTTGCGGTCGCCAGCGGCATTGCTGAGATAGCGTAGACCATAAAAATCGCCCCGAAAAGCCAGACATGAGCGCGGACAGCGTGCCATTTTATGCCCTCGTACACGTTATGTGGTCGTGACCAAAGGAAAAAGGGTAGTAAAATCAATACCGCAGATAGCTGTCTAAAAAACACAAACTGAAACACCGCAACCTCGTTACCAACGCTTTTAATGAGGGCATCGGACAGGATCGCAATTTGGTTTCCAAAAACTAGCAGCAACATTGCTACTCCGACAGACATTGGTTTCATGATTTACCCCTGATGAACTTTACCAGAGCATAGGTGATGACATAGGATGAAGTGAAATGATAAATATTTTCTTACTATGAGATATTTAGATAATGAAACTTCCTCCTTTGCGATCAGTACACTGCTTTGAATCCGTTGCCAGAAACTTAAGTTTCTCTGAGGCAGCACAGGAGCTCAATGTGACTCAAAGTGCCATAAGTCATCAAATCCGTGTTCTCGAAGAGTACTTGGGTGAGAGTCTATTTCTACGGCGAGGACGAAAACTGTCTTTAACTGAGACAGGTGAGCGATACCTTGAAGAGATCAGTCCTGCCATTGCAGCCATCGCTAAAGCGAGCCAAAAGGTTCGGGAGGGAGAGCAAGGCTCGATTCGTTTAGCTCTCTATAGCACACTTGCGGTTAAGTGGTTGATCCCAAGGCTTTCAGACTTTAAACGGCGCCATCCCGAGATAGAATTAACGCTCAATATGGTCACCGAAGATCCTAAGCTGTCGGATAGCGTAGGGGATTGCTTTATTACATTAGAGGCTCCTAAAAGCCAATTTGTCGCTAATTTTTTGTACAGTGAAACGCTTTACCCTGTCTGTAGTCATCGTATTTGGAAAGCGATCCAAGGTGCACCTTTGCCTGATGCTTTATGGGAATACCCCATCCTTTCAACAGACTCAGTCTTTCGTGAAAGAGGAAAAGACTGGGTGAAATGGTGTGAAGTGGGGGGCTTTGAATTACCAAACAATCTAGACATACAGCACTTTAGTCATATTTTACTTGCGGTAGAGGCGGCGAAGTATGACCAAGGGATCACCTTCGCTAATGACTACATGATGACGGAAAAAGATAAACAAGATCTTATGGTTATCCCCACACATGGTTTGGAAACTGGAGATAGTTTCTACTTAGTGTATAAAGAAAGTCGTGCAAGACAACCTGAGTTAATTAAATTTGCACAGTGGCTCGCCGAGCAATGCCAGCATGATTAGCGATTTTGAGGAATCACAAGTTCACTGAAACCTGTGGTGGGGTCGTACTCACGAGTAAATACGTTATCGGTGTAGTTGTGGATAATTAGTTCTACTGTCGTGTCGACAATACACCCTTCTAAAAGATGGCCACCGAGCACCTCACCAGTGCGAGTAGCGACTGAGAGGTGTACATGTTGATGTGAAGCCGTGAGTGTCCCCATCACTGATACAATCTCGAAAGAACCCTCTAAAGTGATAGTTTCCTCCGCTCCAGCAAGTCTAAGGGTCGCTTTGGTTAAACAACCGACACAAGAGGCAATGGTACCTGCATTCAGTTCTAGTTGATCGACGACGTCTCTAATAGCCAGCTTTAGATCTGTTCCACGCTGGAGTCGTACTGCAAACGGTAATACTGACATTTTGTTGGATTCCAATTCTAGTGAAAGCTCTATTCTCCGATATCAATGTTAATCTTACATCACAAAATTCATTTCAATTAGAGTAAAAATTCAATCTCCGGTCTATGGTTACAGATCAGCATTCAAAGATGAGTAATAACATGTACCCTTTTTTAAGACTGGCCAAGACCATTTTTCAATCTAATAAGAAGCCAGCCATCAGTTATACCCAACAAGATGAAATCGAATTTCGTTGTCATCCATGGGACATCGATATGTTCATGGAAATGAACAACGGTCGCATTCTTACTCTTTATGATTTGGGACGTACGGCGTTATCGGTCAAGTGTGGATTGATGCGTACTCTCAAACAAAACCGTTGGGGTTTAGTGGTCGCAGGAAGTTCGGTTCGCTATCGCAAGCGCGTGCGTATGTTCGACAAGATCACCATGAAAACCCAGTGTGTTGCCACCGACGATAAATGGTTCTATCTAGAGCAGTCTATGTGGGTGAAAGGACACCCCTGTTCTTCGGTTCTGATTCGTGCAGGGGTCACCTCTAAAAACGGCGTGGTGCCTCCAGAGCAAGTGATTGATGCCGCGGGTGAGAAGCCAATGACAAGTGATATTCCAATGTGGGTGCAAGAGTGGATAGATTCGGAGCAGCATCGTCCGTGGCCGCCAACCGCTTATCAAAGCGCGGATGATTCACAAGTTCAAGTTAGCGAACAGTAAAGGCCAGTCGACGGGCCTTTTTCTATTTAGCTTTTCTATTTAACTGGTCTATTCAGTTATGTGGCGTCGTTTTGATTGTCGGGTGCTGCTCTCTGAAAGGCGTCGAGTTCATTAAGCCTGCCCGCTATTTCATCTATGTTCGGGTAGGCCGACATATCGACCCCAAAGCGCAGTGCGTTGTATACCTGAGGCACTAAGCAGACATCAACAAGACTCACTTCATACCCAACACAATAGATGCCACGAATCGGTGCCAGCTTTTGCTCAAGCGCAGCAAAGCCGGTATTGATCCAATGCTGCATCCAGTGCACCTTATTCCGCTCATCGATATCAAATCGATGATTTAATTGCTGTATTACCCTGAGGTTGTTGATTGGATGTATGTCGATGGCAATGTCTTGCGCTAGCGCTTTGACAAGGTAACGTTGCTTACCCTCGCTGGGTGTCAATTGTGGCCCAGCGTAGTGCTCATCGAGATAATCGATGATAGTCAGCGATTGATTGAGTGTTACTTCACCATCGACCAAAACTGGCACTAGTTCATTGGGATTGAGTGCAGCGTAGTCAGCGGAATGCTGCTGTCCACCTTCTTTGATGAGGTTAACAGGCACCGACTGATACGGAATACCTTTTAGGTTTAGGGCTATTCGTACCCGATAAGCAGCCGATGACCGCCAGTAGTCATATAGAATCAAATCATGACCCTCAATACTTCTCGACCGTTTGCTCAATCGCGCCAAATATGGATTGGCCGCTTTCGTCCAGCATTTCTATTTTGATGCTATCGCCAAAGCGCATGAACGATGTAGTTGGCTGACCATCGCGAATGGTTTCAATCATCCGTCTCTCTGCAATGCATGAATATCCGACGCCACCTTCTTCAATGGATGTGCCGTATTCGGTGCCTTGCTTGTTCGAGACTGTGCCTGAGCCGACGATGCAACCTGCCGACAGCGGTCTGGTTTTCGCAGCATGGGCAACGAGTTCACCAAAGTCGAAGGTCATATCAACACCCGCATTCGGGTGCCCGAATGGTTCGCGGTTGTAGTGCGAAATAAGCGGCAGGTGAACCTTACTGTCATGCCATGATTTGCCAAGTTCATTGGGCGTGACAGCAACAGGTGAAAAGGCCGATGAAGGTTTGGATTGAAAGAACCCGAATCCTTTAGCAAGCTCTCCTGGAATGAGTTCACGCAATGAGACGTCATTAACGAGCATCAGCAGTCGAATGGCGCTGTGTGCTTGTTCAGAACTTGCTCCCATCGGAACGTCATCGGTAATGACCGCTACTTCGCCCTCAAAGTCGATGCCCCACTGTTCGCTTGCCATCACAATAGGTGCGTGCGGTGCCAAAAAGGTGTCTGAGCCGCCTTGATACATCAGTGGGTCGGTCCAAAAGCTCTCTGGTATTTCTGCGCCGCGCGCTTTGCGAACCAGTTCTACGTGATTGACATAAGCCGAGCCATCGGCCCATTGGTAAGCGCGTGGGAGAGGAGACTCGCATTGCGACTGCTCAAACGGCATCGCTTGCAGCAAAATGCCTTGGTTAAGGCCAAGGTAAACTTCGTTGAGAAGAGGCTCAAGTTTTTGCCAATTATCGAGAGCCGCTTGTAGCGTTGGGGCAATTTCAGGCACGGCAATGCATTGGCTGAGATCGCGACTGACGATAACCAACTGGCCATCGCGGGTGTTATTGTTAATTGTTGCTAGTTTCATATCAATTCCCTGCTTTCCAGCTGTAGACGTATTCACGGTTTTCCACCGCCTCGGCTTCGACACTGTGCTCAAGCGCATTGCGCGTATCTATCATTACCGCGACCTCGTCAGTAAAGGTTTTCTTGGCTTCCAGCCCGGCTTTGAATGCTTTTGGGTGAGGGCCGTGTGTGAAGCCGGCGGGGTGGAACGTCATCATGCCCGCTTCGATGTTATCTCGACTGAAGAAGTCCCCTGCGTGGTAAAACAGCACTTCATCGTAGTCATCATTGTTGTGGTAGAACGGAACTTTCAGTGCACCGGGATCGCTCTCAATAGGTCTTGGTACAAAGGTACAGACCACAAACCCATTGCCGACGAACGTGGTATGCGCTGACGGTGGTAGGTGATAGCGATGACTCATCAATGGTCTGATGTCCCGCCAGTTAAGCTTGAGTACCGATAAGTCGCCGTGCCAGCCAATCGCATCCAGTGGGTTAAACGGATAAGTAATGGTGTTTATCTTATTGCCACGCTTGAGTGAGACCGTGGTTTGCTCCTCACTGTATTGTGCTTTAAAACGCTCATTAATCGCTGGTGGTTCAAGCACAGCAGGGTCAAACACCGCGTGTTGGCCTACGATGCCTTTTTCTGGAAGCGCGTAAGCTGAGCCAGTGTTTTCAATCATTAAGATGAACATCGGCGCCTTGGGTTCTAGCCGCCAGTTGGTTGAACGAGGGATCAGCACATAATCGCCTTCTTCAACTTCAAGATGGCCATAGTCACAATAGAGGTCAGCGCTGCCTTGGTGAATAAACAGCAGTTCATCACCATCTCCATTGCGAGCAAGACCCGGCATTTTTTCCGCGAGCTTCCAGACTCGCACTTTACATTCGCGGTTCTCCAGTATGCTTGGGGCAGACCAAGGTGACGCTTGGTGATCAGATTCAACATGATTGAGGTTAAACGCACGAGGCTTGAGTTCACCCTCCCATTCAGACCACCCGGTTGGCGCATGCTGGTGGTGAAAGTGACTGGCAGGACCAAAGAAGCCTTCTCGACCTGCTTCACGCTCATAAATCGCCTCGTCTGGAAAGTCGGCATGAGCCTGCTTCGAATAAGTCCCCTCACGATGAGGGAACGTTGGCCATTTACGCATTATCGGTTACCTCGTTTAAGACGCCGCGACGGATTTGATCTTCTTCAATCGATTCAAACAGCGCTTTAAAGTTACCTTCGCCGAAGCCTTCGTTGCCTTTGCGTTGAATGATTTCAAAGAACACTGGACCAATAACGGTTTGGGTGAAGATTTGAAGTAAGATGCCATCTTTCATCGGTGCGCCATCGACAAGAATCCGCAGTTCTTGCAGACGGCTTACGTCCTCACCATGGCCTTTGACTCGAGAATCGACTTTTTCATAGTAGGTGTCTGGTGTTGGCATAAACTCCATGCCGCGATCGCGTAGTGTTTGCACCGTCTGATAGATATCGTCCGTGGTCAGTGCGATGTGCTGGATACCTTCGCCGTTATACTCACGAATGAACTCTTCGATCTGCGATTTATCGTCAGAAGATTCGTTGATAGGGATGCGGATTTTGCCGCAAGGTGCCGTCATCGCACGGCTAACCAGCCCAGTGAGCTTACCTTCAATATCGAAGTAGCGGATTTCTCGGAAGTTACCGATACGTTCGTAAAAACCGGACCAGACATCCATGTTGCCCTGCTTAACGTTGTGAGTCAGGTGATCAAGCTCGTAGAGACCCACATCTTGCTCGGCCAGGCGTTTTTGCGCATCTGGGTAGAACTTAAAATCCACATCATAAATACTGCCGCTTCCGTAGCGGTCGACAAAGTAAAGTAGGCTCTCACCAATGCCGTAAATAGCGGGAATGCTTAATTCCATAGGTCCTATCTCGGTGACATACTGCTCGCCACCATTTTCTAACGCATGTGCCATCGCTTTGGCCGCATCCTCTACGCGAAACGCCATACCACACACAGATGGACCGTGAATGCGCGCGAACTCTTCTGCTTGGCTGTGTGGCTGCGCGTTGACGATAAAGTTGATGTCTCCTTGACGATATAACCAAGCTTCTTTTGAGCGGTGCTTAGCAATCTCAGCGAACCCTAATGAGTCGAATAGGCGTTTCAGATCGTTAATACCGTCGTCAGTCGCTGCTGTGTATTCAACGAATTCAAAGCCATCGGTTCCAAGAGGGTTGAAGTTGATAGTCATGGTCATTTCCTTTTGATAGTCAAACGGTCTCCTTCGTTGGAAGACCTTGTTGTAGGGTGTTGACTTAAATTTGAGCAAAGTTGAGGGAAAAGGGAATAGGGTCAGTGCGTTAGACAAAAACACAGTTGGCGAATTGGCTGTGTAACAAATTTGCTACAAATTGTTTGGTGTGATCGGGGGTGGGGGTTTTTGTTAATTAAGGTATTGAAATAAAAAGCAAATTAAAGACTCTGTGAAGAGGGGGGGTAGAACAATGGGGTGTAAATGAAGTGTTAAAAAGGTAAAGCCCGTTGTACACCGAAGCCGTTAAGAGGGAACCTTATAAAACTAGGAGCAAGCGCCGAAGGAACAAAAAGTGGAGCCGTTTGTTTGGCTCCACTCCTTTTGTGCTGTTTGTTTGAGTCTCTACGCTAATTTAAGCGCTTCACTGCTCATACGATTCATATAGCTGTTTACCGCAAACGCCAGTCCAGCAACGGCAATCGCCCACAACCAGATAGGTAGCACACCCGTAGATATCGCATAACCAATAGCTGTCGCCGTGATCACGCCAATGAAGCCAGGGATCAGGAAGCTGTGGTTAAGGATATATTTACCAATCTTAGTGGTACCAGAGCGGTCAAAGGTAATCGCTGCCAGATCTGATGGGTAGAATGGAAAGAAGTAGTAAGCGTAACAAGCTGGAAGTACACCAATTAGGACTTCTGCGGGAATGCCTAGTGCAAAACCTAGAGGGAGCATAATGGTCAGCACCGCTGCTTGGCTCTTAAGGAACACAGATGAAACGTACATCGCGATCGCGAAGGTCCAAGGGTGCGATTTCACTACGTCTTCAACTAAGCTGATAATGTAAGGCTTGTTGTAAGCAATGATGGTGTCACTCATCCAAGCAATACCAAAGATGATGATGACCGCACTCATACCAGCGATGAACACGTTGGTGTTGACGATTTTTTTAGGGTCAACATTGGTGGTCAGTAAGATGATAGCACCGACAGAGAGCATCAAGAACTGCAAAGCGGTCGACGTTTTCACGCCATCAGGCAGTAGGCCCAGATCTTTACCAAACATAGCAACGCAAATGACAGTCAAAATACCGAGTAAGAATACGGTTAGGCCGCGTTTTGCAGTTTGACTCTCTTTGATGCCAGCATCACCTGTGCTCGCTTCACTTGTGTCGATAAGTTGCGCTTTGAATTGTGGGTCTTTCATACGCTCCAGAAACTCTGGATCGTCATTCAAATCTTTACCACGCTTTAAGCTCCAAGTCGCAGCAATCAATACGCCCGTTAATGTCGCTGGAATAGTGACCATTAACACTTGACCCAAAGAGATGTCTAGGTGGTTGGTCGCTGCCGTGGCCATGACTACAGCGGCAGCGGCAGCGATAGGGCTAGCTGTGATACCCATTTGAGATGCGACTGTCGCAATAGCCATAGGACGCTCAGGGCGAATACCACGCTTAATACTGACGTCATAAATAACAGGAAGCAGTGGATACACCGAGTGTCCCGTGCCGACCATCACAGTGAGTGAATAGGTACACAATGGTCCTAGGAAGACCACTTTAGATGGGTGCTTACGAAGCAACTTTTCAGCGTATTGGACGAGTAGTTTTAGACCGCCTGTTGCTTCAAGTGTTGCTGATGCCGCAACCACCGCAAGAATAATGAGCATAACGCCAATGGGCGGCGTTCCGGGAGCAATACCAAAGAAGAAACTAAGAATAGAAACGCCGAGACCGCCTAACAAACCGAAGGCGATACCGCCGTAGCGAATACCTACAAAAATGACTGCCAGAAGCAGTAGCATGTGAACATAAAACATAACAACTCCTTTTTATAGCGACAGAGTTATTATTCGTCCGTATGCAGTTCGAAATACTGATCTAGATACGGAAAAGCTTGTAAACTTGAATGGGTGTGTAAAATTGTACACAGGGTCACATTGTTGCGAGTGAGATCAATATGTGACTGAAATGAAACAAAAAGCGGAGCATTTCTGCTCCGCTTTGTGCTTTAGGCTACGCTATCTTTATCGGTATCTTCGGCACCAATAAAGCCGCCCGTTTGGTGCGCCCAGAGCTGAGCATAGACTCCGCCGTGAGCAACCAACTCTTTGTGGCTGCCTTGCTCGATGACTTCACCTTTATCGAGAACAATCAGGCGATCCATAGCCGCTATGGTTGATAGTCGGTGCGCGATGGCGATAACCGTTTTACCTTCCATCAGCTCATTTAAGCTCTCTTGAATCGCGGCCTCTACTTCTGAATCCAGCGCTGATGTTGCTTCATCAAGGATCAGGATAGGGGCGTTTTTCAACAGCACTCGTGAGATGGCAATACGTTGACGCTGTCCACCGGAGAGCTTGACACCGCGCTCGCCGACTTGCGCATCGTAACCCTTATTACCGAACGGGTCGGTCAAGGTTTCGATAAACTCATGAGCATGCGCCTGCTTGGTTGCAGCAAGTAACTCTTCTTCGGTGGCATCTGGCTTACCATAGAGGATGTTGTCACGAATTGAGCGATGCAGCAGAGAGGTATCCTGTGTCACCATACCGATTTTACTGCGTAGCGAGTCTTGAGTGACTTTCGAGATGGATTGACCATCAATTCGAATGTTACCGCCCTCAACATCGTGAAAACGCAGCAGTAGATTCACTAGTGTTGATTTACCTGCACCTGAACGTCCGACCAGACCAACTTTCTCGCCCGGTTTGATGTTGAGATTCAAGTTACTGATGACCCCTTTGTTTTCACCATAGTGGAAGCTCACGTCATCAAAATCAATGCTGCCTTTTTCAACGACAATTGGCTTGGCATCTTTTTCATCTTTGATATCAATAGGCTTAGAAAGAGTCTTCATACCATCAACAACGGTACCCATGTTTTCAAACAGGGCACCGACTTCCCACATGATCCACATCGACATACCGTTGATACGCAATGCAAGACCAATGGCAATCGCGATAGCGCCGACAGTAATCGCGCCATCCATCCACAAGTAGATAGAGATAGAAGTGACGGTAAACAGTAACACGTAGTTGGTAAATTCAACCGCGACATCAAAACCTGTCACAAGGCGCATTTGGCGATAAACCGTATCCAAGAATCCCTTCATGCCTTTCTCTGCATACTCGGTTTCACGATCGGTGTGAGAGAACAGCTTTACGGTAGAGATATTGGTGTAGCTATCCACAATGCGCCCGGTCATCGTAGAGCGTGCGTCCGCTTGTTCTGTCGCGACTTTCTTCAGTTTTGGTACGAAGTAAATCTGAATGCCAATATAAGCACATAACCAAACCAGCATTGGCATCATCAAACGCCAATCAGCAGCAGCTAGCATCACCAAAATTGAGGTGAAGTACACTAAGACGTATACGAACACGTCTGCTGTTTTCATCACCGTTTCACGCACCGCTAAAGACGTTTGCATCACCTTGGTCGCGATACGCCCAGCAAAATCATCTTGATAGAAAGAGAGACTCTGCTTGAGTAAATAGCGGTGTGCCTGCCAGCGGATGGCCATTGGGTAGTTGCCAAGCAGTGTTTGGTGTACGAGCAGTGAAGCTATCAGCAATATGGTTGGCAACACCACTAGAACACAAAAACCTACCCAAAACAGGGTGTGGCCGTTTTCGGATAAAAAGGTTTGGGGATCGCTGGCCGTTAGCCAGTCGACGATCTGTCCCATAAATCCGAACAGCATCACCTCTGCGATAGCGATGATGGTCGAAAATAGTGACATTAAAATGATCGGCTTTTCAAAGCCGCGAGTGTAGTAGCGGCAGAAAGCGAGTATGCCCTCTGGCGGCTTCTCCGGATCTTGCTTTGGAAAAGCTTCTGTAAATTTTTCAAAGCGTTTGTACATGGTTCACCTAACAACGTTGGAAAGACTCTTTGTAATCAATTGACTGCATATTTGGTCGTATTTCAAAGAGTCAAAAAATCCTCCTATCCAAAGATAAGAGTAGATATTCACAAGTAGCGGTTGACGAGTTGATGTGCAACTGTGCAGAAGATACTTGTGAGTCAGAGTTATGATTTTGATTTTACATGGCGAATGTTCCGTTTCGCGGGATAGAACGTGTGCAAGAGATCTGATGAATCAGACTTAGTAAGTGTATAGCTTTTAACCAATACTCACAACTGCTGCCATACATAACCCCGTGATTTTATTGAACTGTCGGAATAATAATCCACAAAATGGTGCAATTTTTTCATTGCTGCGTAGTTTTTGTGCAGTAAAACTTCCTGAATTACTGTCATCAATCAGTCAATTTTACGGTTTAATCTGTGATTAAATCCTGCATTCAGTAAATTAATATTTAACACACTATTTACAATTTAAGAACCTAAGCAAGATAACAAACAAAACAACAATACGTTGCTAACAACGATGACTTTCAAGCGATAACTAGTGAAGTGGGATGCTTATGAATCATGGAATGACTGCATCTGTCGAGACGACGATTTCTGCTCGTGTCGGCCGTTCGATTCAAAATGCCAATTGTGTGGTGATGGTACCGCCAAAAGAGTTCGGTTTTAATGCAGAGACTGCGGCCGATAATGAATTTCAGCACCAAGTTGCTCTTGACGCCAGAGCTGTCAAAGCCAAAGCGATGGCGGAGTTTAAGGCTATGGTTGCTGGCCTGCGTAAATCCGGTGTGCAGGTTATCGAGTTTGACTACCCGCTAGATGGTGAAGAAACGCCAGACGCCGTATTTCCCAATAACTGGTTTAGTACCACCCATGATGGGGCGTTTTACACCTTTCCGATGGCATGTAAAAACCGCCAGAGAGAAGTACGCCCACAAGCCTTGATTGATAGCCTCAATGCCGCAGGGCGTCATGTGGTTGCCACTGACAATTTGTTGAGCTACGTGGAGCAAGGGGCATTTTTGGAAAGTACTGGTGTAATGGTCAAAGATCACATCAATAAGACCATTTATGCAGCACTATCGCAGCGGTGTGAGCGCGAAGCGTTGGAAGATTATGCCAAGCGAATTGGTTATCACCGCGTGGTCTCATTCCAGACCGCTTTGCCATCGGGTCACCCGATCTACCATACCAACGTCATGATGGCGATTGGCGAGCACTTTGCGGTTATTTGCTCAGAAGTGATCCCCGAATATGAGCGTCGTTTTGTTATCAAGTCACTCGCAAATAGTAAGCAAGTGATTGATATCAGCTTAGATCAGGTGAATCACTTTTGTGGCAACATTTTACAGCTGGCGACGGTGAATGGCGGCAAAGTGATCGCGATGTCGAAATCGGCATTTGATGCCTTTACTCTCGCTCAAAAGCAACAACTTGCAACACATGGGAAATTACTGCCATTTGATGTTTCTACCATAGAAAGTATTGGCGGTGGCAGCGTGCGATGTATGCTGGGAGAAGTGTTTTTACCAACACGAACGACTGAGCTTTAACCAAAAGCAAGCAGCCCGCCTAATTGGGTTGTTTGCTACTTCATCTTTTCAATGTCCTGACCAGTTAACCAAAGCGATACTGGTTGACGGTCTTTACTCTCTTATTGAGTCGGAACTCAGATAAATTGGACTTTTTCTACTTAACTTTTAGACTGCTAATTATGTTAGCGAAAGGGCAGGATGCCCATAAAAAGTTAAGGATATCAATTGAGTAAACTTATCGCTTACCTAGTCGTTATACTTGGGGTTCTGATAGCAAGCTATCACCCCAAAGAAGTGGAAGCTATTATCGGCTTCGATGCTTTTAATAATGTACGCATGATGATGCGTGAAATGGAAGCGGGCTTTGAGCGTGTGATAAGAGTGCTACAGTCGTTATGATGGCAAGCTTATCAATCATGTAGTGCTTTATTTGTGAAGTACGGTAGGTCGAATACCAAAGCAGTAGCCGGCGTTTGGTGTTCGTTTTTAAATTCAACGAAGTCTTGCGACTCAATGCTTGCGCCATCGCCCTCGCCAAGTCGTGTTCCGCTGACCTGAAGCTTCCCTTTTACTTGGTGTATATAAAGCTTACGGCCAGGCTTTATCTCATACTTGAGCGAAGAGTTAGGTTCCAAAATGAGCTGATGAAGCTCAGCGTTTTGTTTTATGTGCAAGCTTCCTGCACGGCCATTTGGTGTGGCAATTGGAGTTAATCCACTCTCTTGTCCGAAATCTTTCTGCTGATAACCCGGCTTTTTACCAAACTCATTTGGCTGTATCCATATTTGTAAAAAGCGTAATGTCTCTGAGTTTGAGCCGTTGTATTCACTATGATAGATGCCGCTTCCCGCCGACATCAATTGGAACTCTCCTGCCGGTAGCGTTTGCACGTTACCTTCGCTATCTTTGTGCTCAATGGTTCCCTCAAGCACATAACTGATGATTTCCATATCACGGTGACCATGTGTGTCGAAACCTGCGCTGGCTTGCACAACATCATCGTTAATCACACGTAAGGCAGAGAAACCCATATACTCAGGGTCATAGTAGCTGCCAAATGAAAAGCTATGCTTGCTATCTAGCCAGCCAAAATCGGCTCGACCTCGGTCTTGTGAATGTCTGACAGTGATCATAGTGAGTCTCCCTTGCTTCTAATTCTTTATGTTTTCGACTTTCGAGCTGCTTACTCTGTGTCATTGAGGTTTAGTTTAGGCGGGCGATAGCCAGCAATGAATAGGAGTAATTTGAATGGGTCGGTCAACTATTTTGAAGAACGACCTCGAACGAAAAAGAAGGATAGTTAGGAATGAAACCACGTCAGATAGGACAGGCTTACGATACGATCACTCATATGTGGCAAAGCGAGGGCTTCAATCGCGAGAATGGTATTTCAGCCCACAAGCGCGCTCTTGATTTTGCTAAGGCAAAAGGTAGTGCATTGGATATTGGCTGTGGTTGTACCGGGCGATTTATCGATTTACTTGAGGAAAATGGATTCGTACCAGAAGGTCTAGATATCTCGACCAAGATGATCGCGCTTGCCAAAGAACGTCATCCGGATGCGACTTTTCATTACCAAGACATATGCGAAGGTAAGCTGCCTTCCAAGTACGATTTTATTACCGCTTGGGATAGCATCTGGCATATCCCTTTGGAGCAACAAGTTCCAGTGTTGACCAAAATCGTAGATAGTCTGAATGCTGGTGGCGTGTTTATCTTTTCATTCGGTGGTACTAACGAGGCTGGCGAGCATACCGATCATTTTATGGGCCCCGAGGTTTACTACTCTTCTTTTGGGACAAATGGGTTCTTAAAACTGTTTATGGAGCTTGGCTGTATCATTCGTCATTTAGAGTTTGATCAGCATCCAGAGTTACATACTTATCTGATAGTCGAGAAAGGTCTCTAACATGTTAGAGCACGTTTAAAAGACAAGAGACAGCCATAATAGGTGCCTTTGCTGGCGATTCACCTAGGATGTCTCAACCTCCAGATTCACTCTGACTTTAACCGGTAGAACTGGGTAAGTATTAGTCAGCGCTCTATGGAAAGCTTGCTGGTGAGGCTAGGCACTAATTTTCACGTAGCCAGCGACTCATTTTGGGGTAACCGCCGAGGGTGCCTTGAGGCTCACACATTAGCCAGTAAGATAGCAGCGGGTGACCAAATCCCCCTTGGTTCTCAAAGGCATCGATGAGTGACTCTGAAGCGCCTTTATAGCCTTGTTGATGGAACACAACTTCGGGTGATAAGCCAATGTAGTTTAATGCAGCCCATGACCAGGCTATAGCGGCCATTTCTTCTCCACCTTTGTGTCCGATAGATTTTGCATCTCCACAGAATTTTAAACGTTTTAAGCGAGTTGTCACGGCGATGTGGCCTGCTTCATGGAGTAAATCCCCTGGGTGCTTTAGTTTCTGTCTATCGATAACAAGTGCGCCGTGTTTGACTTCGATACCAGGAAGGAATGTGCTTGAGTTGACATTGCCGAATGACCAAGAAATCCCTATCTCATTGAAGAAATTAACTATTTTATCTAATGAATCATTAATGTTCTGAGATTGAGTCAAGTGGTTATGGTGCCTCATACATGGTTGCTTGCAAAAAATGTAGATAATTCGTTGATTGTATTAGCTCTAACGAGAATTGTTAGTTTTGGAGTTGTGAACAAAGGAAAATCGAGAACAAGTTCACAGGGTCGGCGCATTATCTGGCAAAATTTCCATGTGCAACTATATGTATCCCATTCAATCTAATATGGATGGGACAGTGCGTGACAACACCAAAACCTTTAGGCCAACTAACACCAAAGGCCGGAATCATTGCCAACACCAAGTTACTACTTAATAGAGACTGTAATATTGGACGTGACCACGAAATTACACGTGAATTATCACAGTTGTATGCCAAGGTAGGAGGTATTTCCTCAGATGAAAACATCAATGACTGGGATAATGTTGAGCTAGATAGTGGGGTCGCAATTAATCCAATACAAGCGGCAAAATGTTTGGAGGAAACTCTGCGCACACAAATGTTTATTAAAGGTATTTACCAGTGCTTGCTTGAAAAGTTGTCTCAGAAACACACTGTGAATGTTGTTTACGCGGGCACCGGTCCATATGGCTGTTTGTTGTTGCCCCTTCTAGCTTTGATGCCGAATGCACCTATTCGAGTAAGCTTGATTGATATTCATAAAGACAACACGGAGTCAATTCAACGTATTGTTGAACACCTTGGAATTGGTCATCAGATAACCTCAATTGAGTGTGCAGATGCGACAACGTGGTCACCAAAGAGTTCAGTGCAGTTTGATATTGTAATATCAGAAACCATGACCGCATTACTTGGAAGGGAGCCGCAGGTGGCGATTTTTGCACATTTACAACAGTTTTTAGCGGATGATGGAGTATTGATCCCCGAAAAAGTGTCCCTTTCTGCTGTCTTAGTGCCATATGAAAGCGCCAATTTGCCTGATATCCCGTTAGGTCAGTTTTTCGAGTTGAATAGAGAGCTGGTGAGGAGTCTGGCCAAAGGGCATCAGGATGGTTTCACTGGCGAGATTGTCTTGCCGCGTTCATTCTCAAGTATTGACTACCAACATCTCTCTTTTCGCACCGACATACAGATTTACCGAGCACACTGGTTAACGTTCGGTCAGTGCAGTCTGAATTTATCGATCGACTATGCGGGCTTAAAACTTGAACCTGGTGGGAGTATAAAATTTTGTTACAGAATGACGGCGTTGCCAAAATTTGAGTTTACGTTTCCGGTTGAGTCCATGTCGTCTGTTTTACCAGAAAAAACAGAACTAGGGGCGATAGCTGTACAGGGTATTAAGCGCTTTTGGCATAGAGCGAGATTGATACGTGACGGCCGTCATGGAGAGGCGTTTGTTGAGCGCGAGATACTGACGGATATCGCGCTACTAGAGAAATTTGATGTTAGTTATCACCTAGCGCTGAGCTATGTTTGTGAATATCAGCCATCATTTGACGAGTTTGAGGCTTGGTTACTTTATACCAAAGAGTCGAATTCATCTTTTCTCACTTCTAGAGCTTGAACTAAGACCAAGCGCCAAAACAAGTTTACGGATGGCTCCATTTATTCAGTGTGATATCTGTCACAATTGGCGCAAGTGGCTCTTAATCTGCTTCTCTTGTCGGCATGTTACTGGACTTTAGATGTATACAATTCATAAATTAATACTAAAGTTTAGCTAGTAAAGGGACTTCATACCATAAAATCAGAGCTTCTAAGGTCGATTAGAAGTAGTGAACCCACCTCATTCACCACATTTCACGATGAAAAACACAAAAAACAAAAGTTGACTCCTGCCAATCAGAGACTATAACTCTAATGCATAAGGTTTAATAGTGTCCATGTGCACTAATGCCTTCGACTAGGTGTGCTTTTTACTCTGTACTCAGTTGGAAATCAAGGATGAGAATTGTACTCAGATGGATTTGTTTGCGCGTTTGCCTTTTGGCGTCGATAACACTGAGCTTAAAAGAGAGTGTGAAAAACTACCCGCAGAGGGCTGGTCAGCACATGTCAATCAAAATGCTTACCATGGATGTTGGGATGTTATGCCGCTTAGGGTTGCCGCTCAACATGTTGACTCACATAAGGTTTTACAGTGCTTTGCCATTGAGCAAGCAGATGTATGGGTCGATCTACCGAGGCTTGAAAATCTTCCGCTCATTGCATCGGTGTTGAAGTGGATAGACACGCCGTTGCAGTCAGTTCGGCTTATGCGCTTGCACTCGAAATCAATCATTTTGCCACATAGAGATGCAGGGCTATGCCATGAATATGGCGCAGCGAGGCTGCATCTTCCCATTAAAGGCGCTGAGCAGGTGAAGTTCTTGGTTGACGGTCATCAAGTCCCTATGGAGGCGGGGCAGCTTTGGTACGTTAACGCGAATGAGATTCATCAAGTTGAGAACTTTGGCTCAGTGGAAAGGATTCATTTGGTTATCGATTGTGAGGTTAATGATTGGCTAAGGCGTCAGATCTCACAAGCACAAGTAAGAGGTGTTCAATGTGATGAGGGAGCGCCTGAGTATTCATCGCTTTAGAAATGGATTGCGATAGAAATGGATAACAACGTAAGGAAAAACGACTTGGAGTCACGAAAAGAACATGGGCGTTTAGCTCAGCAACCAGAGATGAAGAAAGCACTGAAGAAACCAATCCAAGCGGTCTCCTCAACGACATGGGATCAATTCGACTACAAGCAAGTTCAAGGAAAGCTTGATCAGCAAATTCGCGAACAATTGGCAGGCCAATGTCTATCTCAGGTGCCTCAGACGACCGCTAGAATAGCTCATGAAGCGGTTGATTCTATGCTTAAATCTGAACCAGCCAGTAAGATCGCTCAAAAACTGGATGAGCTCTACCAACGCTTTCAGGTCATCTTTGAAAACCTCGATGTAAGTATCGATCTCAGGACGCGACAGTATATATCGGCGACGGGGTTGGTGATGTCTCCAGAGCACTGTTTGACCACTATAAAAGATACATATCGTGTTGCGGCGTTTACTCGAGGTATTGAGCAAGCGATCTCTGAACGACTCTCCTTAATGAGCACGCCCTCACCAATACATCTTGTTTATCCAGCCTGTGGCCCACTAGCCCCTTTGGTTTTGCCACTTCTTAGTTATTTTCGTCAGCAGAGCAGCGTAACCAGTGAGCAGTTGAAGGTTACTCTTATTGATATTCAGCCTGGTGCGGTGAAAATGTTGAATGCGGCTGTTGAAGAGTTGGAGGTCGAAGACTTTATTAAGGAAATTAGACTTTTAGATGCACTTGATTATCAACCAGAGGGTGACATCGATATTTTAGTGTTGGAGGCGATGCAGCACGGTTTTACCCGAGAAGCGCACTTACCAATAGCAAAGCACTTTGCCGATATAATGTCTCAAGACTCCGTTATGATTCCTGAGTCGATCTCAATTCGCGCTTTATTGGCGATACCACAGCTGGAATTTTGCGAGCAATGGGATAGAGATCTTTCAGCGGATGAGCAATTGGAAAGACAGATTCATGTTCGTACAAAGCGGACAGATGTTGGTGAAGTTGCAAACATCAACTTAGATTTTTTGAAACGTA
Organism: Vibrio wakamikoensis; assembly: GCF_050337275.1. NCBI lineage: Bacteria > Pseudomonadati > Pseudomonadota > Gammaproteobacteria > Vibrionales > Vibrionaceae > Vibrio > Vibrio wakamikoensis. The sequence goes on along the minus strand of NZ_JAKJST010000031.1, from coordinate 7,971 downwards.
TGCAGTGGCGGGAGTTAGATAACAACACTAAAGTGGCTGCGTGCAATCGGCTTAACATACCAGAGCTTGCGGAAAATGCGACTAAGCAGACGTTGTTAGTCATGGCGGAGTTAACCACCTTTTCTGATGAACATCTCACACAATATCAATCAGGTATCACACACCCTCTGCCAGATTTACATGCGTGCATAAATTTTGTGCCGGCTGAAGAACAAGAGGGTGATGTGCTACTGAGCTCGGGGGATAGCGTGCGTTTTTATTACCGAGTTAATGGTATGCCCGGGTTCTTAGTAGTACCTCAAGAGGAGGCGCATGATGCAAACGACTAAGTTAGTCATCTTTGCTTCTAGCTCATTTGCTTTGCCTTCTATTGAACTGCTTTTGCAAGCGGGGTATTTAGGTGGTGTCATTTTGCCTGATCCAGCGGAGGTTGATGAGCAGGCTCTACAGGTGCAGCAGTTGGCGGCGTTATTGCAACACAACAAGGTTCCTTACCATTTTTGCTGTGCAGCTAAATTGCCTGAATTATCTCGGGAGTTTGATCGCTGGCAAGCTCGGGCAGCTGTTCTAGCAACCTTTCCATATCTTATACCGAGTGATTTATTGGCTTATTTCGATTTGGGTGTCTACAACATCCATGGCTCTGCCTTGCCATATTACAAGGGGGCTGCTCCTGTGTATTGGCAAATTCGCAATCAAGAACGTGAAGCTGCCGTTACATTGCACTGTGTCACTAGCGAGTTAGACAGCGGTAATATTGTTGTGCAGCAACCCATCTCCATTGCCCCCTGCATTACAGGGCTGGGACTTAGCAATCAAATGTCTCAAGTATCGAGTCAAATCGTTTTAGCTTTGGCACAGCGTCTGGAAACAACGGGTAAAGCTGAGCTTGGAGTGCCGCAAGCAAACAGCTCAAGTCTTACCAATGTGCCCCAATCAGTGAATGGCAATCAAAGTAAAGCCACTGTCGAAGCACAGAGCCGAATATGGGCACCAAAGCCCACAAAGCGCAATTCCGATATTGATTTAAACCTGATTCGTTCTGACGAGTTAGCTGCATTATGCCGAGCGAGCGCTGGGACGGCATTTCCAGTGGAACTGTTCGCTGAGAAAGTATGTTTCCAACTAATAGAGGCAAATGAATCAGATACATTAGTACATGGTTGTAAGGCGGGAACAATCCTCGCCATTGGGCTACAAGACGGGTTGGTGATGGCTTTGAACGGAGAAGCTGTGCGTTTAAGCGTTGTTGCTTGTGATGACGGCGTATACAGCGGCGTAAATTTTGCCCGACGATTCCAAATAAGCATTGGAATGCTTATTCGTGTTCCATCACATTACAAAGGGAAATGATAAATGGATGGTCAATACCTTGGCGCAATACAAAGTGTAGGTTTTCAATTTGCCCCTAGAGGTTTTGCTGTAGCACAAGGTCAGTTGCTCGCTATCAGTGAGTTTAATGCCTTGTTTGCTTTAATTGGTACCTTTTTTGGTGGTGATGGTCGCACTTCTTTTAGGGTTCCAGATCTTCGTGGACGCACTCCAATTGGGATGGGGCAAGGCCCTGGGCTCCCTTACTACTCGATAGGTGAGAGAGATGGTGTTCCAGAGAGAGTTTTATCTATCCTAGAGCTTCCGACACACACTCATAATGCAACGTTTTCACCAATAAGCTCTCCGGGTGGTTCAGCATTAAATGTTGAACTACATGCAACGACCGCAGAAGGTAACTCAGCCACACCTATGGTAGGTGCATATTTAGCACAGGCTAAACCTCCATCCGGAGGTAAGGATCAGCCAGAGATGATCTATACCTCAGATCCGTCGTCAGGCAGCATAGTACCACTAGGGGGCGTAACGGTCACAGGTAGTGGGGGCGGTATTACTGGTGGTACCGTGACCAATGACACTGCTGGTGGTTCTCTCCCTTTTTCTATGTACCAACCTTCTTTAGCTGTGAATTTTATTCTCTGCATAGAAGGATTGTTCCCCTCTAGAAACTGATCGCACCAACTCAAGGATTCGTCTATGGACAATCAGTATATCGGAATGATCCAAGCCGCTGGCTTTAACTTTATTCCACGACAATTTTATTCAGCTCAAGGTGGACACGTTTCCATCTCGAATGATCAAGCGCTCTTTTCATTATTGGGTACCACCTTTGGTGGAGATGGCAGGGTCAGTTTTCAGCTCCCCGATCTGCGCGGTACAGCGCCTGTTGGCTGGGGGGGCTCTCCGTCGACCTCGTTTTTTCCTCGCATTGGTATACAGGGTGGTTCTGCAGTTCAAACTCTAACACAGGCTCATATGCCTCAACATACACACACAGCGACATTTAATCCGATTGGTGGTGGAGCAAGTACGCCTATTTCCGTGACAATAGAAGCGACAACGGCGGTTGGTACTTCAGAAACGCCTTCAACTGGTGCTTATTTAGCCCAAGCGAAACCTCCATCAGGAGGCAAGGATCAACCAGAGCTCATTTACTCATCAAACCCAGGTGATGTCGTTAAGTTAGGAGGAATTGAAGTGAGTGGCGGTAGTGGCGGTATCACGGGGGGAACAGTGACGAACTCAGCCACAGGGCAGTCGAATTCATTCTCCATGTATCAACCCTCACTTGCTGTGAATTATTTGATTTGTTCAGATGGTACGTACCCGTCACGTAATTGAGGGTGAAGAGTTTTATGAGCACCGTACATTTTATATCTGGTTTGCCTCGTTCAGGTTCGACGCTACTGGCAGGCATATTGCGTCAAAATCATCAGTTTCATGCTGCTATGAGCAGCCCTGTTGCTAACTTGATCCAAGGTAGTTTGGAGCAAATGGGAACGGGGACCGAGTTCGCAAGTTTCTTCGACGACACGAAAAGACAATCAATTTGTCGAGCGCTGTTCGACAGCTACTACGAAGAGCAAAGTGACAAACAGGTCATTTTTGATACCAATCGCCATTGGACGGCTCGCCTTCACCAGTTAGTGGAGATGTTTGGCGATTTTAAAGTGATTTGCTGTGTTCGCAATCCAGCTTGGATCATGGACAGCTTTGAAGTGATTTACCGAAAGAACCCCTTTGAATACAGCCGGATGTATTCAGCACAATCGCGTCAAACTGTTTATACGCGATGTGACGCGATTGCGAATGTCAGTGGTGCCATGGGCAGTGCATGGACGGCGTTAAAAGAGGCTTATTATAGCGAGCATTCCCATCGGCTGCTGCTCTTGGATTACGATTTACTGACTCAGCATCCTCAACGCAGTATGCAGCTCGTCTACGACTTTCTTGGTCTACCAACTTTTAGACACGATTTTGACGACGTGGAGTATCAAGCTGGCGAGTTTGACGCCCATTTGGGGGTATCAGGGCTCCATACTGTTAAGAAGAAAGTCCAGTTCACACCAAGACGCAGCATTTTACCACCGGATCTATTTCAGCAGTATAGCGATATGGCCTTTTGGAATGACAATACCGGTACTGAGGCAAGTATTATAGCGCCGCGTAAGTTAGCGGATTAAAACATACGGAATTGGAGTGAAGCACAATGAATAGTGCAATGCGAACGTTGGCAGCCTTGTGTGTTCCATTGGGGGCGTTCACAGGAAATGCACAAGCAAGCGGCAGTTATCAAAGTCGATTCATTTATGGTTACATGAATAGTGGCAATCGTGGTCGGCAAGCAAACTATCTCATGTCAAAGGTTTCGACCTGGCAGCAAACAGATAGTTCGTCGCGAATATCGCATGAAAGCCACCTCCTTCCTAAGTCAAATCTTCGCTCAATAAATGAATTGTTACCTCATGAAGACGATGCGCAGGGTAAGCGTTTGATGAGCAGCAAAACCCTGTGGGCACAACAGCAAGACATTCCATCGGACTCTCTTGAGCTGCTGGCATCGCAATTCTCTCCGTTACAGTTGCCCCCTGAAACGGACAGAGAGATATCGGTTAACCATGCTGATGAACATTTGGTGCTGAGTAGCGGCTTAGCTATTCGCGAACTCGTCATTATTGATGCCAACGTGCCAGATAAACATCTTTTCTACCAACAACTCAAACCTGGCGTAGACATCGTAGAGTTTGTGTCAGACGAAGATGGACTCGCTCAACTAACGGCAACCTTGCAGCAATACCATAATCTAGAAGCATTGCATATCGTGTCTCACGGTGAAGACGGGACGCTATTACTCGGAAATAGCAAGGTAGATAGAGCTGCGCTAGAAAATAATCTCCATGTTCTGGCGGTGATGGACAGTGCTTTAGTTGATGGTGCCGATGTCATGTTGTACGGCTGTGATGTCGCTAAAACTTCTGAGGGTGAAGAGTTTCTCGAGCTGCTATCAAAGAGGGCTAATGTTGATGTTGCCGCCTCGAATGATCTCACTGGTCATCGTTCAGACGGGGGAGATTGGGAACTGGAGGTTCGTACTGGTGATTTGGCGGTGACGCAGCTATTTGATGCTAAATCGCTTAGCCGTTTCACTGCTGTGTTGTCTAGTGAGGAGTACACTAGTGCGAGCTTTTGTAACGCTGCTTGCGTATCTTCGAAATCGACGCATACCTCTAGTGATAATAAGCTACAACTGAGTGGTTCTGCTGATGTGTATGCATATACGGGTTTGATATACTTGGATGCTGACGGGCAAACTTCCGGCTCGCTCACCGTCACGGCGAATTCCACTTACCTTGATACATTTCGATTAACTGGACTGGAGTTTCAATCTTATGGTGCGCAAAACCTTTGTAGCAGTGTTTCTGTAACGGGGTATTATGCGGGAGGGGCGAGTTCGACAAGCCCAGTTTCTTTACCAGCGAATGAGACTAAGTCTGTCGATGTCTCTGAGATATCGAACTTAAACTTAAGCTCATTTAAAATAGACTACAGTGGCTGCAACAATGTTTTGTTTAACAACCTGGTTAAAATTTCTACAGCAGATCACGTGCTCCCATCAAGTAATTCTGCGCCGACATTATCCAATACGCCTACCGATATTTCGGTTAGGCAAAGTTTAGCTTCAAATGTTGATCTAAGTGCGGCCACTGTGGCAGACGGAGATGGGGATACGATTACTCTAACGTTGGCAGCTTCGACGGGTACTTTCACCGCGAGTTCTGCTGGCGGGGTGACTGCGAGCCCAAATGGAAGCTCAGCGGGAACGATCACGTTGAGCGGGACATCAGCAAACTTAAATACCTATTTAGATACAGCCAGTAATATTCAGTACACCAGCCCTGCCAACGTTAGCGGTGATAATGCCGCCTCTTTTACCTTGAAAGCAAATGATGGTACTGATGATTCGACGATCTCAACGGTTTATTTAGACGTTACGACCAATACTGCACCAACGGCGAGTAATGTTAGCTTTAGTGGGACACTGCAAGTCGGACAGTTACTTACTGGTAGCTATGACTATGCTGACGCTGAGTCTGATACAGAAAGTGGCACTACTTATAAGTGGTATACCAGTGAAAATACTTCTGGCGCAAATAAGGCTGCGATAACAGGGGCGACGTCAAGTACTTATACATTAACGGCGGATGAGTTAGGTAAGTACATCAGCTTTGAGGTGACCCCAAGTGATGCCCAAACAGCGGGGATTGCGGTCGAAAGCTCCATTAATAACACGGCAGTGGTGACCGATAACGTATCACCTAGTTTCAATGATGGTACAAGCGTATCTCTCGTTATCACAGAGGATGATAGTTTAGTTGCAATTAACGACCTACTTGATGTGAGTGATACGAGTAACGGGCAAACGCTCACTTGGTCTGTAACGTCAGCACCGTCAAAAGGAAGCTTGAGCGGCTTCACGACGACAGCGAGTTCAGGTTCGACCAATATTACACCAACCAATTTAACTTATACTCCGACAGCAAATGTATCAGGGAGTGACAGTTTCACGATTCAGGTGAGTGATGGCGTTGGTGGAACGGCTTCTATTACGGTAAATGTCACTATAACTCCTGAGAATGATGCACCAATAGCAAGTAATGTGGCGTTTAGCGGTATTTTGAAAGTTGGTGAGTTACTAACGGGAAGTTATAGTTATTCGGATATTGAGTCCGATGCTGAAAGTGGCACTACTTTCAAGTGGTATGCGAGTGACAATGTCTCTGGGGCAAATAAAACAGCGATTAGTGGTGCAACAAGCAGCACGTATACACTAACAACCAGTGAACTGGACAAATATATCAGTTTTGAGGTGACGCCTAACGATGGTGCTGCGTTTGGCTCGTCTGTGGAAAGTTCGATTAATGGGACAGCCGTAGCTACGGACAATGTTGCTCCAAGTTTTAATGGTGGCGAGACAAATAGTTTAGTTATATCCGAAGATGCAAGCTCGACCGCTATTAATAATTTGCTTTCTGTGAGTGATACCAGTGCTGGTCAAACTCTAACATGGTCGGTTGTAGCTGCTCCAACCAAAGGCAGCGTCAGTGGCTTTAATGCTACAGAGAACTCTGGAACAAACGCGATTACGCCTTCCGGTTTAACCTATACACCTTCTTACAATGAAACAGGTAGTGACAGCTTTACAGTTCAAGTCTCGGACGGTGCCGGAGGCAGTGACAGCATTACAGTCAATGTGACTATCAGTGCGGTTAATGATTCGCCGACTTTGACGGCAACCAGTCAGAATCCAACATTTACAGAAGGAAATAGCTCGGTTACTTTGTTCAGTACTGCTGAGGCCGATACTATTGAGGCTAGTCAACAAATTTATGGACTGACCCTGACCGTGACTAATGTGACTGATGGTGTTAGCGAAAAGCTTACTATTGATGGTACATCTGTCGTACTGGAGAATGGTGAAAGTGGCACTACGAGCGGACATAGTCTTAACTATTCGGTGTCTTTGGCGGGGACTACGGCGACAGTAAGTTTAACCGGAGGCTCTCTAAGTGTTAGCGAACTGCAGACGCTTGTTGACAGCATCAGTTATGAAAACACAGATAACGCACCTAGTACGACGAATCGCATTGTCACTATTACCGAAATATCAGAAACCGGAACTGAAAATCTAAGTACTAACCTATCTATAGCTTCTACTGTCAGTGTCGAGGGAGTGAATGATGCCCCGACTATTACTATTGCGTCTACTTTATCTACCGATGAAGACAACAACCAAACGCTCAGCTTCAGCTACAGCGATGTGGATGGCGATACGGTCACCGCAACGGAGAAATCCGCACCAAGCCATGGTGCGATAGTCATCAACGGCACGGACATCGTCTACACGCCGACGGCCAACTACAACGGTAATGACAGCTTCACCATTACCTTGACCGATGGCAGCGGCTATACGGTGGATAAAACCATCACCGTAACGGTCTCAAGCGTGAACGATGAACCAAGTATCACGGTGGCGTCGACCCTCACCACCGATGAAGACCACAACCAAACGCTCAGCTTCAGCTACAGCGATGTGGATGGCGATACGGTGACAGCAGCGGAGAAATCCGCACCAAGTCATGGCGAGATAGCCATCAACGGCACGGACATCGTCTACACGCCAACCGCCAACTACAACGGTAATGACAGCTTCACCATTACCTTGACCGATGGCAGCGGCTATACGGTGGATAAAACCATCACTGTGACGGTCTCCAGCGTGAACGATGAGCCGAGCATCACGGTGGCGTCGACCCTCACCACCGATGAAGACAACAACCAAACGCTCAGCTTCAGCTACAGCGATGTCGATGGCGATACGGTGACCGCAACCGAGAAGTCAGCGCCGAGTCATGGTGCGATAGTCATCAACGGCACGGATATCGTCTACACGCCAACGGCCAACTACAACGGCAGCGATAGCTTCACCATTACCTTGACCGATGGCAGCGGCTACACGGTGGATAAAACCATCACCGTGACGGTCTCAAGCGTGAACGATGAGCCGAGTATCACAGTGGCGTCGACCCTCACCACCGATGAAGACAACAACCAAACGCTCAGCTTCAGCTACAGCGATGT